>JAFMDO010000024.1 GCA_017857245.1 Pontimonas sp.
CGATGACGACGACCGCCACGAGCAAGAAGGAAGCGATGGCGGAAGGCTCTGGCACCGCGTCAGTCTATGTCGCGGCCAGGTCTTCCTACCTCCCTACCCGGGGAGAAATCCTTCGCGTCCTGGCATGCAGAAGGGGTGGAACCACACTGGTCCCACCCCTTCTGTCTCGTTCTAGACTCGAGCGTCTTCTTCCAGCTGGTAGCCCTCTTCACCGTGAACGGCGGTGTCGATTCCTGCTACCTCGTCTTCGCTGGTGACCCGGAAGCCCAGTGTCTTCTCGATGGCGAACCCAAGGATCAGCGCGACAACGAAGGAGTAGACCATGATTCCCACCGCGGCAATGGCCTGCACCGTGAGTTGACCGAAGTCTCCACCTGTGAAGAGCCCGGTGTCGATGGCAAAGAACCCGAGGTAAAGGGTTCCCACCAACCCTGCGACCAAGTGAATACCCACTACATCGAGTGAGTCGTCATAGCCGAACTTGAACTTCAGGTCGACTGCGAGTGCAGAGATTACTCCGGCAACCACACCCAACAGCAGCGCGAACCCTGGAGTCAAGTTTGCACACGCCGGAGTGATGGCCACCAGACCGGTGACGGCGCCCGAAGCAGCGCCCACGGCCGTGGCTTTTCCATCCTTCAGCTTCTCGATAATCATCCAGCCAAGAATTGCTGCGGACGTGGCGCCCAGAGTGTTGACAACGATGAGACCAACGCCGGGCATGCCCTCTGCAAGGAACTCGGCTCCCGCGTTGAAACCAAACCACCCAAACCACAGCAGCGCTGCACCCAGCAGAACCAGGGGAACGTTGTGTGGCTTATGAGCGCCCTTGCTGAAAACAACCCGTCGCCCCAGAACCACCGCCAACGCCAACGCAGCAGCCCCAGCGTTGATGTGAACCGCAGTTCCACCCGCGTAATCAATCACGCCCGGGTAATCACCGAGCAGGTTCCCTAGCTCCATGACCCAACCGCCGCCCCAAACCCAGGCAGCAACGGGGAAGTATACGAGTGTTACCCACACGCCGGCAAAGACCATCCACGAACCGAACTTGGCCCGGTCAGCAATAGCGCCGGAAATCAGGGCCACCGTGATGATGGCAAATGTCGCACCAAACGCGGCACCCAAAAGGTCTTCGTTTTCCAGACCTGCCAAACCAAAACTGGAAAAAGGGCTCCCGGAAAATTGTCCGGGACCATCGACTGCAGTCATCCCGTAGCCGTAGAGCACCCAGAGCGTCCCGACAAGCGCGAGTGCGCCAAAACTCATCATCATCATGCTGATCACGCTCTTGGCTTTTACCAGCCCGCCGTAAAAGAACGCGAGTCCTGGTGTCATGAGCAACACCAACGCCGTGGCGGTAATACCCCACGCTAATTGGCCTGAATCCATTTCTTCCCCCTGAGGTCAGTCACTTCTCATCGCAGGTGCGATGAACATCCTCAGTGTGTCGAGGCCGGATTACCCGGAGGGGGCAGAAATGTTTCAGGGGTGTATCAAAACAGTCTTTGTGTTACGACTGGGTTTCCTCCGCGTCCTGCAAAACATCGGGAACACCATCGCGGTCAAGATCTTTTTCCTCCCGTGCGCGCACGGCCCGGTAGTGGCGGTTTCGGCTTCCCAGAACCAACGCGGCAAACATTGCGGCTAGGACGGATCCAAACAAAATTCCAATCTTGGCTTCATCCCCCAGGATATTTTCAACCCCGAAACTTAATTCACCAATCAGCAAAGAGACGGTGAAACCGATGCCAGCGAGTAAGGCCACACCCAGCAGGTCAATCCAGGCCATCCCCTTTGGCATGGAGACGCCAGGCAGGCGCGTGATCAACCAGGTTGACACCACGACGCCAAGAGGCTTGCCGATCACGAGGGCCGCTATCACCGCAATTGAGACAGGCTGGGTGAGGAGGTACCAGAAGCTCTGCTCGTCGTTTCCCAGGCTTACCCCAGCCGCAAAGAAAGCAAAGAGGGGCACAGCAATACCGGCCGACATCGGACGGAAACGATGTTCAAAGACCTCGGCCAGCCCTTCCTCAGTGGAGTTCGGGTTCGCCAGGCGGTCTTTTTTCGGGCGAAGGACCGGCACCGTCATCGCCAGCAGCACGCCGGCAATCGTCGCGTGAACGCCTGAGCCATACATAAAGAACCACGCCACCAGCCCCAACGGGGTCAAAATAACCCAGGCGGCGCCGGGTCTTAGGTGAAAAAGCTCGCTGTATCGCTGAGCCAAAAAACCATAAGCGAGGATGAAAACCAGCGATAAACCAAGATTCGCCAGAACCACCTCATCGGTGTACACCAACGCGATGATGGTGATTCCAATGAGGTCATCAACCACGGCGAGGGTCAGAAGGAAGGTGCGAAGCGCAAGAGGCAACCAGGTCCCCACGAGCGCCAGAACCGCCAAAGCAAAAGCAATATCGGTCGCGATCGGGATGGCCCACCCGCGAGCCGCGTCAAGCTCGCCCATCGAATTGACGATGTAGAGGTAGATACCAGCGGGGACCAAAACCCCACCAATCGCCGCCACGACAGGCACCAGAGCCTTTCGGGGGTCGCGAAGTTCCCCGGAGACAAACTCCCTTTTGAGCTCAAGCCCGACCAAAAAGAAGAAAATCGCTAACAGCCCGTCGGCGGTGAGGTGTCCCACGCTGATCTTCCAGGCAAAATCTCCAAAAGCGAACGACAGATATGTTTCCCGGAATCCAAAGTAATTATCGCTCCAGGCGGAGTTGGCTAAAACGACAGCAATGACCGCGGCGCCCACGATGATAAGTCCACCAATGGTTTCCTGGCGAAGAATCCGCTCAATCCATAACGCTTCGCGATATTTTGATTGAGCAAGAGAACCAGATGGTTCAGCATTCTGTGCCATGAAGACCCTGTCTGTCGAGATGCCTTCAGTCTAGAACAGAGCTTTCTCCTGGCCCCTCAGGTTCACTCGCCAGCCGGGTCAGAGCGATCATCCTCGAGGTAGCGCGAAGATATTTTTTTCGGTAACCGCCCGAGAGCATCGTGTCGTCGAATACCTCGTCCAAGGGAATTCCAGAGTTCACAATGCCGACCCGAGCGTCATACAGCCTGTCAACAAGGGCAACCAGACGCAGCGCCTCGGCTTGATTGTGAAGCTCGTAGACGCCTTCCCACCCGACCGTGTCGACTTTTTCGACAAGGCCAACGAATCGACTGGGGTGAATGGTGGCGAGGTGGGCCACGACTTCGCTGAATCTGTCGACAGCAACGGTCCCCGCGATCTCAGCCACAGTTTCCTCCCACTCCCCGGCGGAGGTCACCACCGCGTGACCCTCGAAGTCTCGTTTTCGATAGTCCTCGCCATCAATGCGAATGGTGTCAAATTTCTCTGCCAGGGCAGTAATTTCGCGCAGGAAATCCTCGGCAGCGAATCTCCCTTCCCCGAGCGCGGCGGGGGGAGTATTGGACGTCGCCGCCACCCGCGTGCCGGTTGCTACCAGCTCTCCCAGCAGGCGTGACATCACCATGGTGTCCCCTGGATCATCCAGTTCAAACTCGTCAATTGCAAGGAAGGAGGCGCCCTTGAGGTGGTCAACAGCCCCCCGGTATCCCAAAGCCCCCACCAGTGCGGTGAATTCAATAAAAGTGCCGTAATAGGTCCGCCCAGGCATAAGGTGCCACATGGCCGCCAAGAGGTGGGTTTTGCCCACACCAAAGCCACCGTCGAGATAGATACCCGGCTGCACCGTTGACTTTGCTTGGCCGCCCCACCGCTTCGTGGCTTTGGGTCCACCTCCCTTCACAAAAGCTTCCGCACGCGAGCGGGCGAGGTCCTGACTGGGGAAGAGCGGGTCGGGGACATAGTTCTCCAGCCGCGCTGCCTCGAATTGCTCCGGTGGCACGAAATGGGCGAGCATCGCGTCAATCGACATCACTGGGTGAATCTCACAGAGGCTCACGCGTGCGCGAGCCTTGGGAGCAGGCTTTACCATCAGACTCGCTTCGTCACATTCCCCGATACCATTCAGGGGGCCCTGGCAGGATAGGTCCTAGCGTATCGGGCTCCGCCGGTGAGCCACCCCAAGCCAAGGAGTACTCGTGAACATTCCCCCGGACTCTTCCCCCCAGCTTTCTGGTTACGCCCACCCAGAACGACTTGTCACCACGGATTGGCTGGCAGAAAACCTCGGCACGTCTGGGTTGCGGGTGGTCGAATCCAACGAAGACATCCTGCTGTATGACACAGGTCACATTTCTGGCGCCCTCAAAATCGACTGGCATACGGAGCTCAACGATCCTGTGATTCGGGACTATGTGGACGGTGAGGGCTTTTCCGCCCTGATGGGCCGCAAGGGAATTTCTCGTGAGGACACCGTCGTCATCTATGGCGACAAGAGCAACTGGTGGGCAGCGTATGCACTCTGGGTTTTCACACTCTTTGGCCACCCCGACGTCCGCCTGCTCAATGGTGGGCGAGACGCGTGGATTTCGGAGGGGCGCGAACTAACCCGGGAACTTCCCACAGAAAAGCCCACCGACTATCCCGTCATCGAGCGCCACGACGGAGAAATCCGCGCGTTCAAAGAGGACGTCCTCTCGCACCTGGGCAAACCACTCATCGATGTTCGCAGCCCCGAAGAATACTCTGGGGAAAGAACACATATGCCCGCCTACCCGGAAGAGGGTGCGCTGCGCGGCGGCCACATTCCGACGGCGCGGAGCATTCCTTGGGCTCGGGCCGCAGAAGAGGATGGCACCTTCAAGAGCGCCGAGGATCTCGCAGAGCTCTACATCGCCCAGCAGGGGTTTGACCCTGATGCCGAGGTGATTACCTACTGCCGGATTGGTGAACGCTCCAGTCACACCTGGTTCGTGATGAAATACCTGCTCGGTTTTGAATCGGTAAAGAATTACGATGGCTCGTGGACCGAATGGGGTTCAGCAGTTCGAGTCCCCATCCACACCGGTGACCAACCCGGGGAAGTTTCCTAGTACCGTGTCCCCTTCTCTGCCAGAGGGGCTGGCGAGCATCCGTGACGATTTCCTCGCGCTTGACATCCCGGAGCGCCTGCAGCTGTTGCTCGAGTACTCTGACAATCTTCCCGAAGTCCCGGAGGGAACCGTTGAAGAAGGGCACTGGGAGAAAGTAGAGGAATGCCAGTCCCCCGTGTTCATATCTGTCCTCGCCACGGGTGACGAGGTGACAGTGTTAGCAACGGCGCCACCGGAGGCCCCGACCACCCGGGGTTTCGCGTCCATCCTGGTTCACGGGCTAAAGGGGATGACCAGGCAACAAATTCTTGACACACCCCCGGATTTCCCACTGCAGTTGGGTCTTCAAAACGCGGTCAGCATGCTTCGCTTGAGGGGAATGTCGGGAATGCTCTGGCGCATAAAGCGACAGGTCGAAAGTCCCCCCTCGCTGTGATGCTCCACCAGCTCACCCCCCTGCCGGGGCAGAGTTTTTCCCTCGATGACCCGGTCGAGCTTGACAGGGTTCGAGAGCTTGTCTCTCCCGCCGCAGCGACGTGGATGCGAGCAACGATGGTGACAAATTCCCACGGCGCTACAACGGGCAAAGATGGCACAAGTAACTCACTCAGCCGCGGCGCCGACCGAACACTATTGGGTGTGCTCCGCTCCCACGCTGATGCCGTCGTGCTGGGCGCCACAACACTCCACCACGAGCGGATCCCCATTCCTCAGGGGGCAGCATTGGTGATTCTTTCCCACACCGGCACCATTGCCTGGGACAACCTGGTGAGGCCAACCGATGCCGCGGGCAGGGTCATCGTCATGACAACCTCCCCAGAAGCCGGGCTGGTGGCCTCTGCGGACTCTGATACCGCTCAGGTGATCGTGATGGAACCTGGGCTTACCCCTGAGAAGCTTGCCGCGCTCATCAGAGGGACGGTCGGTGGCGATGGCCTCCTGATTGAGGGTGGGCGCAACGTCTGGAAGCAATTCGCACCCCTGTGCGATGACCTGTGGCTGGCGGTGAGCCCACCACCGGTGAGTGACCGCGAAGGCCTTCCGTCGTGGTGGCCGGTGGGCGAAACCTCCTGGAATCTCTCCGCTCTCTATACCGATGAAGCGCGGATGTTGTATTACCACCACCGGGCTGTCCGCGGCGCGCCCTGAGAATCCTGCCCGCCACGCCTCTATCGTTGAAACGTGACCACAACTGAGGTTCCCCCCGATGCTCCCGCAGAATTTCGCGACGCGCTGGAGCAGGCTGCGTTGGCAGGATTTCGGTCTGAGCTTCGGGTATTCGAAACCGCCGCCCCTCAAGGGCTTGCGCCCTTCCAAAAGGCTTGGGCCGCGGATGTGGAACCCACCTCCACCACCGACGACAACGAATACGGCACCGGTCGCCTCGTCTTTTTGTGTGATCCCAGCAGGCCAGAGTCCTGGAGTTCGGTCTACCGGATGGTGGTTTTTGCTCAAGCACCGATTGATCAAGATATGGGTGCGGACCAATTCCTTCCTGACGTCGCGTGGTCCTGGCTGATCGACGCCCTCGACACCCGAGGTGCTGAATATGTTCGTTCCGCCGGAACAACAACAACGGTTCTCTCTACCGGTTTCGGTGACTTAGCTTCTGAAGGCGCAGGAGCCCAGGTCGAAGTCCGCGCCTCCTGGAGTCCCACGTCGAGCGCCCTTTCTCCCCACCTTGAAGCCTGGAGCGAGTTTGTGTGCATGCTCGCTGGGTTCCCGCCCACACCCGAGGGAGTTTCACCCTTATCCCCTGGTCGCTTTCAGGTATGACCGACGGCGACGACGCCGTTGTTGTTGAACTTCCGGCAGCACACCTCAAGGCCCCGATTGTTCTGGTGGAAACCCAGGAGCAATGGCAGGCAGCCCGCGATGATCTTTCCACTGGCGAAGGACCTCTCGCCGTCGATGCCGAACGTGCCAGCGGGTTTCGGTATTCGCAACGGGCCTACCTCGTCCAGCTGTACCGCAGGGGGTCAGCAAACTACCTTGTTGATCCCATCGCCGTTTCTGACCTTTCGGACCTGACCCGAGAGTTTGCCCACCTCGAGTGGATCATTCACGCCGCCCACCAGGACCTCCCCTGTCTTCGAGAAGTGGGAGTCAACCCTGCGAGACTCTTTGATACCGAGCTGGTGGGCCGACTGGTCGGACTTGAGCGAGTCGGGCTGCAGGGGGCCGTTGAGGATCTGATGGGACTAGCGCTCGCCAAAGAGCATTCTGCGGCAGATTGGTCCACCAGACCTTTGCCCGCTCCTTGGCTCACCTACGCGGCGCTCGATGTCGAATTACTCCCCGATCTGCGGGATATTTTGCACGGCCTTCTCGAGGAAAAAGATCTCGAAGCCATCGCGCAGGAAGAGTTTGTCGCAGCCCTGGAAGCCCCCGCGCCAACGCCCAGAGAGCAACCGTGGCGAAGGCTTTCTGGACTCCACCAGGTGAAAGGTGGCCGCTCACTCGCCATTGCGAAGGCGCTATGGGAAGCACGGGACTCCTACGCCAGCGAGATCGACCGCGCTCCCGGCCGGCTAGTGCCCGACCGATCTCTTGTCGCCGCCGTCTTGGCCAATCCTTCCTCCCAGCGTGAGTTGGCATCACTGAAAGCCTTCCATGGCCGCGCGTCCCGATCTGAACTACCCCGGTGGTGGGCTGCCATCGAGGCAGGACGCGCCGCCGAAGATCTTCCCCCAGCTCGAGTGGCCTCGGACGGGCCGCCACCACCACGCATCTGGGCCGACAAGAACCCTGTCGCTGCAAAGCGCTTGGTGGCTGCCAGGAAGGGCATCGAAGCCCTGTCTGAAGAGACAGGAATCCCCGGCGAAAACCTGCTAACTCCCGATCACCTGCGTCGGGTCTGTTGGGAGCCACCTGCCACTCTTACCGAGGCCGCACTGGCTGAGCACCTGGGTGAGCTTGGCGCCCGATCATGGCAGCGCACACTGATGGTGCCCCTGTTGCTGGAGGCGTTTGTCTCTGAACCCCAATAGAGCCGTTTTCGTCGCGCGGGCATTTGTGTGTGAGCCAACGTTGCCCCCACGGGTGTCTGGTTTTCTCTAGCATGGGAGGACACCGTCGAGAGGTAAGTCATGCAACCAGATCGAGTCGTTTTCGTTGATGGGGTCAGAACTCCCTTCGGGCGAGCCGGAGAAAAAGGAATGTATTGGCGCACACGCGCTGATGACATGGTCGTCTCGGCGCTGATTGGCCTTCTGGAGCGCAACCCCAACATCCCGCCCGAGGCCATCGATGATGTTGCCATTGCAGCCACCACGCAGGAGGGCGATCAGGGTCTCACCCTGGGTCGGACCGCCGCCATTCTTGCCGGACTGCCGCAGAGTGTTCCCGGCTACGCGCTCGATCGAATGTGTGCGGGGGCGATGACAGCTGTCACCACGATCGGCAGCGCTATCGGTATCGGCGCCTACGACATTGGCATAGCCGGCGGCGTAGAGCACATGGGTCGCCACCCCCTCGGGGCCGATGTGGATCCGAACCCCCGGTTTCTTTCCGAGAAGCTTGTGAGCCCTGATGCCCTCAACATGGGTATCACCGCGGAGCGCCTCCATGATCGCTTTCCGCATCTCACCAAGGAGCGCGCCGACGCTTTCGGGTTGGCCTCTCAGCTCAAAGTAGAAGCCGCCTATCAGGCGGGACACATCCAGCAGGACCTGATACCGGTGGCGCTGCGCAGCGATGAAGGATACGGGCTTGCGACCGAGGACGAGGGTCGACGACCCTCGACCACTATGGCGGGTCTGGCCGAGCTTCGCACTCCGTTTCGCCCGCATGGCAAAGTGACCGCGGGCAACGCCTCCCCGCTGACCGATGGTGCCACCGTGGCCGCGCTGGCCTCGCAAACCACCGCACAGAAACTGGGTCTTGGCGCAAAGATGACCATGGTCTCGTTTGGGTTTGCCGGCGTTGAACCCGAGGTCATGGGCTTGGGACCCATTCCTTCCACCCAAAAAGCACTGGATAAGGCTGGCCTCAGCATCGAAGAAGTTGGACTCTTCGAACTCAACGAAGCATTTGCCGTTCAGGTGCTGAGCTTTCTTGATCACTACGGCATCGCCGACGATGACCCCCGGGTCAACCCGTGGGGTGGGGCGATTGCTTTGGGGCACCCGCTGGCCGCTTCGGGAGTGAGATTGATGATTCAACTCGCCCGCCAATTTGAGACTCGCCCGGATGTCCAGTACGGATTGACCGCGATGTGTGTGGGTCTTGGTCAGGGCGGAAGTGTCCTTTGGGAAAACCCTCACTTCCAGGGAGGAAAGTAGATGCCAAAGACCGCTGTGTCCCAGTACGACTCCCTCGATGTCAGCACACTTCTGCAACACTCGGTGGACGAAGTCGTCACACACTCATACGTGAAGCGAATTCCTCTCCCGAACAGTAAAAAGACGCTCGCCCTCATTACCCTCGACAATGGCAAGGACCACACGAGGCCCAACACCCTGGGCCCTCACAGCCTTGTGGAGCTTCGGGCAACACTCCTGGAACTTCGGGAAGAAGCCCGCAGCGGCTCGCTCGGCGCTGTTGCCATCACCGGGAACCCCTTCATTCTTGCCGCAGGAGCAGACCTGTCCAAGGTGGGAGATATCCCCGACGTGATAACAGGGCTCGCGATGGTGCAGCTGGGCCACCAAACTCTCGGCCTGCTGGGCGAACTGGGTGTGCCCTCGTTTTGCTTCATCAACGGCCTCGCCTTGGGTGGGGGGTTGGAGATTGCTCTCAACTGTGACTACCGAACTCTCTCCAGCGCTGCGGCGGCTCTGGCGCTGCCTGAAGTGTTTCTCGGCTTGATTCCGGGATGGGGTGGGGCATGGCTTCTCCCCAACCTGATCGGAATCAAAAATGCCCTCACCGTGATGGTAGAGAACCCGCTGAAAACCAACCGGACCCTCAAGCCCGAAGGGGCCCTGGAACTGGGGATCGCCGACGTGATGTTTCCCCCGGCTCGATATCTGGAGGATTCTCTCGCCTGGGCAGACCGCGTCTTGGCGGGGAAGATAACGGTAAAGCGTCCCAACGAACCGGGAAAAATTGAGCGAGCAACCCTGTGGCCCGCGGCGATTAATGTTGCCCGCAAGAGCCTGCGGGAGAAGCTGGGCACCGTGGCACGCTCCCCCTACGTGGCCCTCGATCTGATGTTGGCAGCAAAATCCTCGACCAAAGCCCAAGGTTTCGCTGCGGAAGACGCTGCGCTCGCGGAACTCATTGCAGGGGATCAATTCCGGGCGAGCATCTATGCCTTCATGCTCGTTCAAAAAAGGCAAAAAGTAACCCCGGGCGCCCCGGATAAGGAGCATGCTGTGCCCCTCACAAAAGTAGGCGTGGTGGGCGGGGGTCTGATGGCCCGTCAGTTCGCCCTGGAAATCGTGCGACGCCTTGAAGTGCCTGTCGTCATCAGCGACATCAGCAGGGAACGCGTGGATGCAGCAACCGAGTGGATGAGAGACGAGCTTTCCACTCTCCACCACAAGGGTCGCCTCCACACCGACCAGCTCCAGAAACTCTCCGCTCTGATTGAGGGCGCCACCGATATGGCGGCATTTTCTGACTGTGACCTGGTCATCGAAGCGGTATTTGAGGAGCTCTCCGTAAAACAACAAGTCTTCACAGAGTTGGAAAAGCACGTCCGAGAGGACGCAATATTGGCTTCCAACACAAGCTCACTCGCCATCGCGGACATTGCTTCTGCTCTGAAGCATCCCGAACGTATGGTGGGAATTCATTTCTTCAACCCCGTCGCTGTGATGCCCCTGGTGGAAGTGGTTGCAGCAGAACTTAGCTCTGAGCCGGCTGTAGCGACAGCCGTGAGTGCGGTGCGCAAGTTGCGCAAGACTCCGATTGTCACCGCCGACAGCACAGGATTCGTCGTCAATCGGCTCTTGGCGAAACTCCTCGGCGAGGCAATGCACGCCATTGAGACGGGGACCCCCTACGAGGTGGTTACCGAATCCGTTCAACCCCTCGGCCTCCCGATGGGGCCTTTCGAACTGCTCGAACTTGTGGGGCTTCAGGTCGGCGCGCACGTCCTCGATACCCACCATCGCGCTTTCCCCGAGCGTTTCTTCGCCAGCGACGCCCTCCACCAGCTGGTGACGCAGGGCAAGATCTATGACCGAGACGCGAAAAAGACGATCAAGGGCGTCAGCAAAGAAGCTACGGCTCTGATCGGTTCCGGGCCAGGCTATACGGCCGGCGAGCTCCGCGAGCGGGTCCATGAAGGACTCGCCGATGAGGTCTGGCGGATGCTGGAGGAGGGTGTCGTGGAGAGCGCTGAAGACATCGATGTGGCGATGATTCTTGGCGCCGGATGGCCGTTTCAGATGGGTGGCATCACCCCCTACCTAGATCGAACCGGAGCGAGCGAGAAGGTGCGAGGCCAGACCTTCCACTCACCACCCATCAAAGGTGTCGCTTAGGCGGAATCCTCTGATTCTCGGGTGATGGCAGCATCCGCTGCACTTCCAGAATCCTCGGGCAGAGGCCTGGCAACCGGAACTTTCATTCCCAGGACTTGGGCGACCAGGTTCCTGGCAATGTTTTGAGCAGTCAACCCGGTCTCTTCGAGAATTTCATCCCGTGTGGCATGGTCGAGGAATTCGTCGGGTAAACCGATTTCGTCAACGGCTGTGTCCACCCCCGCTGCGCGCAGCTCTTGCCGAATGCGGGTGCCAATGCCGCCGACGCGAACACCGTCTTCAATGCTCACCACGATGCGGTGGTCGCGAGCGAGGTCAATAACGCTCGCTGCCACCGGAATCACCCATCGAGGATCGATGACGGTCGCGCCTATCCCCTGGTCAGCAAGTCGGTCGCGAACCTCCATCGCTAGTTGGGCCATTGTTCCCACGGAAACGATGAGGACGTCCTTATGGGCTGCTTCGGCCAGGACATCTGCTCCATCTGGTGTTCTGCGCACAGCATCCAGAACGGGTGAGATGGAGCCTTTGGGAAATCTCAACACCGTGGGTGCATCACCAACAGCAATCGCTTCGCGGAGAATTTCTCGCAGGCGAGGCGCATCACGGGGAGCGGCAAGACGAATATGAGGAACGACCTGAAGGATGGACAGATCCCACATCCCGTGGTGGCTGGGGCCATCTGGTCCGGTTACTCCAGCCCGGTCCAACACGAAGGTGACGCCGGCCCGGTGGAGGGCAACATCCATCAGGACCTGGTCAAAGGCTCGGTTGATAAAGGTGGCATAGACCGCCACTACGGGGTGCATTCCACCGTAAGCAAGCCCTGCGGCGCTGGTCACCGCGTGTTGTTCCGCAATTCCCACATCGACAACTCGCCCCGGGTATGCAGCCGCCATTTTGTGCAAACCTGTGGGGGCAAGCATGGCCGCCGTAATCCCGACAACGGTGGGTTCTTCCCCTGCGATTGCGACCATTTCATCGGCAAAGATGCTGGTCCAGGAAGGGGAATCGCTCGCCTGCAGCGCTTTGCCCGTTGCGGGGTCAATCTGACCGACGGCGTGAAACTGATCCGCCTCGTCATTTCGAGCCGGCGCATAACCGCGACCCTTATCCGTGATGACGTGGACAATCACCGGCTGGCGCCGCTGCTTGGCCTGGCGCAGAGCATGCTCGACATCACCGATGTTATGTCCGTCAACAGGACCCAGGTATTTGATATCGAGGTTGGAATACAGCGCCTCATTACCGGCAAAGCGGGACAGGAAGCCTCGTGTTCCACCTCTGAGACCGCGAAATAGTGCCCGCCCTGTGGCGCCAAACAGCCCAAAGAACCCTTCGGCGAGTCGTTTGATCAGGCGATACGAGTCTTTGCCTCGAACATTCCCCAGGAACCTGGCCATCCCCCCGATTGTCGGGGCGTAGGAACGACCGTTGTCGTTGACCACAAGGATAAGATTCCGGTTGTTGTCGTGCGAAATATTGTTCAGGGCTTCCCAGGTCATTCCCCCGGTGAGCGCACCATCGCCCACCACTGCGATGACGTAGCGATCATCCTGCTTGGTCATCTGGAACGCACGAGAAATGCCTTCTGCCCAGCTGAGCGAGCTAGAAGCATGGGAGCTTTCGACAATGTCATGCTCCGACTCTCGGCGCTGGGGATATCCCGCGAGCCCACCTTTTTGGCGGAGCCTGGAAAAGTCTTTCCTGCCCGTGAGGATCTTGTGAACATAGGACTGGTGTCCGGTGTCCCAAATCATCGGGTCAGAGGGGGAATCAAAAACCCGGTGCAGAGCAATAGTGAGTTCAACCACGCCAAGGTTGGGGCCCAAGTGGCCACCAGTCTTCGAGACGTTTTCTACGAGAAACTCACGGATCTCTTCCGCCAACCGATCGAGCTCAGCTTCACTCAGCCCCTTGAGGTCCTGAGGGGAATGGATGGAATCAAGAATCGACATCATTACAGCCTAAAGGGGAAGGCTGATTCTCGCCTGCGCAAAGCCTCGCAACGTTACAGCAACTGCCGCAGCACGTACTGAAGGATTCCGCCATTGCGGAAGTAGTCTGCTTCGGCCGGAGTATCGATCCTCACGCGGGCCTCAAAGCTCACGGAGGTGTCGGCACTTGAGGAGTGCGAAGTCGACTGGGCGACGACGTGGACGGTGTGGGGAACCGAGCCGTCATTGAGCTCTTCGATGCCGCTAATGCTGAAGCTCTCGGTTCCCTCAAGCCCGAGCGACGACGCACTTTCTCCGTCAGGGAACTGAAGCGGAATCACACCCATCCCGATCAGGTTTGAACGGTGGATCCGCTCGAAACTCTCCGCGATGACAGCTTTGACTCCGAGCAGGCTGGTGCCCTTGGCGGCCCAGTCCCTCGAGGAACCCGAGCCGTATTCTTTCCCAGCTAAAATCACGAGGGGCGTTCCGGCCCCCCGATAGTTATCACTGGCGTCATAAATTGCGGACTCAGAACCATCCTCTGTTGTGAAATCGCGCGTGAACCCACCCTCGACACCATCGAGCAAAAGGTTCTTCAAGCGGATATTCGCAAAAGTTCCGCGGATCATGACTTCGTGGTTACCGCGGCGTGAGCCGTAGGAATTGAAATCAGTGCGTTCGATTCCGTGCTCGCTGAGGTAGCGGCCAGCAGGGGAATCGGCCTTGATGGAGCCCGCCGGGCTGATGTGATCGGTCGTGACCGAGTCACCCAGCAGTGCCAGCACGCGGGCGTCAGCAATGTCGCTTACGGCTTCGGGCTCGAGGGTCATGCCCTCGAAATACGGTGGTTTGCGAACATAGGTTGAGCTTGGGTCCCATTCGAAAGTGTCACCCTTGGGTGTGGGGAGGGATTGCCAACGCTCATCGCCGGCAAAAACACTGGCGTACTGCGTGGTGAACATTTCCGTGTTGATGGACGAATCGATGGTGTCTTGAACTTCGCTGGCGTCTGGCCAAATATCGGCGAGGAAAATATCTTTCCCATCAGGATCAGTGCCCAGAGGCTCTTTCTCAAAGTCAAAGTCCATTGTTCCCGCGAGGGCGTAGGCGATGACCAGTGGGGGGCTCGCGAGATAGTTCATCTTCACGTCGGGGTTGATGCGCCCCTCAAAGTTCCGGTTACCGGAGAGGACCGCAGTGACAGCCAAATCATTGTCCGCGATCGCACCAGAAATCTCTTCCGCCAAGGGCCCTGAGTTTCCAATACAGGTGGTGCAGCCATAGCCCACGAGATAAAATCCAAGCGCTTCAAGGTCATCCATCAGGCCGGCTTTTTCGTAATAGTCGGTCACAACTTTTGAACCGGGAGCCAGGGTGGTTTTCACCCAGGGCTTGGAGGTCAGCCCTTGTGCCCTCGCGTTGCGAGCGAGGAGCCCGGCAGCCAACATGACCGAAGGGTTCGAAGTGTTGGTACACGAGGTAATGGCGGCAATCGTGACGGCCCCGTTACTCAATTCAAAATCGACCCCCTCCGAATTCACATTGACGGCGCCACGGGTCGTCTCAGTGGAGAGGTAGTCCTCCAGATCGCTGTGAAACTTTTCTTTCGCGCCGCTGAGTTCAATACGGTCTTGTGGGCGACGTGGTCCCGCGATGCTGGGAACAACCGTGGAGAGATCGAGCACCATAAATTCGCTGTAGCGCGGCTCAATTGCAGGGTTGTGCCACAGCCCCTGCTCTTTGGAGTACGCCTCAACAAGAGCAATTTGCTCGACGGAGCGACCGGTCAAGCTCAGGTAGTCCAGAGTGACCTGGTCAATGGGGAACATCGCGGCTGTGGAACCAAATTCCGGGCTCATGTTTCCAATGGTTGCGCGGTTCGCCAGGGGAACCTGAGTGACCCCTGATCCGTAGAACTCTACGAACTTGCCGACCACGCCGTGCTCGCGAAGCATTTGGGTAATCGTCAGCACGACATCTGTGGCGGTCACTCCTGTAGGAATCGCTCCGGTGAGCTTGAAACCCACTACCCGAGGAATCAACATCGATACGGGTTGGCCCAACATTGCGGCCTCTGCTTCGATTCCCCCAACGCCCCAGCCGAGAATTCCCAGGCCGTTGACCATCGTGGTGTGCGAGTCCGTGCCCACACAGGTGTCCGGGAACGCCTGAACCGCGCCGGTCACCTCTTTGGTATAGGTAACTTTGGCGAGGTTCTCGATGTTCACCTGGTGGACGATGCCGGTTCCTGGTGGCACAACCTTGAAATTGTTGAAAGCGTTTTGACCCCAACGGAGGAACTGGTATCGCTCGCCATTGCGCCCGTATTCAATCTCGACGTTTCGCTCGAAAGAGTCTGGTTTACCGAAAAGATCTGCAATCACCGAGTGGTCGATCACCAGCTCTGCTGGTGACAGGGGGTTTACCTTGTTGGGGTCCCCACCCAGGTCCACGATTGCTTCGCGCATGGTTGCTAAGTCAACAATGCAGGGCACTCCCGTGAAGTCCTGCAGCACCACGCGAGCGGGGGTGAATTGAATCTCGGTTGATGGCTCGGCTTTTTCGTCCCAACTACCCAGGGCAGAAATCTGGTCCCTCGTGATATTCGCGCCATCTTCCGTGCGCAACAGGTTCTCGAGGAGCACCTTGAGGCTAAAGGGAAGCGTTTCGTGCCCTTCGACCGCGTCAACGCGGTAAATCTCGAAGGTGTCGTCCCCCACTTCAAGATGGGATCGGGACTGGAAACTATTGAGTGAACTCACCGGCGACTCCTCACGGGGCTTGTGCCCAGGTATCTTTATGTCGAGATAAATCTTATCACTCGCCAGAGACCCTCGAAGCCTCGAGAACGGGGCGAAAAAGCAACCAGGTGAACCAGAGTCCTGCTGCATAGAGCGGAATTCCCAATACCAGCTTTGCCACGGCGAGCGCAGCGACTTCGCCCGAAAAATAGAGCGGCACTTGGATAACCAAGCGAAGGCCAAAAATCCCGACCCACATCACCGTAGTGAGCACGCTCACGTGCATGATGGCAGGAATTCCACGCCACTGGTTCACCCCTTGGACAAGGGCAAAGAGCAATCCAGTCAGCGGGCGACGGGCAATGAGCGAGATCACAAGTCCGACTATCCACAGACCGTTGACGATAAACCCGAGCACAAAGTTATCCTCGGCACGACCGCTGAGCAACGCTACCGAGGCGGAAGCGGAAATCCCGATCAGCCCCGCAATAGCCGGCATCACCTGGCTTTTCATCGCGACCCTCAGGATGATGAACACCGCCGCCAGGACCATAGGGGCGGCAACAGAGAGCACAACATCTGCCGTTACGGTGTAGACGGAAAGAAATCCAACCCCTGGGGTAAGGGACTCTGCCACCCCTCGACTCTTTCCCACCGCAGCCCACAGCGCCTGGCCGCTTGGTTTCTCGACACCATTCAACACCCCTAGTCCCGACCCTGCGACGACAGCGGCCGCTCTTGGGGCCGAATCCAGAACTTCCTCCGACATCGCCTAGACCGTGACCTTCTCCGTGCTTTCGGGATTTTCCGGAACCGTTAGCGGCAACAAATCTCTGGGCGGCAAGGGGGTGTTGCCCCGCACCACAACCACGCTACGGATCATCTCGTGCACGTCTTCTGCGGCCGCCGCATCAGTGGCCGCGGTGCCACCAATCACAGCCCGCAGGAACCAGCGTGGCCCATCGATTCCCACAAAACGGACATTTCTCTTGCCAAATTTTCCCTCGGCTTGCACCGGCACAACAGCGACCAGTTCCAGTCCGAAGGGTCCCTCCGCTTCCGTCGCAGTGCCACCCTGGGCCGTGATCTGTTCCTGAATCTGGGCGCGAATACTGTGCCATAGTCCGCTCGACCGGGGAGCAGCAAAAGGCTGAAGCTGAAGGGTCGACCCGTGGTGCTCAAGGGTCACCGCAATCGCCCGATTGTTTGATTTGTCCACTTCGAGACGCACTTGCATGCCGCGGCGCGGGTCTATCCTCAGGCTCCCCAAGTCAACGGAGGGCCGGATGGATCCGGCTTCATTTTCGTCTAGCGGGCCTCGAGTTGCTCGGTCCGCTGGAGCAGATTTCGGGTGGTCGCTCGCCCCTGCGGGGACGGTGGAGGAAATGTCAGTCACGGACATACTTTAGTGGGCGCCCACACCCGTGGAACCAAAGCCAGCTTCCGAACGCTCGCTACCGGGAAGAATCTCAACGGGGTGGAAGGTGGCGTGCGCTACTTTCTGGATGACTAGCTGGGCGATGCGGTCCCCCGGGCTAATGGTGAACTCTTCCGCCGGGTCAAGGTTGATCGCGATGACGCGAATCTCACCTCGGTATCCAGCATCAATCACACCAGGCGAGTTCAAAAGGGTTATCCCATTCTTCAACGCCAGCCCACTGCGCGGCATCACCAGCGCCACGAATCCGGCAGGGAGGGCAATCGAGACACCGGTATCTACCAGCGCTC
>JAFMDO010000063.1 GCA_017857245.1 Pontimonas sp.
AGCGCGCACCTTGGCCGAGTCACCCGTGACCTCAATCACCAGAGCATCGGTCACAACATCGACAACCCGGGCGCGGAACAAGGTGGTGGCTTCCAGAATCTGAGTCCGGGTTGAATTATCCACCCGGACTTTGATCAGCATGTGCTCGCGTTGGACAGTCTGCTCTGGCTCAAGCTCGACAATTTTCAATACGTTGATCAGTTTGTTGAGCTGTTTGGTGACCTGCTCGAGCGGCAAATCCTCGACATCTACAACAACGGTGATGCGAGATAAACCGGGGATCTCTGTTTTTCCCACCGCCAGGGATTCAATGTTGAATCCCCGCCTAGCGAACAGCCCGGCAACCCGAGTGAGCAGACCCGGTTTGTCTTCAACGAGAAGTGACAAGACGTGACTCATGCTTATTCCTCATCCCACTCTGGCGCGTGGTCTCTGGCATATTGCACCTCAGAGTTTCCCACGCCTTGGGGAACCATGGGCCACACCATCGCATCCTTACTGACGATGAAATCGATCACCACGGGGCGATCATTAGTTTCCATCGCCAACTTGATGGCGGGTTCTACCTCTTCTTTACTCCGCACGCGAATTCCGAGAGCGCCGTAGGCGTCGGCAAGCTTGACGAAGTCGGGTACCATCACGGTGTCATGGCCGGTATCGAGGTCCGTAAAGGCATGGCGCCCGTCGTAGAACAGCGACTGCCACTGTCGGACCATTCCCAACGAGGAATTGTTGATGATGGCGACCTTGATAGGGATCTTGTTTATTGTGCAGGTCGCCAATTCTTGGTTGGTCATCTGGAAACACCCATCACCGTCGATAGCCCAGACCAAACGATCAGGCTCCGCTACCTTGGCTCCCATCGCTGCAGGGATGGCGTAACCCATGGTTCCCGCACCACCAGAGTTCAACCATGAGTTGGGGCGTTCGTATTTAATGAACTGCGCCGACCACATCTGATGTTGCCCCACCCCGGCGGCATAAATAGCTTCTGGGCCAGACATTTCCCCGATCTTTTGGATGACTCCCTGAGGGGATAAAAGCCCATCGTCAGGCTCGTCAAAGCCCAGGGGGTATTGCTCTTGCAACAGGTGCAAGCGATCCCACCACTGGGAGAAATCAGGAGTGCGTTCTTTCGCCGCGTCAGTGAAAGCTGCGAGAAGATCCTGAAGGACGTCTTTCACATCCCCCACAATGGGAACCTCAGCGTGACGAATCTTGCCGATCTCTGCTGGGTCCACATCGACATGAATCACTTCGGCAAGGGGGGCAAACTCACTAGGCTTCCCGGTCACCCGATCATCAAATCGGGCACCGAGAACGATGAGCAAGTCTGATTCTTGGAAAGACAAAACGGCAGGCACGGTTCCGTGCATGCCGGGCATTCCAAGCGTCAGTGGGCTTGAGTCAGGGAAAGCCCCGCGGGCCATCAGTGTGGTGACCACCGGTGCTCCCACAGCCTCTGCAAAAGCTGCCAGTTCCTTGTGGGCCCCGGCTCGAATAACTCCACCGCCAACATAAAGAACAGGTTTCTTGGCCTTGGAAATCATCTGTGCTGCTAGTTGCACCTGCTTGGCGTTTGCCTTGGTCACGGGGTGGTAACCCGGCAAATCGATTTCCGGTGGCCACAAAAATGGCGCACTCTTTTGTTGGGCGTCTTTCGTGACATCCACCAAGACAGGCCCTGGACGCCCTGTTGTTGCAATGTGCACAGCGGCGGCAATGACGCCAGGGATTTCTTCGGGCTTCGTCACCAAGAAAGAATGCTTCGTAATCGGCATCGTGACACCAGAGATATCGACCTCTTGGAAGGCATCGGTCCCCATGGAGGTCGAGAAAACTTGGCCTGTGATCGCGAGCATCGGGACAGAATCCATGTGCGCATCCGCGATAGCGGTCACGAGGTTCGTGGCTCCGGGGCCGGAGGTGGCAATTGCCACGCCCAATTTGCCAGACGCTGACGCATAGCCTTCCGCCGCATGCCCGGCGCCTTGCTCGTGACGAACCAAAATGTGGCGAATTTTGTCTGCAGACATCAATTCGTCATAGAAGGGCATGATCGCTCCTCCGGGAAGCCCAAAGACATCCTTGATTCCCAGCAGCTCTAAACTTTTGAGAATCGCCCCAGAGCCTGTCAACAGGGGAGCCTTCGAGGCGAGCTGCGCTTTGCGCAACTCTTCGGGGGTCGGCTCCATCGTTGCACTCACGTTATCGCTTGGCTTTCCAGCCATGGTTTATCCGCCTCAGTTTTGATAAAAAGTCGCAGTGATTCAGGGTTAGCCCGTTACCGCACCAAGTGCCGCTGACTTCACCAATTTCTGGTACTTGGCCAAAACACCGCGGGTGTAGCGGGGAGGAAGCGGCTGCCAGTTTTCCCGCCGCTTCGCTAGTTCGTCGTCGTTGACAAGAATGTCTAGCGTCCTTGATGGAATGTCTACCCGTATCAGGTCACCATCTCTCACGAAAGCAATGGGACCTGCATCCACTGCTTCGGGAGCTATATGGCCGATACACAGTCCGGTTGTGCCGCCTGAAAATCGACCGTCCGTCAACAGTAATACATCCTTACCCAGCCCCGCACCCTTTATTGCTGCCGTGATGGCAAGCATCTCTCTCATCCCCGGGCCACCCTTAGGGCCTTCGTAACGAATCACGACGACATCACCGGACTGGATTTCACCATTGGTCAATGCGTCCATGGCGTCCCGTTCGCGCTCAAACACCCTTGCGGGGCCCTCAAAAGTACTTGCATCAAAACCAGCGCTTTTCACCACAGCGCCCTCGGGAGCAAAGCTCCCGCGAAGAATCGTTATTCCCCCTGAGGGGTGAAGGGGCTTTTTCAGCGATCGCAGTACTTCACCATCAAGGCCATCGATGGTCATTGCCTCGAGGTTCTCTGCCATCGTATTTCCGGTTACGGTCATCACATCGCCGTGCATGAGGCCTTCATCAACAAGTGCTTTCATCAACACGGGGAGACCGCCGTGGCGATCCACATCGTTCATTACGTGACGCCCGAAGGGCTTCAGG
Source organism: Pontimonas sp. (assembly GCA_017857245.1). Classification (GTDB taxonomy): domain Bacteria; phylum Actinomycetota; class Actinomycetes; order Actinomycetales; family Microbacteriaceae; genus Pontimonas. The sequence goes on from JAFMDO010000063.1 coordinate 3,031, forward strand.
TCAGCGATGTGGGGAGTTTTATCCCCGATGCGGTTGAAGTCATCGAGCGTCAGTTCAACTTCTGCCTCGTTGGCAATGGCGAGAAGGTGAAGAACCGCATTGGTAGAACCACCCAGTGCCATCAGGATGGCAATAGCGTTTTCGAGTGCTTCCCGGGTAATGATGGTGCGGGCCGTAATTCCCAGCCGAAGCATTTCAACAACGGCTTCGCCAGACTTATGGGCAAACATGTCCCGCCTACGGTCATAAGAAGCAGGCGATGCGGAGCCTGGAAGACTCAGCCCCAACGCTTCGGCGATGCTGGCCATCGTGTTTGCGGTATACATCCCACCGCAGGCACCTTCACCCGGAGCAAAAGCACACTCAATGCGATGGGCATCTTCGCGAGACATCTTCCCCGCTTTGACAGCACCCACCGCTTCAAACGAGTCAATGATGGTGATGTCTTTCTCGGTTCCATCAGAAAGCTTCACCCAACCAGGCGCGATAGAGCCCGCATAGAGGAAGACGGAGGCCAAGTCGAGACGAGCAGCGGCCATCAACATGCCGGGTATGGACTTATCACAGCCAGCTAGCAACACAGATCCAT
>JAFMDO010000064.1 GCA_017857245.1 Pontimonas sp.
GCTAGATACCGGGAATCCTCCGGTGTCCGTCCCGCACTCCCTATCGTAATTGTTGTTGACGTTATTGCAGGGAGTTTCATCGCTATCGGGGGCAATTCCGCACGTAAGATAACCCGTCTTGTAAGTTGAGGTATAGACATCTCCAAAAGTAGAGATGGCTCGCTGTAGAGCCCTCATTGATTCCATGTCTACCTCTGGCCAGTCTGAGTCCAGCTCGACGGGCTCGCACACAACACCCGATGTAGTACTGGATGCCTGGACCTTGCCGTCCGCAGTTGTCTCCATCACAGTTCGAACCGTAGCCGTGATCACATGGGTCGAATCACATCCGGGCCAAAGGCGCGGATTGAATTCTGCTATCAAGGTCGCGCTGATGCTGCAACCGGAAGCCGATGAGAAATCCGGCAGGCGGAGCGAGACACTAGCTGTGCGATTGGAGATTTTCAACGAAGAGGAACCGTTTACGTGTCTACAATCTAGTGAAAAAAGATCAAACGTAAAGGGACTTCCCTTCCTCAGACCCTGCCCTGTCAGGTACACGGGCGAGCCCAACGCGACTGTACCTAGCCCACTTTGGGCAGCAACGACCTCCATGGAGACCGAAGGTAATGGAGTGGCGGCTGTTGCTGGAGAACTGTTGAAGAAAGCGATGCCACCGGTCAACGCGACCGCGAGCAAGGCGATAAGAAAAAGACGAAACGTTTTTAATGAAGGCAGAATGTGCATAGCCGAGCCTTTCTTTTCAATAAGGCAATATTTTTGCCAGTGCTACTTAGTCCCAACTGTAGTGCCGGGAGGTGTGGTGTGGTGTGGTGTGGTGACAGGCTCCCCTTCACAGCTGAAAGCAACAGGCAGAGAGCTCCGGCAGGGAGTGTTCGATAACGGCAGCTGGCTCTGGCAGGGAGTGGACCGCCACCTGGTGGAGCTCGCCGAGCTCCGGACGGAATAAGTCGCGCATAAGTTGGCTCCTTCGCCAGCTCAAGCAAGCCCCTGCCAACACGTTCGTCTCCTGGACCTACAAGAGAGCGAGAAGCAGTGAGTCCCGCCATCGAGTTCGGGATCTGATGGATGGCAGCTACGAGTTTGACCTCGACGATTCCCGCGAAATCTCTGAATTCCACGTTGAAGTGCTCGCAAAAATGGGCACCAAGAGAGCCTCAGGCAGCGGCAGTTTCATTGAAAGTGCCAACCGAGCATCTCAACATCCATGCCATCGAAATACAGTTCGACCAGTTCCCGGCGCATCGCTTTGTCCCAGAATTTGGGGATCCTGATGTCATCGCTCGTGGGCTGGCCTTTTCTTCTGCTCATGGTTAAAAGGTAGGAACGACCACTGACATGCTCGCTCAGCGTTGAAGATTTGGAATGCCGGGGCGTGACAACAATTTGACAGCACTCCTCAGAAATCGAGCACAATTCATGAGGTGCCATCTAACCGAAAAACCCCTTAAAAACGCGGAAGTTAAGGGGTAATGCCGGAGGCTAAGGGAACCGAATAGGGTTCAAATCCCTCCGTCTCCGCGTTTATTGAAGCGTTGCAGGTTGGTATTTTTCTTCTCTGCCCACCGTGGCTGGTGAAACCAAATCGGTGGACACAAGGCTTGAGATGCTGAAATCTGAGACTTGTAAGTTACGCAGCGATTGTTGCGCAATTACCGAAGAGGAATCGCAGGGCTTCTGCGTGTGGGTGGAGTAGTCTGCGAGGCGGCACCACAGTGCTAATTTTCTTGTGAAGAAGTGGGGTTGGCTCGTGGCGTCTCTCAAAACACGGTGGATCGGACTCGTATTCGTTTCCATGGCAATCTCGTTGGTCATCATCGACGGGACCATCGTTAATACGATTTTCCCGGAAATCATCCGCGACCTAAACCTCACCTCTACTGAAGTCCAGTGGGTACAAGAAAGCTACATTCTGGTCTTTGCCTCAACGCTGCTGATTTGGGGATCATTGGGAGATCGGATGGGGCGTCGCCGTTTGCTCACGATCGGCATCGTGATTTTTATCGCTTCATCAATCTGGGCGGGATTTGCGGACTCCGCAAGCAGTTTGATTTTGGCTCGCGTCGTTCAAGGCATCGGTGGCGCAATGGTGCTGCCGACGACTCTCTCGATCGTGAACGCCACTTTCTCTGGTCGTGAACGCGGTATCGCGTTTGCTGTGTGGGGGTCCACTATCGGCGGCATGGTTGCGGTGGGGCCTGTCCTAGGCGGCTGGCTTGCCACGGACTTCACCTGGCGCTGGGCTTTCTTGATTAACGTTCCGCTAGGAGCAATCATCATTGTGGGGCTCTTGCTCTTCGTCTTAGAATCCCGAGCACCAGGTCAGGTCAAGGGCATCGATTTCTTGGGGGCGGTGCTTTCGGTGATGTTATTTGGACCGCTTGTTTTCGGCCTCATAGAGGGACGCATCTACGGATGGTGGTCAGCGAGCGAAAAGAACGTATTCGCTCTTGGGGAGTGGGTGTGGCCCACAGGTGGACTCTCGATTATCCCTGTCGCGCTGGCCGTCTCTCTCCTGGCAGGAATTGGGTTTGTAGTGTGGGAGCAGTCCCGGGAAAAAAGGGGCCTTGGGGTATTGCTCGATCTCAACCTTTTCAAGATTGTGTCCTTCAGAAATGGGTCCATCGCAGCACTGATTATTTCCATGGGAGAATTCGGCCTGCTCTTTGCTATTCCCCTCTGGCTGCAAAATGTTCTTGGTCTCACGCCCATCGCTTCGGGTTCGGTCTTACTTTTCCTCGCCGGGGGAGCGTTCATGGCCTCCGGTGTTGGGGGGGCACTCAACGGCAAGCTCTCACCCGCTCGAGCGGTGCAGATAGGAGTGGTCCTTGAAATTGCGGGCATCGCGGGCTTTGGAATTGTCGCTTCCACAGGAACCGGATGGGGCGCGATAGCGCCCTTCCTCTTCGTTTATGGAATCGGTATTGGACTGGCTACGGCCCAGCTCACCGGCGTGATTATGGTGGATGTGCCGCCGGAGAAGACGGGGCAGGGTTCCGGATCACAATCCACTGCCCGCCAGATTGGCTCCGCGCTGGGTATTGCTGTCCTGGGGACGGTCCTGTTCTCTGGCACGCAGAGCTCACTCGAGGACCGTCTGACCGATTTGAATGTTCCTACCGCAAGCCAGGAAACAATCGTGGATGCGGTTATTGAGTCGGCAGGCTCAGCCATACCCGGTATTGCTGACGCCCTCACGGCTACTCAAGTGAATGAACAAACCGCTCAGGCAATCCAGCGTGAAAGCGGTGAAGCTTTCACTGACGGGGCCCAACTTACTGCGTATGTGGCCGCCGGCTTCCTGGTGGTGGGATTCTTCTCCACTTTCCGGCTGGGACGATCGTCGATGACGGTGCCTTCTAGCAAAGAGGAAGACCAGCCGCTTAAGGGTGAGGGAAGCGCCTAGATCCCTCCACTTACGAGGCTCCGGCGACGCCTGCTAGTATTGCCAAGCACCGCAGGCGCATTTGCGCCCGTAGCTCAACGGATAGAGCATCTGACTACGGATCAGAAGGTTGGGGGTTCGAATCCCTCCGGGCGTGCCAC
>JAFMDO010000065.1 GCA_017857245.1 Pontimonas sp.
GCGAGTGTGCGGCGATTGCCCCACAACGGAGGTAGTCCCCGTAGCTGAAGCCACCGGGCAACACGAGAGCGTCGACGCCGTGAAGGTCATGTTCCCCGTGCCACAGCGCTACGGGATCGCCACCGGCGAGACGGATGGCCCGGAGAGCATCACGGTCATCGAGCGAACCGGGAAAAGTGACGACCCCGACCTTCATGCCGGGGAGTCCTCCACTCGAATATCGACAATGTCCTCAATCACGCCGTTGGAGAGCAAACCCTCAGCCACCGTCTTGGCTTTTTCACGATGAGCGGCAGTGGCGTCACCCTCTACGTGGAGTTCGAATCTTTTCCCAATGCGAACTTCATGGAAGTCGCTCATTCCTTGGCGGTGGAATGCACCGAGCACTGCTTTCCCCGCGGGGTCAAGCAATTCCTTCTTCGGCATCACCTCGATGACAATGATGGCCATTTCTCACGCTCCCGGGATGGAATTTTCTCAGTATTAGACCAGTCTATCGCCGGGCCAGATGAGCGAGCGCTCCACGCTGGAGAGCGTCCGTCAGTGCAAATCGAGCCCAGTCTCGATAGCCGGTAATGCTGGGGTGGAATCCGTCGGGGGCAAAAAACCCATCACTATATTTCGACGGTGGAGGCGACATGAGGGCGAAGGGCCTGGCTTCAATGAGTGGACGAAGCGAGCGCTCGATTGCTTGGGCATGGGCATAGAGCAAACCACGCAGGGGTTGCGGAAGAGTGGGGAACTGGTTGAATGCCGGTAACGAAGAAAACAACATTGTTGCCTCCGGGTGGGCAGCATGTAAAGCGTCAGTGAGTCGTTCGAACCTCGAAATCGTCGCTCTAAGGGGTTTGAGGTCCTTGGCATCATTGGCACCAAGAGAGACGAAGACGACGCTGGCACTTGCCCCCGGCGCTTCGGCCAAAAACTGGGCGAGGATATCTTTCGACGTCGCGCCGGATTCGCCCACCGATCGCCAGGACACCCCCCGACCACAGTGTTCATGGAGCGCCTGGGAAAACTGCGGTATCAAACCCAGTGCTGCGTCGTTAACTCCAACCCCTACCACCGTGGAGTCACCCACACCGAGCACATGAATCGGGTCGGGCCCTTTGAGCGAACCATCCGAGGGCCCAGGAGCCGGGGGCATTTTGGGAAAGAGCCTTCGAACCTGCCGGCCTTGACGCAACAGGAGTGGAGCGAGGGCGACGGCCGCCGGCCACGCGAGCCGCTGGGCAAGGGTGGGCGGAGTGAGGGGGTGTGGGGGAGGGTGTATCGCCATGGGGGGCTCCGAAATTAGTTCGAGGTGAGCCTGGCTAGAAGCTCGCGGTATCTCGTCTGGGTGTGCTGGACGAGATCATCCGGCAGCGCGGGTGGCCTACCTTCAAAGTCCCAGTGGGAGGTGAGCCAGTTGCGAACCAGCTGCTTGTCAAAGCTGTCTAATCTGTTTATTCCACCTTTGGCATATGCCTCGCCGTCCCAGTAACGGGAGCTATCCGAAGTCAACGCTTCGTCACCCAAAGTAATGGCGCCGGTGCTGCGGCTGCGCCCCCATTCAAACTTGGTGTCGGCAAGAATCAATCCACGGTCCTCGCAGATCGAGGCGGCCCGTCGGTAAAGGTCGAGGCTGAGGTCCCTCAGCTGGGCCGCATCCTGATGCCCGATGAGGAACTCGGTCGCCTGGAAGGTGATGTTTTCGTCGTGATCTCCCACGGCCGCTTTGGTGGCCGGGGTATAGATCGGTTCAGGGAGAGGGTCCCCCTCCTGCAGCCCAGCGGGCAGCGGAATTCCACACACCTCACCCGAGGCTTGGTATTCCTTCCAACCACTGCCACTCAGGTATCCACGGACGACACATTCCACGGGGAACATGTCCAGCGGCTCAACCACCATGGCACGATCGACTACCTCGACGGGGGGCTCCTCGTCGCGCAAATGGTGAGGAAGGTCTGCGAGAGCCGCAAACCACCATCGGCTGAGGTTCGTCAAGAGCGCTCCCTTGCCGGGGATATCGGGGGAGAGAATATGGTCGAAAGCACTGATGCGGTCCGTCGCTACCAGGAGGAGAGAATCCGCTTCACCGAGTGTAGATGCCGATAGTGGAATATAGAGCTCTCGCACTTTTCCCGAATAGACGGGCTTCCATTCCGAAAGGTTGGTCATTCCATTCCCGCGGCGATGTCTGAGCGGAAATGGGAGCCTTCAAGGCGAATGTCACCGATTGCTTGGTAGGCACGTTCGCGTGCTGTCCTAAAGTCTTTGCCCACAGCCACGATGCTGACCACCCGTCCCCCGGTGGCAAGCAGGTGGTTTCCGTCCCAGGCTGTGGCTGCGTGGGCAATGTGGACGCCCTCGCGAGCCGCCGCCTGTTCCACACCTTCGAGGGTTCGTCCGGTGTGGGGATTTTCTGGATAACCCTCGCTCGCAAGGACCACGGTGATGGCGACATCGGGGGAAAAGACCGGCCCCTCTACACGGGCAAGCATTTCGGTCGCAGCCCCATAGAGCAGGGGCGCCAGGGGGGACTCCAGGCGGGCTAACACCACCTGTGTTTCTGGGTCTCCAAATCGGGCGTTGAATTCGATGACCTTGACACCGTCCTCCGTCACGATCAAACCGCAGTAAAGCAGGCCAATGAAGGGTTTTCCTTGCTGGGCCATCTCTGTGATGGTGGGCTGGGCAATTCTTTCTTGAACCTCGGCGACGAAGTTTTCGGGAAGCCACGGAAGTGGGGAGTAGGCGCCCATGCCACCGGTGTTGGGTCCTTGGTCGCCATCGAAAGCCCTTTTGTAGTCCTGAGCGGGGGCCAGCGGCATGACGGTCTGGCCATCGCTGAGGAAGAAGAGCGAAACCTCGGGGCCAGCCAAAAATTCTTCGATGAGAACATCACCATGTTGAAGATAAAATTCCGCGTGCTCGATGGCCTTGTCTCGCTCTTCGGTGACCAGCACGCCTTTGCCCGAGGCCAACCCGTCCGCTTTGACCACGAAGGGGGAACCGGCTGCGTTAAGAGCCAGAAGAAGTTCGTCTGTATTGGAGACGGTCCAGGCCTGGCCCGTAGGGACCCCGGCGCGTGCCATCACCTCTTTTGCAAAAGTCTTCGACCCTTCGAGGGCGGCGGCATCTGCATTCGGCCCAAATACTGCGACGCCTGCGGTGCGGAGACGATTAGCAACCCCTGCGACCAGCGGAGCCTCCGGCCCAATGATGACCAGGTCGATGCCTGTGCCGAGAGCAAATTCAGTGACCACTTTAGGGTTGGTCGCATCGAGTGCGACAACTTCGGCTTGTGCGGAGATTCCGGCGTTACCAGGGGCGGCCCAGAGCTGGTGATCTTCTTCGTCGCGACTGAGAGCTTGAATGATGGTGTGCTCGCGTGCACCTGAGCCAACCACCAAAATCTTCACTCGATTACTGTACCCGCGCAAGCTTGCTACCGTGTGGCTGTGGCCCTCAAGCGAATCGCTCATAAAGATGGTGAATCCGCTCTGAGCGCGTGGGACCGTGGCGAAGCCACT
>JAFMDO010000066.1 GCA_017857245.1 Pontimonas sp.
TAATCTGGTCCCCCCTCCGAGCCAAAGTGGCGCTCGCTCCTGCCACAGCCAGAGCGGACAGCGTCACCGGAACTTTTCCTGGCCAGACGGTGAGTTGAGCCCCGATTGACACTTCACCACTCAGGACTGACGCGAAGTAGTGGCGGGTACCGTTTACTCGCTCCACAAACTGGACAGACAAGGTTGCTGCCTCCACGCCGGGAGGGGCTGAGGTGATCTGATCCAGGGCTTGCAAGAGGGTGGGTCCGCGATACCAGCGCATATTCGACCCACGCTTGACAACACCATCGCCTACGACTCCGCTGGTGGGGTGAGCCGCCCAGGTCGCATCGGGATAGGGGTCAAAGAGCTCGCCAATGTCTCGCTCTAATTCCACAAACCGTTTCTTGGAATATCCGACGAGGTCAATCTTGTTAACCGCCACGAGAAAAGCCCGAACACCTAACCGGTAGGCAATCTCCAAATGCTTTTCGGTTTGAGGTTTTATTCCGACACGGGCGTCAAGAACAAGAATCACGGCGTGGGCGCCCGCGGCAGCGGTCGCCATGTTCCGGGTGTATTGCTCGTGACCGGGAGAGTCAGACAGATGGTAGCGCCTGGTGTCAGAATCAAAAAAGCGGTGCGCTACATCAATGGTGATGCCTTGCTCGCGCTCGCTTTCTAGGCCATCGAGTAGATCGGCAATTTTGGTGGGGTCCGCGTCAGGCCCAAGGGCAACACCGAGCTGGTCTTCAGGGATGGACTGTGTGTCCAACAAAAGCCTCGCGATCAGCGTGCTTTTTCCATCGTCTACGCTGCCCGCAGTGGTGATGGTGAGAACATCAGTCAGCATTAGAAGTAACCATCCTTCTTCTTTTGTTCCATACTGGCGCCCTTATCAAAATCGATGACCCGTGAGCTACGTTCCGACACCCGAGAGCTTTCCAATTCCAAAACAATGTCCGAAATCGAAGTTGCTCGGGAGGTGACTCCGCCGGTGAGGGGGTAGCACCCCAGCGTCCGGAAACGGACGGAGTCGATTTCGACTTTTTCGCGGTCTTCGAGGGGGAATCGTTCATCATCGACCATTATCAAGGCGCCATTACGCTTCACAAACGGTCGCAGCTGTGCGAAGTAGAGAGGCACAAGATCCACATTTTCTCGATCGAGATATCGCCAAATGTCAATTTCTGTCCAGTTGGAGATGGGAAATACTCGCATGCTCTGCCCCTCGGCCAAGGCCGTGTTGTAGAGGTTCCATAGTTCTGGCCGTTGTCCTTTGGGATCCCAACCGTGCGTGGCGCTTCGAGGCGAGAAAATTCTCTCCTTGGCGCGAGATTTTTCTTCATCTCGCCGCGCGCCGCCGAACACGAAATCGAACCGGTGTTCATCGAGGACTTGCTTGAGCGCCTGGGTTTTGGTTACATCGGTGTGAGTGGCGGAGCCAAAATCGAAAGGATTCATGTCCCGTGCGATGGCATCGGGGTTGACATAAACCACGGTGGAGAGATCTTCTCTCGCTTCTAGATGGGCGCGGAAGCGATACATATCCTGAAACTTCCACCGAGTATCGATAATGACCAGGGGGAAAGGGATGGGAGCCGGGGCAAAAGCCTTAGTCGCGAGGGTCAGCATGGCCATGCTGTCCTTACCCATAGAGAAAAGCATCCCCGGGTTTTCGGCCGCAGCATAGGTTTCTCGAATGATGTCGATACTCTCAGCCTCGAGGGCATCGAGGTAGCTGGGGGTTTTCGACCGCTCTGGCCTAGTCACTGTGGGGACGAACCTTGTGGGTGGCAACATGCTCGAGAGGTTGTGGATTCGATCGGGTAGGTTCTGACCCTCCACCATCTTGATGGCGTCGTGGTGCGGCACGAAAGCATAGCTTCCCCGTCGCGATTCGAGTACGGCTGCTGTGGCGTCGGCGATTGTCTCTCTGTCAGTGGTGCGACGCGCGGTCCAAATCACATGACCCTTGAGATTGACCAGTGCGACAACCGTGTGGCTGTGAAGGGAAAAGCGTTGAAGAATCTCGATCGGGCGGCGTTTTGCTTGGGACCAGTCGTGAAGGGGTTCCAGCACGAGAGGGTTGAGTGGCTGGGCCTCTCCGTTTGTGATCTGGTCAAGCTGCGAGATGAGTTTCTCGCCCCAAAGTTCGCTCAGCGCTCGGAGGATAAAACGAAGCGAGGGGTCAGAAGAGTCACCTGCGAGGGATGCGGTGAGGGTTCGGGCGGTCCAGACGTTGCCATTGAGCGCCAGCGAGATGAGGGAAGAACTCTTCACGATAAGTAAAAATAGCAGAAATCATGCAACTTTTGTTACCAACCATAGTAGTTGTTGCTAATTGTTCCATATTGCGCCATAGTGACACCGTGGAATTTTTCCCCCTGGTAAGCGCGGTTGCTGTGGTCATTGGGCTACTTGTAGGGCTCACCGGCGTAGGTGCTGGAGCATTGATGACACCAATTCTGATCGTCGGTTTTGGTATTTCGCCTCCCATCGCCATCGCCACAGATGTTCTCTACGCTGCCATTACCAAGAGCGTGGGGGGCCTCGCCCATATGCGTTCTGGTCACATCCAGTGGGCTCTGCTTCGCCCTCTCTGGGTGGGGGGAATCTCGGGAGCCCTCGTCGGATCCCTTGTGGTCATTTTTTTTGTTCGAGAAGGTGGCGCCATCGATTGGCTCATTTACCCGTTGGCAGCGCTGATTGCCCTGGCAGCAATCAGTCTCTTTGTGCGCCACCTTGGCCCCGAGAAGTCATTACCCGCCACCTCCAAGGCCCTGCCGGGACCAGCATTGGCCCTGGGAGGCGGAGCCGGAATCGGACTGGGAGTCTCCTTTACCTCGGTGGGTGCAGGGGCGCTGGGGATGGCCCTCTTGTCTCGACTCTCACCCCCAGGAACCCTTGCCCACAAACTTGTCGGAACAGACCTTTTGCTGGCAATTCCCATCGCGCTTGTTGCCAGTATCGGCTACCTTCTCAGCGGAATCGTCGATTTCTCTCTTTTGTGGAGTCTCCTGGCCGGTTCACTGCCAGGGGTGCTCCTGGGAAGCGCTCTTTCCACCAGGGTGCCCAATCGCGTCCTGGGCCTGATCGTTGCCACCGCGCTCAGCATTGCGGGAGTAGCTCTTGTGGTCGGCTAGGAAATTCTCTGCGACACCGGGAGTTTTTTCCCCACCTTGCTGGGGCCGGATCGAACAATCTTCTGAGCGATTTCTCGAAGAAGTTTGGACACAGCGTTGTCAGGGTCAGCGATCACTAAGGGTGTTCCTTCGTCACCGGCTTCCCGAAGGTTGGGGGAGAGCGGAAGGGACCCCAACAGTGGAACCTGCAGCCGGTCGGCCACTTTTTGCCCTCCTCCGGAGCCAAAAACGTCGAGTCTTGTTCCATCCGCCACGGTGAAACCCGACATGTTTTCGATGACGCCTAAGACAGTTTGCCCCGTTTGTCGGGCAACATCTC
>JAFMDO010000025.1 GCA_017857245.1 Pontimonas sp.
CGCCTGCTCGGAGGTGATGATTCGCCCACCGATGTCGAGGCCTGGCAAAGACTTGGGATAGGAACCCGTGGCGAGGACCACGTTCTTGCCGACCACCGTGTCTTCGCCCACCGAAACCGTCGTGGGGGACACGAGCGTGCCGACACCTTCAATGGTGGTGATGCCGCGTGCCTTGATGAGGCCCTGCAATCCCTTGTGTTTGGACGCCACAATGCCATCGCGGTAAGCATTCACCGCAGGAAGATCCACCGACTCAAGCGTGGCACGAACACCAAACATGTCCGAATGCCGGGCAGAGTCGGCAACTTCGGCAGCGTGCAAGAGAGCTTTGGTGGGAATGCAACCCACGTGAAGACAGGTGCCACCCACTTTGTCCTTCTCAATGAGGCCCACACTCATTCCGAGTTGACTGGCACGCAACGCCGCGGCGTAACCGCCACTTCCTGCGCCAAGAACGACAAGGTCAAAAGTGTGCTCAGCCACTGGTGAAAACTCCCTCACAGGTGAATCTAGATAGGCCGCGTGGACGAAAACCGCAACGCGTCATGCGAAAAACAAGCCTACTACCCTCGGCCCTTTTCTCTGCCAGGAGCCACTAGCTCATCAACAGCGAAATGAGTGTGCGGGTGAGGGCTCCGGTGGGGCCCTTGGGGGTGTAGCCATAAGGACCCGATGAGTTCGCCGCAGGACCGGCAATATCGAGATGGGCCCAAGGAATCAGTTCCCCCGATTCGGTGGTTCCCACAAACTCTTTGAGGAACTGGCCAGCACTCAGCATGCCGCCCAACGCTTCGCCCAGCTTCACGTTTGCGATATCAGCCACATCGGATTTCAAGTACGCCCGCATCTCAGGGGGCAGCGGCATGTGCCACACGAGTTCCCCCGCGTTGGTCGCTGCCTCCTGCACGAGGCCAACGGCCTCATCGCTGCCCATGAGGCCTGCGTAGCGCTCACCCAGGGCCATGCGGGCTGCCCCGGTCAGGGTTGCGATATCAATAATCAGATCGGGCGAAAGCGCGCTTGCCGCTTGCAGACCATCGGCCATCACCAATCGCCCCTCGGCATCAGTGTTGAGGACCTCCACTGTTTTGCCACCCTTAATCGTAATGACATCGTTGGGTCGGGTTGCGGTGCCGCTGGGCATATTTTCTGCCAGACAGAGGTAGGTCGTTATTTCAGCGGGTGCGCCCATTTCGGCAGCAGCCAGGGTTGCGGCGGCCATGACGGCTGCGCCTGTCATGTCATATTTCATGCCCACCATCGCGGTGGGGGCTTTGAGGGAGAGACCACCGGAATCGAAAGTTATGCCTTTGCCTACCAGTGCCACATGGCGGGTGGAATTCTTCGGGGTATAGCGGAGGACCATCAGCCGAGGGGGGTTGATGGATCCCTTCCCAACAGCGGAAATTCCGCCATATCCTTCCGCTTCGAGCCGTTTCTCGTCCAGAATTTCGAAGGTGAGGGAGGAGCCTTGTGCTCGTTTCTCGATTTCGGCAACGAACGAAACCGGGTTCAACAGGTTGGGTGGCGCGTTGACGAGATCCCGGACCATAAAAACCGCTTCACACCCGCTGACGACCCGGGCGAGGACCTCTGATGACAGAGATCCCAGGAATGCGACCCTGGGGGAAGTGTCTTTTTCCTGTGAGGTGATTTTCTCAGTTCGGTAAGAGCCAAGAAGAGCCCCTTCGACGATTGCTTGGGCTTGCGCCTCGTCGCTGTGGGGAAGAGCGAATACCAACCGGGTGGGAGAATTCATGCTTTGAGCCGCGTAACCCGCAGCGGCTCTGAGTGCCTCCGCACTCGAGCCGGCCTCGCCCAAACCGGAGAACACGACGCTCGCCGCAGTCATGCCGTGGGGAGCGGGAACTCGCCAGGTGGAGTCCTTCGCTCCGTCAGCTTCAATGTGAGCAAGAGCCTGTGTCAGAGCTGCATAAACAGCTGGAGAAAAGCCATCTCCCAGCACGAGGGGCCCCTCTGGAGTCTTTGATACTCCGATGACAACAGTGTCTGTGGCCGTGAGGGATTCGAGCGAGGGCACAAGGGTGGGGGCGTGTAGGGGCATGGCATCATGCTAGCCATTCCCCGGACCCCATTTCCCGGTATCGCTGGAAGCGAAGTAGGCCGTAGCGGAGTGGGTGGGGAAGTAGAGTTGGGACATGTTTGATGACCGGCTCTTTCGCGAGGCAATGGAGCTTTCTGACGTCCCCAAGGGACTGCCCTTAGTGGCTGGACTCACGGGCTTTGCTGACGCAGGGGGAGTAGTCACCCAAGTCAATCGTTATTTGCTGGATGCTCTCGAGTCAGAGCGCGTGGGGACATTCAACAATGACCTGTTGATGGATTACCGCGCGAGACGACCCGTGTTTCAGTTCGAAGAAACACACCTCACCTCCTACGAATCTCCGCGATTGAGCCTCGATTTGGTGCAGGACGAACTGGGGTCACCCTTTCTTTTCCTTTCCGGATATGAGCCCGATTTTCTGTGGGAAACGATGTCGCAGACCATCCTTGGGCTGATCGACTCGCTGGAGGTCTCGACCAGCAGCTGGGTGCACGCCATCCCCATGCCGGTTCCCCACACCAGAAGCCTTGGCGTGACGGTCAGCGGTAATCGCGAAGACATCACCGATGCGCTTTCCGTGTGGCGGCCCACTACGGGTGTCCCCGGCACCCTGATGCACCTCATTGAATACCGCCTCCAAGAGGCGGAACACCCCACGGCAGGGTTTGTCGTTTTGGTGCCCCACTACCTCGCAGACACCCAATTCCCCGACGCTGCCATCACGGCTTTGCAAAGTGTGACCAAAGCAACCGGGCTGATTTTTCCCACAGATAGTTTGCGCGAGTCTGGGCGGGAGTTTTTGACGGGAATCGGCAAACAGGTCGAGGACAACACCGAGTTAGAGAAACTCATTGAATCCCTGGAAAAACGCCACGACTCCTACATGGAAGACAACGCCGTTCCGTCTCCTCTGATGGACGCTGATGGCGAAGTGCCCAGTGCAGACATGATTGGCACGGAGCTTGAAAACTTCCTGGCTAAGCGCCACCCGGGTGTGGCCGAGTCCACCGAAGACTGACCAGCCACGCCAGGCTTTGGCCTGAACTCCAAGGTGCTCAACGCGTGCCATAATGGGAAAAAGCCCTGTGGGGTTCTTCGGGTGGAATCTCGAGGGACTTGACAAGGGTTTTCTTACTGCCCGTTTTCAGGAGTGAAGCATGGCCTCACAGACAGATAAACCCTCTTTCTCCTCTGAAGCGAGCAACAAAAGCGCTCCCGCGAAGCGAAGCTTCTTTGACCGGATCACCGGTCGAGCCTCGAAACCATCTCCAGAACCTCAGAAAGCACCCGCCACGCCTGTGACCCCTCCCGCACAAAAAAAGACTTCCGCTGCACCAAAAACTGCTGCCAAGACGCCCGCCAAGAAGGCGCCTGATACACAAAAGCCGGCTGCGAAGAAACCTGCGGCTAAAGCTGCTGCGGCGCCGGCGGCGAAGGCCGCAGCGAAGAAGCCTGTCGCCACGAAGACTCCCGCGAAGAAGGCAGCCGTCAAGCCTGCAACGAAGGCCACCGCCACGAAGGCGCCAGTAACAAAAGCTGCTGCAAAACCCGCGGCAAAGACCCCGGCAAAGAAGACGGCCGGAACAAAAGCTCCCGTTTCGAAAGCTCCCGCGAAGAAGGCGGCAAAAAAGCCTGCCTCCACGAAGGCCGTTGAAGCTGAAGAATCAACGCCAACGCCTGCGGGTGCTGATGCGGGCAAGGATGATGTTGCCGAAAAGCTGGGAGCAGACATTGTTGCCGGGCTGCAAGAGGTCTCTGAGGAGGAGGAAGAGGACACACCAGCGGTGGCTCACCCTCTGGGGGCTCTCGTGCTTTCCAGCACGGATGACGACGATGCGCCCATCATTTCGACCACGATTACCGGGGCGACTGCTGATCCAGTTAAGGACTACCTCAAGCAGATTGGAAAGGTAGCCCTTCTCAACGCGGAGCAGGAAGTGTCGCTCGCATTGCGCATCGAAGCGGGTCTCTTTTCGGAAGAGAAGTTGTCTGCGATGACGGCGTCCCAAAAAACGACGAAACTTTCCCGCGAGCTTTTCGAGATCGCCAAAGATGGCCAGCGGGCGAAGAACCACTTGTTGGGGGCGAACCTCCGCTTGGTGGTATCCCTCGCGAAGCGTTACACCGGGCGTGGGATGCAGTTCCTGGATCTCATTCAAGAGGGAAACCTTGGTCTGATTCGCGCGGTGGAAAAGTTTGACTACACCAAGGGTTTCAAGTTCTCGACCTATGCAACCTGGTGGATCCGTCAGGCCATTACCCGGGCGATGGCGGACCAGGCCCGCACAATCCGTATCCCCGTCCACATGGTCGAGGTCATCAACAAGCTGGCCCGTGTCCAGCGTCAAATGCTTCAGGACCTGGGACGAGAGCCCACTCCGGAAGAGTTGGCACGCGAGTTGGATATGACGCCGGAAAAGGTCGTCGAGGTCCAGAAGTACGGTCGCGAACCCATCTCGCTTCACACGCCCCTGGGTGAAGACGGCGACAGCGAGTTCGGTGACCTGATTGAAGACACCGAAGCTGTTGTGCCTGCGGATGCAGTGGGTTTCACCATGCTCCAGCGCCAGCTCGAAGGGCTCCTTGAATCACTGTCCGAGCGCGAAGCGGGCGTCATTCGTATGCGCTTTGGACTGGGCGATGGAATGCCGAAGACGTTGGATCAGATTGGGGACACTTTTGGTGTGACGCGTGAGCGCATTCGCCAAATAGAGTCCAAGACGATGGCGAAACTTCGCCACCCCTCTCGGTCCCAGGCTCTGCGCGACTATTTGGAGTAAGCCAATGAGGCTTTTTGCTGCGTTCGCTATCGCAAAGTTTTTGCGTTTTCTCACGCGGTTGCGTGGGGGCGGATCCGCTTTCCCCGGCTTTGTCCTCTTGCGTCTGGTTCCCGACGCCCTGGAGCGCGCAGTGGGGTCCCTCCCACGGGGCGTGATTTTTGTGACCGGGTCAAATGGGAAATCGACAACCACAGCGATGCTGACGGAGATTCTGCGGGCCCACGGCCTCCGGGTGTTTTCTAATCCCGCCGGAGGGAATCTGCCCCAGGGTCTTGCCTCGGCTCTTGTCGGCGGCGCGAGCCTGCTTGGCCGGGTCGCAGCCGATATTGCCGTGCTGGAGGTCGATGAGGCCTACGGCCCCTCAATTTCGGACCTGGTCGCCCCCGACTGGGTCGTCATCACCAATATTCAAGTGGACCAGCTCAATCGCTTTGGCGAGCCCGAAGCGGTCTATCGGCTGCTCCTCACCCTGGGCCATCGGGCCAAAGCGGGGGTCGTTATTAACGGCAGCGACCCAAACACCACCGCTTTGGGGGCAGAATTGCATGCCACGGGGACTCGAGTGGAGCAGATGCAGGTGAGTTCCGCTGCGCAAGCCACTGCCGCCCACGGTCTGGTCCCGGCACCACTTTTTTTTGATCCCACACCGAACCTCGCTGTGGCGCCGGGAGTGGTCGTTTCCGCAGTCCGCGGGCCACAGACGAGCCTCGACGTGGCGGGCGCTGTGTGGAAGGTCACTCTGCCCCAGCCGGGCCTTCACTATGCCGTGGATGCCGGTCTTGCGATGGAGATGGCTAGCGTGGTTCTGCAGGACTTCCAGCCAGAACGGGCAGTAGCAGCGCTGGAACTCGGGGCTGGTGTCTATGGCAGGGGAGAGGTCATCCGCTATCGGGGGGTTGAAATCTCGTTGATCATGATGAAAAATCTGCCCAGTCTTCAAGTGAACCTCGACGCTTTTCCCGCCCCGCTCGAGAACGTTTTTATCGCCGTGGATGAGGGAACCCCGGATCCGTCATGGATTTTTGATGCGGACACCCGCTCGCTCGCATCGGTCTCGGTTTTGAGCGGCTCAAAGGCCTGGCAGTGGGCCTTGCTTCTCGAACACCGTGGAATTCCCTACGGCGAGGTCATCGAAGACTCCCGCGCTGGCTTAGATGCTTTTATCAAGAACTCACCGCCCCAAGGCGGCCCACTTCACGCAATCGTGAATTATGAACAGATGATGCTTATTCGTCGGATTGCTGGATACAAAGAGTTGGAGGGAGCTCGATGAGCACCTTCACTATTGCGCGACTGGTGCCGCGGATGCTGGGGTTGAATGGGTCGTCCCGCAACGCGTCGATTTTGGCGAGCTATCTAAAACACAGTGGTCACACCATCGAGATCGTCGATGTTGACGCCCCAGGGGATGCCCCGGCCCAGGTCGACGCGGTGTGCGTGGGCAGCGGGTCTGCATCGACCCTTAGGCCCGCAGCAACCCTCATCATCCCTTTGGTCCGGGTGCTCGCGCAGTGGCGCACCCACGGCGCCCACGTGGTCGCCGTGGGGACCGGGTGGGACCTCCTCGGTCACACCGTGACCACCCCGGAGGGCGAAGTGTTACCCGGTGCTGGAATATTGCCCTCGCACGCGGATCACGGTGGCACACGGTTTTCCGGTGAGGTTGCCGGTGTGGATTACCAGGGTCGAGCTAGCGCGGGGTATGTGAACCAGGTGGGGCACGTGAAGCTCGAGGACGGAGCAAAACCGCTCATGGAGATTGATGCCCCAGAATCCGGATATCCCCGGGAAGAGGGCCTGGTGGGGGACAATGTGTTCGCCACCCGTGTGGGAGGTCCAGCCTTTGCTCTCAACCCCCACTGGTGCGAGGACGTTGCCAGCTCCCTACTTCATGCGCGAGGCGAAACGCTTCAGCGGACAGAATTTCACTCCCGAATTGACCATGCTGCCAGGGAAGCTCGTCGCCTGATCGAAGCCCGATTGGGCGTCGCTAGGAGCTAAAGCGTCGCTCCACACCAGAACCCATGCTGGAGACGACCTCATCACCGATGGTTCCCGCCCACTTAGCCCAGTCTTCAGCGCTGGGGCTCGTCTCATCCCCCCACAGCGTGACGATGTCTCCGAGTGCGACGCGGGCTTCGTGGGGTATTCCGATCACGAGGTGATCCATCTGCACTGAGTGGAGTTGTGCTGGCGAACCTCCTAGCGACACCCACCCCGTGTGAGGGGGGAGCGGGAGGAGGCCGTGGCCATAGCCCATTCCCACCCACGCCAGGTTCTGCTCGGTATCCACGTGACTCACGCGGGCACGAGCGGCCATAACAGGGGCAAAGCCCATGTCGGCGGGTGTTCGCTCATCAAAGGGGCTCACCCCGTACACGCTGATTCCCACCCTCACCATGTCCAGCCGAGATTGCGGAATATCGGTCGCAGCGGCAGAGGCGGCAATGTGGAGAATATCGGGAGAAAGCCCTACCGCCCGCGCTTTCTCAACTGCACCGTGGAACCGTTCGAGAGATTCCAGGTTCTCCTCGGTGGAGGTGTCAGAAAGGTGGGACCAGATTCCGCGCACCCGCACGCGTCCACCCTTTTCCATGGCCGCTGCGGCTTCGCAGAGTGCGACCCAGTCGCCTTGGAGTGCGCCATTTCGATGCAGTCCGGTATCAATTTTGAGATGGAGCGAAACGGGCCCCCCGGTTGCTTCGTGAGCAAGCTTGTCGAGTTGCCACAAAGCCGAAATCCCCAGGTCAAGCCCGGCGCGTTGAGCCTTGGCGAAGTCGTCGTGGGGCGAGAGCAGCCACGCCAACAGCATGGTGTCGCCGACGTGCGGCCTCAGGCGAACCCCGGACTCAATATCCAGCACCGCCAGGGTTTTAGCGCCGTGGGCCAGCGCTGTGGTGGCGATGCTGACTTCTCCGTGACCGTAGGCGTCGGACTTCACGGCCACCATCAACTCTGCGTCACCGGCCAGGGTTCGCTTCGCCTTCGCCACATTGCTCGCAAACGCGGAGAGGGAAATGTCGATCCAGCAGGTGGCTTCTACATCCACGTTCGCACCACCCGAGTCGCAAGATGGGATTGCACCGCTCCTGTTGGGCGGCGGGACCAGAGTGACCAGTCAGAAAGAGTGGGGCTTGTTCCCCAGATGGTGACGCTTTCACCGAGCTCAATGGGGGAATCACCGACATCGAGAATGCACTGATCCATCGCGATGCGGCCAGCAACAGGGAAATCGATGCCTCTGATGCTCATACGAGCTCCTGGTGAGGCGGTGCGCGGGACGCCATCGGAAAATCCTGCGCTGACCAGAGCCAGCGTGGTCTCGGTGGCGGTGTGATATTCGTACCCATATGACACGGGCGTTCCCGGACCTACCCGCTTGAGCGAGATCACATCCGCCTCAAAAGTCACTAAAGCCTCGGGAGAATCCCACCAGTTCGTGAGAGCGGTCTCAGAGACGGGATCGACCGGCAACACCGAGACTTCGGAGGCCCCCGGCGAGGCGACGACGCGGGAAAAACCCACCTCAGCGGCAATTTCGGAGGTTTTCGCGAGCCCTAAACCATATGCGTTGGCTCGTAGATCGAGAGTTTCGTGCGCCCGGCGAAGGCTACCCAGGTGCTCCCTGAGCGCCTGGGTGTTGATGAACGCTCGGCGCACAGGAGCTAGCTGGAGTGGTCGGATCGGAGACGGTCAGTCTCGTCGTGCCAGGCAATAATGCTCGAGCCCAGGGTCTCGCGGTGCTTCGACGCGTGGTGTCCACAGAAAAGGAGTTCTCCTGATTCAAGAGTGACGCGAACGTATGCTTGAGCGCCGCAGCTATCGCAAAGGTCGGTGAATCCGAGAGTTGCTGCGGTCTGAAGGGGGGCTTCCGTGGTTTCCGGTGTGGCGTACGACATCGCTTCTCCTTGAAGGCTCCATTGGTGAACAGTGCTATTCCATCACGAGAAACCTTGAACGGGTGCCGTGACGCTCCCAGTTTCGCCCACCGCGTATCCACAGACTTCGGCGGGGGAACCGCCACTATCGGGGGATTTGCCTAAGCTCAAGTCTGCAGATACACCACCTAAAGGACTTTTCGTGCCCACGACTGATTACTCCGCTCGCCACCTCACCGTGCTGGAAGGCCTCGAGGCTGTACGCAAGCGGCCGGGTATGTACATCGGTTCGACTGACTCCCGCGGATTGATGCACTGTTTGTGGGAAGTCATTGACAACTCTGTCGATGAAGCGGTTGCCGGCCACGGGACAGATATCTCCGTCGTCCTCCATGATGATGGCAGCGTGTCGGTAGCTGATTCGGGCCGCGGTGTCCCCGTGGACAAAGAGCCGCGCACCGGCCTCTCTGGCGTGGAATTGGTATTCACTAAACTCCACGCTGGCGGCAAGTTTGGGGCGGGTTCCTATGCGGCCTCAGGGGGTCTCCATGGCGTGGGAGCCTCTGTGGTGAATGCTCTGTCCGAGCGTCTAGACGTCGAAGTAGATAGAGAAGGCAAGACGTGGGCGATGTCCTTCCACCGCGGCGAACCAGGTGTCTTTGCTGATTCCGCCGCACCCTCACCGGAGTCGGACTTCACTCCGTTCGTGAGCGAAAGCGTCCTGGCGAGTGTGGGGACGACCAAAAAAGGTGTCACGGGAACCCGGGTCCGGTTTTGGCCCGATCCGCAAATATTTGGAAAAAAGTCGAGCTTTGCCTCGGAGGAGCTGACCGAGAGAGCTCGCCAAACGGCGTTCTTAGTTCCTGGGCTTTCCATCCACCTGGAAGATGGCACCGGCGAAGAAACCCTCTCCACCACCTTTTCCGCTGCCGGTGGGCTGGGCGACTTCTTGGGCTTTTTAGCTCCTGACCAGGCTGTTGTGGGCCCGTGGCACTTTTCGGGGGAGGGAGAATTTGAAGAGACTGTCCCGGTGCTTGATGACACGGGAAAACTCCTCTCTCAAGATGTCCTCCGCAACGTTCATGTCGATGTCGTCCTTCAGTGGGGCACCGGTTATGACACCGTCTCCAAGAGCTTTGTGAACATCATCCAAACCCCTAAAGGCGGCACCCACCAGCAAGGCTTTGACGCGGGACTGGTGAAGACGCTTCGGTCAGAAATTGACAAGAACGCGCGGAAGCTCAAGGTGGGCAAGGACAAAGTCGAAAAAGACGACATGATCGCCGGGATGACCGCCATTATCGCCGTAAGGGTGCCCGAACCACAGTTCGAGGGCCAAACCAAAGAGGTTTTGGGCACGCCGGGAATTAAATCCATCGTTCAAGCGGTCATATCTGAGGGGCTTTCGGCCAAGTTTTCCTCGACCAAACGCGAGGATAAAGCCTTTTCCGCCGTGTTACAGGAAAAGATCGTCGCGGAAATGAAAACGAGGGTCTCCGCCCGAGCTCTCAAAGAAACACAGCGGCGGAAAAACGCGCTTGAGGCTTCCACCCTGCCCACAAAACTTGTGGACTGTCGCAGTAAGGAAACCGAAGGCAGCGAGCTGTTCATTGTCGAAGGTGATTCGGCCTTAGGGACAGCCAAGCTCGCCAGAGACAGCGAACACCAGGCTCTGTTGCCCATCCGCGGGAAGATTTTAAACACGCAAAAGGCCTCGGTTCAAGACATGCTGGATAACGCGGAGTGTGCCGCCATCATTCAAGTGATTGGGGCGGGCTCTGGTCGAACTTTCGATGTCAGCCAAGCCCGCTACGGCAAGGTGATCATCATGTCTGACGCCGATGTGGATGGCGCCCACATTCGAACTTTGCTCCTGACGCTGTTCTTTCGATACATGAGACCACTGGTGGAAGAAGGCCGGGTCTACGCCGCGGTGCCGCCCCTGCATCGGGTAGTCATCAACGCGCGAGGCAAAGCACCCTCCGAAATCGTCTACACCTACTCCGAGGAAGAGCTCGCCACCCTTCTTGCGCAGCTCGAAGCAGCAGGCAAGACCTATAGAGAGCCCATTCAGCGCTATAAGGGGCTGGGCGAGATGGACGCCGATCAGCTGGCAGAAACCACGATGAACCGTTCCGACCGGATGCTCCGACGAGTGCGGGTGAGTGACGCCGAGGCCGCCTCGACCGTGTTTGAGCTATTGATGGGCAACGAAGTCGCTCCGAGGCGAGAATTCATTGTCTCGGGCCCTGGGCTTGCCAGGGAGCGCATTGACGCCTAGCTCAGGCTTTCACCAAAGGCCGTGATCGAACCCTCGAGGAGGGTTCCCGAGCCATCACGCTTGGATACTTCCTCGGGAAGTGCGATGGCCTGACCTTTCGCCCCCATGGCGAGGGGAGAAACCCCCGCGAAGGCGCGAGAAAGGATGTCCTCGCCTTTCAGGAACGCGTGCGCTCGAACTCCCGAAGTTGCGCGTCCCTTGGTGGGGAAGTCAACCAGCGGCGTTCGCTTTGCTCTGGCCGATTCTGTTCCAGGGAGCACCTGGCTTGACCCTGACACGGTGACCACTTGCGCAACAGAGCGGTCCACGGCACCAGCAAAGATCACCCTGGCGTCGTTGGGCAAGGAGATGCCGGCAACTCCGGAGGCGGCAAGCCCTTGCGGGCGAACATCGCCGGAAGAGAAATTCAATAGCTGACCGGCAGAGGTGATGAGAACCAGGGAGTGAGAATCGGGGGCTGATGCGCACCCGACAACACGGTCACCGTCCTTGAGGGTCATGACAGATTGGTGTGTTTTGTCCCCGAGGTCTGCCAACGAGACGCGCTTGACCACACCCGCTGCGGTGCCGAGCATGAAGGGAACATCGCTTCCTAGAGCGATGACGCCGAGGATGTCACCATCCTCGCGGGAGAGCCCGAGATATTCCGACAGCGCGATGCCCTGACCCCACTGGGGCTTCGATGATGAGAGCTCGGGCAAATCGGAGGGATGGAAAGTGTGGAGCATTCCCGCGGAAGTGATGGCGCCCAGGCGCCCGCGGGTGCTTGTAACGATGTGAGCCATGACGGCGTCATGGGCGCTCCGTTTGTCGGTGAGGACTAATGCCCCGTTCGATGGAGCGAAACGACTCGCGCGGCCCAGTGCTGACACCACAACGGTGCAGGGAAGGTCAGCGATTGCTAAGTCCTTCTGAGGCGCAGAGGACCGCGGAGCGACCGCAGGAGCATGGCCTGAAATCACACTGCGGCGGTGAGTGCCGTATTTCTCCGACATTTCCGAAAGCTCTGTGGATACGGTCTTGCGAATGCGTTCCTCGCTCGCAAGGAGCGCGGTGAGTTCGGTGATGTCTTTGGCAAGGGAGTCACGCTCCGTTTCCAGTTCCAGACGAGAGAATTTTGTGAGACGCCGCAACCGCAGTTCGAGAATGTATTCGGCCTGCTCGTCGGAGAGGTCAAAAACTTCCCGGAGACGCTCTTTAGCCTTTGACCCGTCATCGGAGGCCCGAATGACCTGAATAACTTCGTCGATGTCGGTGATGGCAACGAGGAGGCCCTCCACCAGGTGCAGGCGGGCAGTGCGTTGGGTGAGGCGAAAGCGCGAACGCCTGGTCACCACCAGGATGCGATGGTCTAGGTAGACCTGGAGAAGTTCGCGAAGACCCAAAGTCTTGGGTTGACCCTCCACCAGCGCGACCGAGTTGATGGAAAAATTCTCCTCCAGCGGTGTCAATCGATAGAGCTCGGAGAGCACCGCCTCGGGGTCGAAGCCACCCTTGATACCAATAACCAGCCGCAGCCCGTGGTGGCGGTCGGTGAGGTCTGTCACATCACTGATGCCGGTCAGTTTCTTACTCCCGACGGCGTCCTTGATCTTGTCGATTACGCGCTCAGGTCCCACCAAATAGGGCAACTCCGTCACAACAAGTCCTGTTTTGCGCGGCCCAATGTTTTCGATACTGACGGTGGCCCGTGTCTTGAAACTTCCTCGACCGGAGAGGTAAGCATCGGTAATGCCCTCGGTGCCAATGATGGTTCCGCCGCTGGGCAAATCGGGGCCGGGAATAATTTTCTGTAAATCCTCGACGCTCGCCTCTGGACGGTTCAAGACGTATTGTGCCGCAGCAATGACCTCGACCAGGTTGTGAGGCGCCATATTCGTGGCCATGCCCACAGCGATTCCGCTGGCCCCATTCACCAAAAGGTGGGGGATCGCGGCGGGCAAAACACTCGGCTGGGTCAGCTGGTTGTCGTAGTTGGGGACAAAATCCACCACGTCTTCGTCGAGGTCTTGAACCATGGCCAATGCTTCTGGGCGAAGCCGCGCCTCGGTGTACCGGGCGGCGGCGGGCCCGTCGTCGAGGGAACCAAAGTTTCCGTGTCCATCCACCATGGGAATGCGCATGGACCAGGATTGCGCCATCCGCACGAGAGCATCGTAAATCGCCGAGTCACCGTGGGGGTGGAGCTTTCCCATCACGTCACCGACAACGCGGGCGGACTTCACATGCCCCTTTTGGGGGGTGAGCCCCATTTGGGACATCTGGTAAATGATGCGTCGTTGAACGGGCTTCAAGCCATCGCGCGCGTCGGGCAGCGCTCGCGAGTAAATGACCGAATAGGCGTACTCCAAAAAGGAGCCTTCCATTTCGTCGGTGAGTTCGACGTCGACAATGCGTTCGGAATCGGCAGTTTTGGGGGGAGTAATCGGTGCAGTCATAGGATGGCGCTTATGTTACTGGTCCCATCGAATGCAACGTTGAGGCTTGCCGACGTGCTCCCCAGTTGCCTTTCGGCCCTCACAGGTGTGGACAATGCGCTAGGACTTGCCCCCGTCAAAAATGCAGCCGTGTTGCTGGTGGACGGTTTGGGGGCACACAACCTCCGCGATCACCAAGGGCATGCCAGGTGGCTGGCGAAAGCCTGGGCGCCGCGCGGACTGAGCGCCGACGTGGGTTTTCCTTCCACAACAGCTAGTGCCTTGACCACCCTCACCACCGGCGTGCTCCCCGGCGAGCACGGCATCGTCGGCTACAGCGTTCGGGACCCAGACAGCGGGAGCATCATCAACCACCTCAAGGACTGGCACCCCACGGTCGATCCCGACACCTGGCAGAAGAGCCCCACCGTATTTGAGGCCGCGGCACAGAGGGGCATTAGCTCGCTGTCCCAGGGGGAACCCCGGTTCGCCACCAGCGATTTCACCAAAGCGGTCTGGCGTGGCGCTCGCTTCGAAGGGAGCGCCTCTCTCAGCGAGCAGTTTGGACGGATGGAAGAGTTCTTTGCTGAAAACAACCAGGGCTTGGCCTACCTGTATTGGCCCGCCCTCGATCGAACCGGTCACGGCAGCGGCTCGGAGTCCGATTCCTGGATGCATCGGCTGGAGGAACTCGATGCGATTCTCTCCCACAGCGCGGAGGCTTTGGGTCCGGACACCGGACTGGTAATCACCGCCGATCACGGGATGGTCGATGTGCCACAGGAGTCAAAGATTTTTGTGGATGAGCCCTCGCCGCTTTTGGAAGGCGTCATCGCGTGGGCAGGTGAGCCGCGGGCGCCGCAGCTTTCGCTCTCTTCGCCCTCCCTGGTCGGACCGCTAGTGAAGAGGTGGCGGGACGAATTAGGGGACGCCGCTCAGGTGCTCACTCGGGACGAACTCGTCGACACGGGAGCGTTGGGAGCGCTCTCCGATGGCGTCGCAGAGCGCTTGGGGGACATCATCATTGTGTGCATCAAGCCGGTGGCGATTTATCACATCCCGAGCGCCTCGAAGAATTCTGTTGGCATGACAGGCCAACACGGCTCTGTCACGCTGCGCGAGCGTGAAGTTCCCATTATTCCCGCTGGCGCGTGGCGCTAAGCGGGGTCGTCGTCTCCGCGCGCTCCAAACACAATGTCATCCCAGCTGGGCATCTCTGGACGTTTCTTTTTTGCCCCTGAGGGGGGTTCTGGATCGTCATCGTCATCGTCCGTGGTATCTCGATGGCCAATAAGCGTGACTGAGGCGTCGTATCCCTCGTCCTCATCAACGAGTCGAATGGCGCCGGTTGCGGGGTGAGTGCCCCGGGACTCCTCTTCGGGCTCGGAATGCGCTGCTTCGCGCTCGCCGCGCTTCTTGCGCAAAACTTCAAGCAGGTCTGCTGTGTCCGCCATTCTTCCCCCGTCTTGGGGGGTGCGCCCATAGGGGACAGGCTCCAAGAGCGGGCCGGTTGCCCCGAGGTCAGCGGTTTCAAAAATTTCTGAATCGAACCGGTCCGGTTGCAAAGCGGGGCTAACCGCTGAAAGCGCAGGGATCAAGGTGGTGGGCATCGGTTCGTGCCGTGATAGCACCCTTGCGTCTTCGTTCACAGCCTCCAGTAGGTGCTTCCGGGGGTCAAAGGACCACCGAGCGTTGTGTTCCACATCGCCTTCGCGAAAGGCCAGTTCGACCTGCCAGCCGGTCTCTTCGCGCCACGCACTCCAAGCGTCTTCGCTCGCGGATATTTCTTCCAGGCGTTCGCGGACAGAGTCGCCGAAGGTGGACTCTTCTCCCGCGGTCGTGGACACAGCAACTCGCAAGGCTGACTCAGCGATGAAAGCGCGTTCGTCGAGGACGGCGCCTTCGAACTTCTCGACGTAGACAACATCTTCTCCTGTGACATCCGCAACCTGTTGTGCGGTGAGGCCTCGGCGGATGTGTGCCTGGATGTCACGGGGGCTGACCCGGCGCACGGTGGGCTGGGAACCAGCGGGTTTGCGGACAGCTTCGGTCAGGGCGTGAGAGAGGGGAACGGAGAAGCGCTCTCCATCTTCGGACACCAAAACGAGCTGATCGTTTTCTGTTCCAACGACGCTGAGGGATTTCATCGGGCCACCTTTTCCTTTCCTGCCCTCGTAGCTTGTCACGCTTTGGGTCTGCTTTTGGCGATATTTCGGGTGTGGCGCCCCGCTAAGTCAGTCTTGGGCGTTACTGTGTAGCCCGTTACGAACTTCAGTTTGCGTTTTAACCGGTTTATCCGGCAAACTAACGCCCGACTTCCCACCACCATTTGAATCAGGGAGTGAGCTCACGATGGCCACTGACTACGACGCCCCTCGCAAGACCGAAGAGGACACCGAGTCCATCCAAGCATTGCAAGAGCGAGTCCCCGACAAGCTCTCCGGTGTGGTTGATTCAGAGGATGCAGACAACCTTGGTTCGCTAGAGCTGGCCGGGCAGGACCTGGCAAACGTTGAACTCGATGTTGTCGTCCTTCCGCCGCAAGCAGACGAGTTCACCTGCGTTGAATGCTTCTTGGTGAAGCACCGCTCCCAACGCGATCATGACACCAAGCTGGGAACCGTGTGCCTGGAGTGCTCTAGGTAGTAGCCCCAGCGGCTTGGAGCGCTGCGACGAGCTCTTGGGGTTTGCGCGAAGACACCAACCAGTAAGGCGCGGGATCTTCTGGGTCTCCCAGTTCGATTCTCACCACCGGGTCGACCCAGGCCCGAATGACAAGCCACGCTCGCGCATCGAGGAACACTCCCCGTTGCTCTCGTGCAGCGTTACCATCGAAAAATGACACACTTCGGATAAATTCCCGTTCAAGGCGCGCGGTCCCCGCCTGAAAGCCGGTGTCATCGACAATGAGGGTGGGGGCTCTCCACCAGAGCAATCCCACCGAACCGGCCCACAAGCTAACTCCTATCACCACTCCGACCGCGAGGCTGAGCGGTAAAAAGACCAGCGTGGTTGCAGGAATGACCAAGCCGACGGCGAGAATCAGCCACCAGGCGGGTGAAAGTTTCTCGCGGTATTTCAGCATGCTCCTATTGGACCACGTATAGCCTGAGGGAGTGATCACACCCTCTGTAGACGTGCTCGTGACGGGAAATCCACCCCGCTACGCGAGGACTGGTGATGCTGGCGCGGATTTGTCCGCCACCTCCGCGCACACCCTGAAGCCGGGCGAACGAGCGCTGGTAGATACCGGTGTCTCGATCGCCCTCCCTGCGGGATTCGTAGCGCTGGTGATGCCGCGCAGTGGGCTGGCGCTGAAGAATGGGATAACCCTTTTGAACTCGCCTGGTGTGATTGATGCTGGATACC
>JAFMDO010000067.1 GCA_017857245.1 Pontimonas sp.
AAGAGTTTTTCGTGAAGGGAACGAACCTGGCGTTGGGTGGTTCGCCAGATTTCCACCAGAGCTTCGGCGTTTTCTGCCAGGCGGGTGCGCCTGGCAAGAATGCGCAACTCATCGGCATCCTGGGGCATGACGTGGGAACGGACCATGGCGCCAAGTTGAATGCGATGCTCAAGTAACCGGAGCGTCCGATAGGCGTGATCAAATTCGGCCGCTTCACTGCGACCGACATACCCAGCCTCCGAAAGAGCGTGGAGGGCGCCCAACGAATCCCGCTGTCGAATCGACTCATCAGCTGCACCGTGGACCAGTTGCAGCAACTGAATGGTGAACTCGATGTCCCTCAGACCGCCAGGCCCGAGCTTCAACTGGTGGTGGAGCTGGTCGGGAGGGATGTTGTTGGTGACGCGCTCACGCATGCGCTGGACCTGTTCCACAAAGCCAGGTCTGGTGGAAGCTGAAAATACGAGTGGCCGCAGGGCTTGCAAGTAGCGGGCCCCAATGTCGGGATCGCCGGCAAGAGGCCTGGCTTTGAGGAGGGCCTGAAATTCCCAGTCACTGGCCCACCGGCCGTAATAGGCCAGGTGGGAGTCCAGGGTTCTGACCAGGGCGCCATCTTTGCCTTCGGGGCGCAGGTTCGCATCTACCTCCCAAAGGCCTGGTTCCTTGCCAAATTCCATCAGGTGCCGCGCGGTGTCTCTCGCGAGGATCGTCGCACCCTGGAGGACTTTCTCCGCGTCTGCGCCCGCAGGGGTGTCCGTGACATAGATGACGTCCACGTCGCTGAGGTAGTTGAGCTCCCTGGCCCCGGCTTTGCCCATACCCATAATGGTCAGCGGAACCGCACTGACCTCGAGTCCGTGATCGCGTCTGGCAATCTCCAAGGCGACTTCCAAGGCCGCTCCCGCCATGTCCGCGAGACAGGCTGCAACCAGGGGCAACACCTGGAGCGGCTGCGATGACTGAGCATCAAACAGCGCCACCTGGCAGAGACCTCGGCGATAAGCAACGCGGAGAGCCTCGACTGCTGCCGCGGTGTCACAGCCCGAGGTGGCATCCCTAAAAGTGTCGGTCCACCCCGCTGCCTGGGGAAGGCTCCGCAGGTCCTTCGACAAGAGGCTCCATTGCTCAGGCCTGCGGAGCAGGAAATCTGTCAACCCGGTGCTGACTCCGGTGAGGAGAACCAGCCGCTTCGTCGCTGTGGCAGAGCGCTGGATTTTTGCCCACTCCACCGGGTGGGCAAAGCGCAGCGAGAGAACCGCTGCGAGCGAGGCATCGGGGTGTGCCGAGGGGGCAAACACGTCCGGCTCCCAGCCGCCCTCGGCAAGCCCAGACTGAGCCACGCTGAGCTGGCTGAAGCCAGCTCTAACCAGTGCCGTGAGGGTGGAGGGTGTTCTAGTCATCCCCGCACGTCATTAGAGGAGTTCGAGGTTGCTGGCGAGCTCATAAGGGGTGACCTGCGCTCGATAGGCTTCCCACTCGCGCTTCTTATTGAGCAGGACATAATTAAACACCCTCTCGCCCAACGTCTCTGCCACCAATTCGCTGTTTTCCATCAGAGTCAATGCCTGATCAAGGCTCGCGGGGAGGCGCTCATATCCCAGTGCAACGCGTTCGCCTTCGCTCAGCTCCCACACCGTGTCTTCTGCTTCCGCGGGTAGCTCGTAGTTGTCCTGGATTCCCTTCAACCCGGCCGCCAACAACACAGAGTAGGCGAGATAGGGGTTTGCCGCGGAATCGATTCCGCGGTATTCCACCCGAGCGCTTTGGCCTTTGCTCGGCTTATACAACGGCACCCGCACCAACGCCGAGCGGTTGTTGTGGCCCCAGGTGACGTAGCTGGGTGCTTCGTGCCCGCCCCACAGCCGCTTATACGAGTTCACAAACTGGTTAGTAATAGCCGTAAATTCAGGCGCGTGCTTCAAAATTCCGGCGACGAAGGACCGCCCGATGGCGGAAAGTTGGTACTTTCCTCCTGCGTCAAAAAAGGCATTGGTGTCACCCTCAAACAGCGACAAGTGGGTGTGCATTCCTGAACCCGGGTGGTTCGCCATCGGTTTGGGCATAAACGTCGCGTACACGCCCTGCTCGATAGCCACCTCTTTCACCACGGTGCGGAAAGTCATGATGTTGTCTGCGGTGGTGAGCGCATCTGCGTAGCGCAGGTCAATCTCGTTTTGCCCAGGACCCGCCTCGTGGTGGCTGAATTCCACAGAAATCCCAAGGTCCTCCAACATACGCACGGCCCGACGACGGAAGTCGTGGGCGCTACCACCGGGCACGTTGTCGAAATAGCCCGCCGAATCCACGGGTTCTGGTCCCTGGGGGCCATAGGAGCTTGATTTCAGCAGGTAAAACTCGATTTCAGGGTGGGTGTAAAAGGTGAAACCCAAGTCCGCTGCTTTTTCGAGCTGGCGCTTGAGTACGTGGCGTGGGTCAACGGCCGCCGGCTGACCATCCGGAGTGGTGATGTCACAGAACATCCGGGCAGTGGGATCGACCTCGCCCCGCCAGGGCAGAATCTGAAACGTCGTGGGGTCGGGGTGAGCCAAGACATCAGCCTCAAACGCCCGGGTAAAACCCTCAATCGAGGATCCATCAATTCCGAGACCTTCGGCAAAGGCGCCTTCGATTTCGGCAGGTGCAACCGCGACCATCTTCAAGGTGCCGACGACATCGGTAAACCACAGGCGGATAAATTTCACACCGCGCTCTTCAATGGTGCGCAAAACAAAGTCGCGTTGTTTATCCATAACATCCCCCGGATTAGGCGCACGTCGGCGCGAAAAGCTCTGCCATTAGGCTACTGGGTATGCCCCGTTTTCGCTTGGCTCTTGCCCAAACCAACCCCACCGTGGGCGATCGCGGCAAGAACGCTAGGGATCTTCTCAACTTGGCGCGCGCAGCATACGACCAGGGCGCGCAGCTGATGGTGTCGGGAGAGCTTTCCTTGACGGGGTATCCCATCGAAGACCTCGCCCTGCGGGATAATTTCCTCGAAATTTCCGAGTCCTCTCTGAAAAGCCTCGCCGAGGCCCTCGAGGCCGAAGGGATGGGCGACATGGCGGTCGTGGTGGGTCATCCTTCAGGCCCGCACAAGGTGTCAAGTGCAGCAACCACGCTCCACTCTCCGGCTCGAGCAACGAATTGCGCCAGCGTTCTTGCTGGCGGACACGTCCAAGCCACCTATGCCAAACACCATTTGCCCACCTACGCCGTGTTTGATGAATTTCGCACCTTTGTTCCCGGCACGGAGAGCCTAATTCTTCGCCTCGGAGGGATCGATGCCGGACTCATTATCTGCGAGGACCTGTGGCGCGAGGATGGGCCTGTAGCAACACTCACGCCCTACCCGCTCGGTCTCTTGATCGTGCCCAATGCTTCGCCTTTTGAGAGAGATAAGGCTGATGTCCGCCAACCACTGGTCGCTAG
>JAFMDO010000068.1 GCA_017857245.1 Pontimonas sp.
GTCTCGCTCACCACGTGCTGGACACCAATGTTGTGAGCTCCACCGCCGATGAGAATGAGTCGCTCGAGTTTTTCCGTCTCCTCCACAATGGCTTCAATCCCGCGCGACAGGTTTGACACCACCGCTTCCACGACGGACCGAGCCATATTCTCAGGAGTCAGGCTCAAACGGGATATACCTCCGAGCACACCGGTCGCATCGGGAAGGTTCGGCATTCGTTCCCCATCGAAAAAGGGAAGCATCGTCAGTCCTCCCGATCCCGGTGCGGCGCTCTGAAGAGCGCGGGAAAATTCATCCCACGAGAACCCTAGAAGCTGGCGCACAGAATCGAAAGTCCTGGAAGCATTCAACGTAGCAACCAGGGGAAGAAAAGCCCCCGCCGCATCGGCAAAACCCGCCACGGTCCCACTTGCGTCATGAGAAGGTTGTGAAGTTACCGCAAACACAGTGCCACTCGTGCCCAGTGACATCACCACATCTCCCACCTTGGTTCCCAGCCCCAGCGCTGCCATCGCGTTATCCCCGCCGCCAGCACCTACTATCCAGCCTTCCTCGGTTCTTCCTGCCGTGCCAGAAGAGGCAACAACCCTGGGAAGCGTGGGTCGGTGGCCGAGAACAAAGTCAAGGATTTCATCGTCGTACGAGTTGGTGACGGCAGAAAAATAACCTGTGCCACTCGCGTCGGAGCGATCGGTCACCAGTTCGTCCAGTTGAGCTCCGAGCCGAGAGCTCCCTACCGGTCCAAAGCCCCGAAGCCGCCACGTCAGCCAATCATGGGGAAGAGCGACCGCTGCAACTCGTGAGGCAAGTTCTGGCTCGTGCTGGCGCATCCACGCGAGCTTCGTGGAGGTGAAAGAAGCCACGGGAACCGAACCGGTTCGTTCAGCAATGCTGGCAGCCCCAAATTCGGCGATAATTTTCTCGGCTTGGGGAGCAGAACGCGTATCGTTCCAGAGCAGTGCGGGCCTCAGGACCTCACCCGAGGCGTCCAATGCAACAAGTCCGTGTTGCTGAGCCCCGATGGAAATCGCCTCGACACCGGAGGTGTCAACCTGATCGAGGCAGCGTTGAAGAGCCACCCACCACAGCTCTGGGTCGATTTCTGTTCCCTCGGGATGCGGTGTTGTCGCTTCGGAGAGAATGTGACCGGAGGCGACGTCCACAACAAGGACTTTGCAGCTCTGTGTTGAAGAATCAACACCAATGACCTTGGGCATTTCCGCCTCATCCTTCTCACGTCGTCGGTGAGCACATGGTAGCGAAGTATTGGGCTTACACATTGTCGAGTTCGCCACACGGCAATCTCTCACCCGCCATTGTTAGGTCAGAAACCGAGGTGGTACTGGTGGGCTGCTTCTTCGCTCACAGCGGGCCGCCCAATCTTCTCGGTGTAGTAGCCTCAGGGGGTGAATTTCCCCACGCCAACACCACTGCCCACAAACGAAACTAAGCCTCTCAACTGGGGTATTGCCGCACCTGGCGAAATCGCCGGTATGTTCACAGCCGCAGTCAATACCTATGGAAGCCAAAACATCACCGCGGTGGCCTCGCGATCCTTCAATCGAGCAAACACCTTTGCGCAAGAGCACTCCATAGAACACATTTTTGGTTCCTACGATGAAATGTTTGCCTCAGACACTATTGATGCCGTTTATATCTCAAACCACATTGATGGCCACCTCGATCTAGCAGACGCGGCTCTCCACGCTGGCAAGCACGTCCTGGTGGAAAAACCTCTCCACTATTCCCCCAGTCGAGCCCGTGAAACTCTCGCGCTGGCGCGAGAAAAGGGTCTTTTCTTGACCGAGGCTATGTGGACCCGTTACCTTCCCCAGGCGAGTGTCATCAGACAGATTCTCGATTCTGAAGACTTTGGACGCCCCGAAAGCATGGTGGCGAGCTTTGCCATGGATAACCGTGGGGTCCAGCGGCTGTGGGAACGCGGAACAGGCGGAATCACCTACGACATGGGGATTTACCCGATTGCTTTTGCCTACGAAGTCTTCGGCAAGCCCACATCAATTACGGCCTTGGGTAGGTGCACGCCAGACGGACTCGATGAGGGGTCGCTGGTGCGCCTGGAATACGCCTCTGGGGCGGAGGCCACCCTGGTGATTTCTGGAGTAGCCAGCTTCCCCTGTCAGGCAACAGTGTCAGGCGAACACTTGGCGCTGACGTTGGATCATCCCTTTTTTGTTCCCACCACTCTCCGCCTTTCGGATAAAGAGCTCTATCAAACTGAGGAGAGTTGGGCCGATGGCACACCCGTGAAAGGCCACTCAGGTCTCTATTACCAAGCCGAGTGGTTTGCCCATTACGTGAGGCAAGGATTTACTGAATCACCGGTGCATACTCACGAAGAGATTGTTGCCAATCTTGAGCTGGCAGAAGAGATTTGCCGCCAACTCGGGTCCACCCCTTCGCTGTAGGGGTCATTCAGGTTTAGCGGACCCCATCCAGTACTTGGAGCGCGCGGAGTCCGTCTTCCACGGTGGCCAAACTTGATGAGGCCTGGCCTCTGAGCGTTTTCGTCCACTCCAGCAGCTCGTTGACATAGGCCTGGCGAAAACGGGCGATCCAGTTTTCCCCGAGCGCAAAGGCAGGGTGAGCGGGATGCTCGTGGTTCTTGACGATTGTGACGTCGCCCCAAATGCCCACCCGCACAACCCCTTTCTCGAAGGTCAGTTCGCAGCGGACATCGTACCCATAGGAGTTGTTTGCAAAAATGTCGGCAACAATCACCACACCGTTAACGGTGGAACCGGTGAGCACAATGGGGTCCTGGGTGCCCTCAGGAGCCGCTGAAGCAGATCGCCCCTTCAGGACCGTGAGATCCGACCACTCATCGGAAAGAAGCCAACGCAGCGTGTCGACCTCGTGGATGGCGATGTTGGTCAGGAGCTCCGTGCTTTTAATCCCCGGAGAGGAAACATTGCGAGTAGAGGCATTCACATAGAGGACTGCACCCAATTCCCCTGAGTCAATGAGCTTTTTCACTTCGATAAAGGGGGGATCGAATCGCCTCATGAACCCCAAATGAACGAGTGGGTGGCCTACGTCTTTCAGCGACTGCTGAGCGAGTTCAGATAGCTCCTCGGCATCTTCGCTTGACTGCGCCAGCGGCTTTTCGCACAGCGTTGGCATTTTTCGAGAAAGACAAAGCTTGATGCTCTCGGCATGAAAGCGATCAGGTGACGCCACCACCACCCCGTCTAATTCCACACCATCGAGCATTTCTTCCAGTGAGGAGAAACCTGCACACTCGAGATTCCATCGGTCCAGAACGGCTTGCCTGAGGGACTCGTCAGGCTCGGCCAGTGCAACCACCCTGACACCCGGAATGTCTTGGGATAGATACTCGACGTGACCAGAGCCCATGACTCCCGCTCCCACCACACCAATTTTCAGAATTTTTTC
>JAFMDO010000069.1 GCA_017857245.1 Pontimonas sp.
CACGAGCTGAGTGTACGCGCGTCGGTAGGGCTGGGTGGTGTTCCACAGCCTGGTTACGAGAGGCCCTAAAACATGCGTTTGCGCATGCTCATAGGCACTGAGGTGGAATTGGCGGTCGAGGTCAAGGAACTCTTCCACGCCCTGGGATCTCGACATGTGGTGGGCGAGGGAATCCAGTCGAGCCAGTTTTTCTTGGGTGAGATGCTCCGCCGAAAACCGGAGAAGAAGAGGCTCAAGACGCTCACGGGTTTGATACACCTCCGAGCATTCCGCCAATGTCAGGCTTGCCACCCACGCTCCGGTATTGGCCACGAGCCGCACCAGACCGTCAGATTCGAGTTGGCGAAGGGCTTCGCGGACAGGAATACGGGAACCGCCATAACGCGCGGAGAGGTCTTCTTGGACAATTCGGTCACCGGGGGAGAGTTCTCCGCCAAGAATGCTCTCGCGCAGGGAGTCGGCAATGCGTTGCGCAGCGTTGCCATCTCGCAACGATTCCGTCATGGTCATGGCGTTATTCTCCAGGTTTCATCGGGTGCCACAGCCGCACGTCCGAATCTGATTCATAGGCTTTACCTTCGGGGAAGCTCACCAGCTCGCACTGCATGCCCCACGGGGTCAAGAAGTACAGCCACCGCTGGCCCAAACTGGCGTTTTGAGAATGGACGATCTCTCCCATTGTTTCGATCCCCTCGTCCTTCAAGTATTGGACAGCGGCATCGAGGTCCTCAACGTAAAAAGCGAGGTGGTGCCCACCAATATCGGAGTTGGAGGGTGGGGTTGTCACCTGGTCCGGTGCTTCCCACTGGAAGATTTCAAAATTCGGGCCTGTCTTGCAGCGGAAGAAGCGCAGCTCTCGCATGACGGCGCGCGGGTGCACATGCAACTGTTCCGCCAGCCAGTTGTCATCCCGCACAAAGGGCCCCAGGCTGTAAACCTTTTCGCAGCCAATCACATCGACAAAGAACCGTTCTGCCTCGTCGAGGTTGGGAACGGTGAATCCGATGTGTTCTGTTCCGCGAAGCCCGGGCAGCGCCATAGGTGACTCCTTAGGTTGACGTGTTGCATACAGTATGTCGGTTATATCCCGGATATTCCACCCGAAAAGGCACCATTGGGGTGACATTGGATACAATTTGGGGTATTGTCGTCCTGTACACGGGATGCCTGAGTGCATAAGCCCTCAACGAAGAGAAGAGAACCCATCGTGGCTACACATACGCCGCTTCAGCCGGCCCAGCCGTGGATTCAGGTCCAAGCCACCGAGGAAGACTGGGAAAGTGCTGATCCTGCATTGCTTGCCACCATGCTCGGTCAACTGCACCTGATTCGCGCCTTTGAAGAAACAGTGCTTGAGCTTGCCGGCGAGGGCCTTGTTCACGGGCCTGCACATTCTTCCATCGGACAGGAAGGCGGCGCTGTCGGCTCCGCAGTGGGCCTGCGTTCGAGCGACGCCGTCAATGGATCCCATCGCGGTCATCACCAATTCCTCGCAAAGGCGCTCGGATATGTTGCCCCGGACGGTCTCGACCTTCAGCAACTCGTCACCCCGGACATTTCCACCGTGTTGGACAAAACCCTCGCCGAAATTCTTGGCCTCGCCCGAGGATTCTGTAAAGGTCGCGGGGGTTCGATGCACCTGCAGTGGCATGACGCGGGAGCGCTGGGCACCAACGCGATCGTCGGTGGGGGAGTTCCGCTCGCAGCGGGAAATGCTTTTGCCCAAAAGCGAGCGGGAACGAGCGACCTCACCGTTACCTATTTCGGTGATGGCGCCGTGAACATTGGCTCTGTTCTCGAGAGCATGAACCTGACCTCAGCGTGGGATATTCCTCTCATTTTCTTCATCGAAAACAATCTTTACGCAGTCTCCACCACCGTCGAGGAAGCCACCGGTGAGTCACGACTCTCTGGCCGCGGTGTCGGTTTTGCGATCCCGTCGTTCCGGGTTGATGGCATGGACCCGCTCTCGGTGCACCTGACGATGCAAAAAGCAGAGGAATATGTGCGCGCCGGAAATGGCCCTGCCGTGATTGAAGCAGAGGTCTACCGGTTCTTCCACCAAAACGGCGCCTTCCCCGGCAGCGCTTTTGGCTACCGTTCGAAAGAGGAAGAAGAATCATGGCGCGCCCGTGACCCGCTCACCAAGATGGCTGACCAGATGAAGTCTTTGGGCCTCATCAATGACGAGGCCTTAGCCTCCGTGCGTCAGCAAGCTCAGGAGGCGATGTCCGCGGTGGCGTCCACGCTGGTCGAGCAAGATCCCGATGGCAAACCGGGAGTGCGTCGCATCCGGCCCAACCTGTGGCCTGAGGCAAGCTTCGTGGACGTGGGCGTTCGCGGCGACCTCAGCGAACTTTCCGGCGCTCGCACTCAAGAGCGCAGTGACTACACCGGAGAGCTCATCGAGGTTCGTTTTGTCGATGCAGTCGCGGATGTTATGGATCGGAATATGTCAGCGGATGACCGCATTCTTGTCCTCGGTGAAGACATCCACCGTCTCAAAGGGGGAACAAACGGTGCGACCAAAGGCCTGGCAGAGAAATTCCCCGACCGAATCCTCGGCACTCCCATCTCTGAGAACGCTTTCACGGGTCTTGGTGGCGGCCTCGCGTTGGATGGCCGCTACCGACCAGTGGTCGAGTTTATGTATCCCGACTTTATGTGGGTCGCGGCGGACCAAGTGTTCAACCAGATTGGAAAAGCCCGACACATGTTCGGCGGGGAATCCGCCGTGCCGCTGGTGCTCCGGACGAAAGTGGCGATGGGCAGCGGATACGGTTCCCAGCACTTGATGGATCCTGCGGGAATCTTTGCGACAGCACCGGGTTGGCGGATTATGGCCGCCTCGAACCCGTATGACTATGTCGGCATGATGAATGCGGCGCTGGCCTGTGATGATCCGGTGGTGATGATCGAGCACGTCGATCTGTATATGACCAAAGGCGAGATCCCCGCCGAGGGTTTGGACTACCAGATTCCCTACGGCAAAGCCTCACTTGTGCGTGAAGGCTCCGAAATGACCGTGCTCACCTACATGTCGATGGTGAATCACACCCGCGAAGCGTTGGAGTCCACAGGAATTGACGCGGATCTCGTCGACCTACGATTTCTCGATCGAGCAAGCCTTGATTGGGACACCGTGGGCGAAAGTATCCGGAAAACAAACAACGTACTCATCGTCGAGCAGGGCGCGGTGGGCACCTCCTACGGCGGATGGTTGGCGGATGAAATTCAACGCCGATTCTTTGATTACCTCGACCAACCCGTCCAGCGGGTGACCGGGTCCGAAGCGTCTCCGAGTATCTCCAAAGTCTTAGAGCGCGCCGCAATCGCGCAAACCGCAGAA
>JAFMDO010000026.1 GCA_017857245.1 Pontimonas sp.
TCCGCCCGCACCCGAAGCGCCAGTGGCCCTCGTCTTCTCTCCCCCTACCAGCTGCGTCAACCTCCTCCCTGAGGTTTTTGTCGCAGAACTTGCGGCTGATGGCATCGAACTTGTGAGGGGTCCTGGAAGCCCCAGCACCGAACCCATTTATACCGATGGCCAAACCCCAGAGGAGCTTGCGGGCGGCCTCTCCTGTCTTTTCGGGCTCCCCAACGATGAAGAATCGGGCCTCAGTATCCTGCTGAGCGCTGCACCCATAGACCCGGCAATTCGGCCTAAGGTGATAGAAAATTTGGTTACACAGAAACTCAACGTGGGCCAAACAAGTGACGGCACAGGCTTGACCTACTGGATCTGGGGCGATAGCGAAACGGTCTCTGCTCTGCATAACGAGCTGTTTCAGGATGCATGGTATTCGGCGCTCCTCCAACCCGGAGGTCGCCCCGCGTATGACCAAGGCGTGGCTCTCGTAGCGGCCATGCGCAGCTCGACCACGCAGTAGTTTTTGCCCGTGACCCAGAGTATGGAATCTTTCCTGCTCTCCCAACTCTCCGTTGCCTGGAAAAGAACGCTTGGCCCAGAAGCGTTGGCGGAGCTGACATTGATTGGCGCACGGCTCGATTCTGACTATCCTCGAGAAACGATCGCACCCCCGCCCCACCTGGTGATGCGGGCGTTTGAGATCGAACCAGACCAGGTCCGAGTCATCATCATCGGTCAGGACCCCTACCCCGGTGCCGGCATGGCATCGGGCTTGGCGTTCTCGGTGAATCGAGATGTGTCGCCGCTGCCGGCAAGCCTGAAAAACATTCGCTGGGAACTGCAGAGCGACCTCGGGTTGAATCTGCCCCCACATGGCGATCTTTCGGCGTGGTGCTCGAGAGGGGTGCTGTTACTCAACCGCCACCTCACCACGCTGAGCGGGACAACGGGCGCCCACCAGGACGTGGGATGGGGCGCTTTCACCAGTGCTGTGGTGCGCAGCATCGCCCAGTCTGGGCGCCCCTGTGTGGTCATCTTGTGGGGGCGCGAAGCGCAGAAACTTGCAGTCGACTGCGGAGACCTACCCGTCGTCGCTTCCGCTCACCCGAGTCCCCTGTCCGCCCGGAGAGGCTTTTTCGGCTCGCGGCCGTTTTCGAGGACGAATCACATTCTGGAAAAAGCTGGGCTCGCTCCCCTAGATTGGACTCTCAAAGAGGGGGACTGATGCTCGAGCACGAATACCAACCACGACGCAAACGTCCCCGCGCTGGTGCGCCACCCGCACCTCTTCCCGCCGAGTTCACCTACACACTCCGGGAGGCAACACTTCAGGACATGCCCGCCGTCTTGGCGCTGTATCGGCACTATGTCCGCAATTCTGTCGTGACTTTTGATGAAAAGGCTCCCACGCTGGCTGCCTACAAGTCCCGTTTTCTCCACCTCCAGAAACTGGGCTATCCCTTTCGCTTGGCGCTCTCCCCGACGGGCACCCTCCTAGGTTTTGCCTATGTTTTCCCCTTTCGAGAGAAATCTGCTTTTCGCAAAACTGTCGAGAGCTCCCTCTATTTGGGCCCAGCAGCGATCGGTCGCGGGCTCGGCCGAACACTGCTGGGTGACCTCATCGAACACTGCGAAAAAGCAGGGCTCAAGGAAATGATTGCGGTAATTGCTGACCAGGGAGCAGAGGCCTCCCTCGCATTACACACCCGGTTTGGCTTTAAAGAAACAGGCCGAATGGGGAAGGTGGGCTACAAATTTGACCGGTGGCTCGGCATCATCATGATGCAAAAGTCTTTGGATTGAATTCTTTGTGTTACTCCCGGTTACCTCGCCCCGTGCGGGGCGGGGTAACTCGGACATATTCTTTCTCTCACGTCACCCATCCGGGAACGTCCCCCCTCTCCGAAAGACACGACCATGGCTGACGACTGGAAGTTTGAAACCCAACAGATCCACGCGGGCGCCGCCGCTGACCCCACAACCAATTCGCGGGCAACACCGATTTATCGCACCACCGCGTATGTGTTTGATAGCGCCGAGCACGCCGCCAATCTTTTCGCTCTTGCGGAGTTTGGCAACATCTACACCCGCATCATGAACCCCACACAAGATGTTGCCGAGAAGCGCATCGCCGCCCTCGAGGGCGGAACCGCAGCCCTCCTACTCGCTTCAGGTCAGGCAGCAACGACCAACGCGATTTTGAATATCGCACACTCCGGTGACCACATTGTGAGCTCGTCTTCCGTGTATGGCGGAACCTACAACCTGTTCAAATACACGTTGCCGAAGCTTGGGATTAATGTCACCTTCGTGAACGACCAAGACGACCTCGAAGCTTGGCAGGCGGCAGTTCAGCCCAACACCAAAGCTTTCTTCGGGGAAACCATTGCCAACCCTCGGATCAACATCCTTGACATCGAGGGTGTCTCTGGGGTTGCTCACTCGAACGGGCTCCCGCTGATTGTCGACAACACGGTTGCAAGCCCCTACCTGCTTCGCCCACTGGAGCACGGAGCAGATATCGTCGTCCACTCCGCTACCAAGTTCCTGGGCGGTCACGGCACCGTAATCGCGGGAGCAATTGTCGATGGCGGAAGATTCCCCTGGTCACAACACGTGGACAAGTTCCCAGGGCTCACAGAACCAGACCCCTCGTATCACGGCGCCAGCTACACCGGCGTTCTTGGTGACCCGATTGCTTACATCATCAAGGCCCGCGTTCAGTTGTTGCGCGATATCGGCGCAGCGGTCTCTCCCGATAACGCCTTCGGTCTGATTCAGGGAATTGAGACGCTCAGCTTGCGGATGCAACGCCACTGTGAGAACGCTTTGACCGTCGCCCAGTCACTTGAATCACACGACCAGGTTGCCAGTGTGAACTATGCCGCGCTGGATTCAAGCCCTTGGAAGGAAGCTGCCAACAGATACGCCCCGCACGGCGTCGGAGCGGTGCTGTCTTTCGAAATCAAAGGTGGCGTGGATGCGGGACGCGCGTTTGTCGACAATGTGGAACTTTTTAGCCACGTTGCCAACATCGGTGACGTCCGAAGCCTCGTCATCCACCCTGCCTCCACTACCCACTCTCAGCTCACCCCAGAACAGCAACTCACCAGTGGTGTGACCCCGGGACTCGTTCGCTTGTCCGTGGGCCTTGAGCACATCGATGACATCCTCGCTGATCTTGAAATCGGTTTCCGCGCAGCCAAGAAGGTCTCAGCGAAAGCGTAATTGTTTCGACTCACCCTCCCTGGTGTTCCGGCGGAATCGCCTAAACACCAGGGGTAGGGGAGAATAGGGCCACCATGGATTGGCAATCACCGGCAGAGTCAGTGCCTTCGGCCTTCATCTCCGAAGCTCAGCAGGCGACCCTCCGCGGGACACCCCCGGTCACTGGGGCATGGCGAGACGGGGACCGCCCCGGTAATCGACTTTTCGCAGGGCTCGGGGCTTTCGAGACCGAACACGGCGAGACTTTCGCCCACGTCCGTCTGGCCTATGAAACCTTTGGTGAACTCAACGAAGACGGCTCAAACGCCATTCTGGTGTTCCACGCCCTCACCGGTGATTCTCACGTCACCGGTGCCTCTGGTCCCGGACACCCCACCGCGGGCTGGTGGTCTCCGCTCGTTGGTCCAGGCTTAGCCCTGGACACCACCCAATACTGCGTCATTGTGCCGAATGTCCTCGGTGGTTGCCAAGGATCCACCGGCCCCTCGAGCTACTCTCCTCTGGGGCGGGAATGGGGCAGCTCGTTTCCCTATCTCACCATTCGGGATCAAGTCCGTGCCGCGAAGGCATTGGGTGACGAGCTGGGAATCTCTCTTTTTCACAGTGTTATTGGCGGCTCCATGGGGGGAATGCACGCGCTGGAATGGGCACTGCAATTCCCCGGCACTTATTCCCGATTGGCCCTGATTGCGACATGCGCCATCACCAGCGCCGACCAGCTCGGAGGAAATTCGCTCCAAACTGAGGCCATCCGTGTCGATTCCCTCTTTGCCGGCGGAGATTTTTATGACCAGGCGGAGGGCCCCTACCGGGGCCTTGCTCTCGCCAGACGCATGGCGCTGATCAACTACCGCTCTCCCAGCGAGCTGAATGAGCGGTTCGAACGAACGTGGCAGAGCGCTAAATCACCACTGGGAGACAAAGGTCGATTCGCCGTGGAGAGTTACCTCGATTTTCACGGCAACAAATTCACGAGGCGTTTTGATGCTAATTCCTACATCGCCCTTGCCGAAGCAATGAACTCCCACGATGTCACCAGAGACCGAGGAGGTCTCAGTGAGGTGCTCGGAGCCATTTCCACGCCCACGTTGGTGTTGGGGATCGATAGCGATCGGTTGTTCCCCATAGAACAGCAGCACGAGTTGGCCCACCACATCCCTCACGCGCTCTCCGGGAACCGAGCCCAGGTGGTCGAATCCCCCTATGGCCACGATGGCTTCCTGATTGAGTCAGACGCTGTGGGAGCGGCGATCTCAGCCTTACTGGCTGCGCCTGCTCGCTAGACACGACCGGCACCCCTGGGGCTCTCATCAAGGGTGCGAGAGCGTTCCCGAGAGGAAAGTCACGACGCCAGCTCGGCTGATCGAGGCGGGTTTGCGCCGGTCCGCGAGACCGTTATGCCCGCACACGTGAGAGCAAATCGAAGGACTTCTGCCAGGTCTTCCCGAGAAATCCCCCGGAGCGCATCGGCCGACCGTTTGCCGAGAAGGGATCGCTGTGACAGCGCGGAGAGCAGGCCCGACATAAACGAATCCCCTGCCCCGATAGTGTCCGACACTGTGGTGACCTGGGCGGGAAGGCTGACGTGGTCCGACGCGCTCCACGCCTCCACACCCTCTTCGCCGAGGGTGACCACAACAAGAGAAACGCCCCTCTCCCGCCACTGGGACACAACCTGCTCGCGAGGTGTGTCGGGATAAAGCCAGGCAATATCTTCATCGCTTGCCTTAACCACATCACTAAGCCCCACCAGTCGCTCCACCAGGGGCAACACATCCTCGGGTTTACCCATAATGATGGGGCGAGCATTGGGGTCATAACTCACGCTGGCGCCGGCTTCTTTTTCCCGCCGAAGAACTTCTTCCACCGACACTGCTCCTGGTTGCAAGGTGGCACCGATAGAGCCGGTGTGAACATGGGTCACGTCACCAGAGGGGACCATGGCCGTGGTGAGGTCCCAATTCAGGTCGAAAACGTAATCCGCAGAACCATCGGCGGCAATCGTTGCCTGGGCACTCGACGTCCTCGCCGCCTGATTTCCCTCAGCAATCAGCGCCACCCCGCTTTCGCTCAGATGGTTCGCGAGAGCGACTCCTCGGGAATCGGAGCCATATCGCGTAGCCATGGTTACTTCGTGATCTAGCCGTGCCAAACCAATTGCCACATTCATCGGTGACCCGCCGGGCGTTTCCGTCACCACCTCGCCGGTAATGACACAATCGGTGAGTGCTTCACCCAGAACCAAAAACTTTTCCATCGTTTACCCCTTCATTCGGCCTGGTTAGTGGCGGGTGGTCGCATCCCTCACTTCACCCACGAGCTCTTCAATAATGTCCTCCAAGAACAGCACCCCCGTGGTGTCGCCCACTGTGTTGGTGACCTTGGCGAGGTGTGTTCCTGTTGCTCGCAACGTGGCGAGAGCATCCTCTAAATCGACGGTGTCGGTGAGGGCGACCAGGCTCCTAATGCGACGCGGTGGAACGGGGTAATCCCCTTCGCCATCATCAGCGTCCAGTAGGTCCTTGATATGGACATAGCCGGTGGGGTCACCAGTCTCGTTGACCAAGACATAGCGGCTAAATCCGCGTTGCGTGACGGCTTGTTGCACATCCCTGGGGGTGGCATCCTCGGGAAGTGTGACCAGGTTTTCGAGAGAGATGGTGACGTCTGCCACTGTCTTCGTTGTGAAATCAAACGCCGCACTGAGCGCCCCGGAATGGTCAGAGAGCATTCCGGTCTTCGTTGATTCCGCCACGATCGTGGCGACCTCATCCAAGGTATAGGCGCTGGTGGCCTCAGCTTTCGGTTCCACCCCGGTCAAGCGCAGAATCCCGTTGGCAATCGCATTCATCCCTCGGATGATGGGGGAGATGACCTTGGAGATAAATACGAGGGGTGGGGCCAAGAGAAGGACTGCTTTATCCGGGAGAGAAAAAGAAATGTTCTTGGGAACCATTTCGCCAAGCACAACGTGAAGATAAGTGACCACCAGGAGTGCGATGGCAAACGATACTCCCGACACAGCAGCTGCGGGAAGCCCCACGAAACCTAGCGGGCCCTCTAACAGGTGGTGGAGGGCAGGTTCAGACACCAACAAAATCATCAGCGAACACACCGTGATCCCTAGCTGGCAGGTCGCCAGCATCAAGGTCGCGTTTTCCATGGCGTAGAGGGAGGTCTTAGCACGCTTGCTGCCCCCATCTGCCAGCGGCTCAATCCGGGAACGCTTCGCAGCAATCACCGCAAATTCTGCCCCCACAAAGAAAGCGTTAGCCGCCAGCAACACCACTAACCACGCCAATCCTGCCCAATCACTCACAGCAGTGTCACCTCCTGACTGTTGACCTGTGGGGTAAAACGAAGTCGATCGATACGCCGGTTATCCATGCGCTCCACGCGAAATTCTCCCAGCGGAATCTCCACGGTGTCCCCCACCTCAGCCATGCGACCCAGGGATTCCAAAATAAACCCGGCAATGGTTTCGTAGTGGCCATTTTCTGGAACAGGAACCCCGGTGCGCTCTTCAAGTTCGTCGGGTCGCAAATCGGCAGGGAAGGTGAACCAGTCTCTAGCT
This sequence comes from Pontimonas sp., assembly GCA_017857245.1. Taxonomy (GTDB): domain Bacteria; phylum Actinomycetota; class Actinomycetes; order Actinomycetales; family Microbacteriaceae; genus Pontimonas. The sequence continues at coordinate 6,785 of JAFMDO010000026.1, forward strand.
CTCACCACATCCAGCGATGCTCGGTCGTGTTCATCAGCGACTTCGCCAATGAGTTCCTCCACGAGGTCTTCGAGGGTGGCGATGCCAGAGGTTCCGCCATATTCATCCACCACGATTGCCACCTGGTACCCACGGCCCCGAAGCTCGGTGAGCAACACATCCAAGGTCATGGTTTCTGGAACCCGGATGACATCGGATTGTAGGGCGGAGGCGGGAACCTCCGAACGCTTATCAAAGGGAACAGCAATGGCTTGTTTTACATGGACAACACCGCGAATGTCATCCAAGGATTCATCGATGACGGGGAACCGGGAGAATCCCGTCTTCTTCGCCAAGGCAATGACATCTTCGGCAGTATCACTGCGGTGGAGGCTCTCCACCTTGGTTCGAGGCGTCATCACATCCACGGCATTGTGGCTGGAGAACTCAATGGTTCGCGAGAGCAAGGTGGCGGTGTCATCTTCCAAGAGCCCTTGCAGCGCCGAGCGCTGCACGAGGCTGGAGAGCTCATCAGCTGTCCTGGCGGCAGAGAGCTCCTCTTTGGGTTCGATACCCATGGCCCGGAGTATCCTGTTGGCGCTTCCGTTCAATACGGCGATGAAGGGTCTAAACGTCCACGTGAACGCGACCTGCAAGGGGACCAACAGCCGCGCTGTCGCGCGGGGGACGGACAGTGCGTAGTTCTTCGGAACTAATTCCCCAAAAATCATCGAAATCAAGGTGGCCAGGAGAATTCCTAAAACCCCACCCACAGGCCGGAGAAAGTCTTCGGGTAGACCCAGCGCGCGAAGCGGCCCCTCCAGCATCGAAGAAATTGCGGGCTCCATGGTGTAGCCGGTCAAAATGGTGGTGAGAGTAATACCTAATTGAGCACTGGAGAGATGCGTCGAGGTTTGCTTGAGAGCTGAAATGGTAATCCGGTGCCCTTTTTCACCTTTTGCTCGCCTGGCTTCCAAATCTGAACGGTCAAGGTTGAGAAGCGCGAACTCGCTGCCCACGAAGACGCCGGTGCCGAGTGCGAGACACACACCGATCGTGAAAAGGAGGAGATCTGTGCTCAACGGGCACCCACCCTGCGGGCGCCCCAGGGTTTATGGCCGGGCTCAGAACTACCGGAGGAGGAGTCACTCATCACCGCTAACACTAGCATCGGGGCGCACCTCGCCGCCCGGACTGAAAAGGTTCTCGCAGCAAAGCCGATAGAGTTTTAGCTTCAGGCCGAGAACGTGAGAGTGAGCGACAAAAACGTGTCAGAAAGCGACACTGTTAAGGATTCCGTCGAATTCGGGGCGAACGAATGGCTCGTGGATGAACTGTGGTCTTTGTATCAAAAAGACCCCGAGCTCGTTGAAAAGAGTTGGTGGCCGCTCTTCGAGTCGCGTTCCTCCGGCCATGCTGGGGCTGCGACGGTTGCACCCGCGGTGTCACCGGGTAGTGACCCCTCGCCCATAACGGCCCCCATTGCCAAAACCACCTCCGCTGGTCCCCAAGAACAACCCATTCCTGCCGAGGCCCCCACCTCCCCCAATCTCGCGATCTCTGAAACACCGATTGAGGATGCTTCGGAACCCAGCGATGAAGTTTCTCCGCTGAAGGGCATGGCAAAGGCTCTCGCTGCGAACATGGACCAAAGCCTTCAGGTCCCGACCGCTACCAGCGTTCGAACCGTGCCGGCCAAGTTGATGATCGATAACCGAATAGTCGTGAACAACCATTTGCGCCGCACTCGCGGCGGCAAAGTTTCCTTCACCCACCTCATCGCCTGGGCCATGATCAAGGCGCTGCGGGAGCTTCCCAGTCAGAATGTTTTTTACGAAGAGGTTGAGGGCAAACCCGTCGCCGTTCACCCCGCCAACATCAACCTGGGTATCGCTATTGACATGCCCAAACCCGATGGCACCCGCGGACTCGTGGTTCCAGGCATCAAGCGCACCCAAAACATGGGTTTTTCCGACTTCCTTCTCGCCTACGAAGATGTTGTCTCCAGGGCCCGGGAAGGCAAACTCGTTGCCGACGACTACGCCGGAAACACCATTTCACTGACTAACCCCGGTGGCATCGGAACGGTTCACTCCGTCCCCCGCCTGATGAAGGGTCAAGCCTGCATCATCGGTGCCGGTGCACTGGACTATCCGGCAGAATTCCAGGGCTCTTCCAAACGAACACTGGCTGATTTGGGGATTGGTAAAACCATCACCCTCACCTCTACCTACGACCACCGGGTGATTCAGGGCGCAGGCTCGGGGGAATATCTGGGCAAAGTCCATGGATACCTGATCGGCGAGGAAGGCTTTTACGAGGAAATCTTTGCCTCGCTTCGCATCCCGTATATGCCCATCCACTGGGCGGAAGATATTGCCATCAACCAGGCGGAGATGGTCAATAAGACCTCCCGGGTCCAAGAACTCATCAACTCTTTCCGTGTGCGCGGGCACTTGATGGCGGATATTGACCCACTGGAATACCGGCAACGCTCCCACCCGGATTTGGAAATCGAAAGCCACGGCCTCACCTTCTGGGACCTTGATAGGGAATTTGTCACCGGCGGATTTGGAAACAGATCCACCATGTTGTTGCGCGAAATCCTGGGAGTTCTCAGAGACACCTATTGCCGCACCATCGGTATTGAATACATGCATATTCAAGACCCTGCTCAGCGGTCTTGGTTCCAGGAAAAGCTCGAAAAGCCCTACCAAAAGCCCGACCACGACGCTCAGCTGAGAATCTTGTCCAAGCTCAATCAGGCAGAAGCCTTTGAGACCTTTCTGCAGACCAAATATGTGGGCCAAAAACGCTTCAGCATGGAGGGCGCAGAATCCACCGTCAGCCTGGTCGACGAAATCCTCCAAGCTGCCACGGAGGCAGGCCTCGACGAAGTAGCAATGGCGATGGCTCACCGCGGTCGTTTGAACGTGCTGGCCAATATTGCGGGTAAAACGTATGGGCAAATCTTCCGAGAGTTCGAAGGGACCCACGACACCAAGAGTGTTCAAGGCTCGGGCGATGTGAAGTACCACTTGGGAACCGAGGGCACCTACACCTCTCCCAGCGGCGCGAGCATCCCGGTGTACCTGGCCGCTAACCCGTCTCACTTAGAAGCGGTCAACGGGGTCCTCGAAGGAATCGTTAGAGCCAAACAGGACCGCAAGGAAATTGGCCGGTTTGGTGTGTTGCCCGTCGTGATTCACGGCGATGCAGCCATGGCCGCCCAGGGTGTGGTGCTGGAAACACTCCAGATGTCTCAGCTGCGGGCTTACCGCACCGGGGGAACCGTCCACGTCGTGGTGAACAACCAGGTGGGCTTCACCACGCTCCCTCATGACGGTCGCACATCGGTCTACTCGACCGATGTGGCAAAGACCATTCAAGCTCCGATTTTCCACGTCAACGGCGATGACCCCGAGGCAGTCTTGCGGATAGCAGAAATTGCTTTCGCCTACCGGCAAGCATTCAAAGCCGACGTCGTGATCGACATCGTGTGTTACCGCCGGCGTGGACACAACGAAGGCGATGACCCTTCGATGACTCAGCCCCTGATGTATAACTTGATCGAAGCCAAACGGAGCGTCCGTACCCTTTACACCGAAGCGCTGATGGGCCGCGGGGACCTGACAGAGGAAGAACTAGACGCAGCGCAAAAAGACTTCCAAGGCCGCCTCGAGGAGGCCTTCCAGGAAACCCATGCTGCACAAACGGGTGCGATTACCGTCATCCCCAACGATGATGGCGCCATCGCCGGTGTGGAACGCCCAGGCTCGCAGCGAGACAACGACGTAGCAGGAGAACCAGAGACCACCGGCATCGACTCTTCTGTGCTTGCTCTGATTGGCGATGCTCACGCCAACCAGCCCCCCGGATTCACCACTCACCCGAAGCTCCAGCCGCTCTTGGATAAGCGTCGGGAAATGTCGCGAAGTGGCGATATCGACTGGAGCTTCGGTGAGCTTGCTGCATTGGGGTCTCTGCTCCTTGAAGGGACACCCGTTCGATTGGTGGGACAGGATTCGCGCCGGGGCACCTTCGTCCAGCGTCACGCTGTTCTCCATGACCGCATCAACGGCCAAGAATGGCTACCGCTGATGAACATGTCAGAAACCCAAGCACGGCTGTGGATTTATGACTCCCTGCTGAGCGAGTATGCAGCGCTTGGATTTGAGTATGGCTACTCCGTGGAGCGACCTGACGCACTGGTCATGTGGGAAGCGCAGTTTGGTGACTTCGTGAACGGTGCGCAAACCGTGATCGATGAATTCATTTCTTCTGCCGAGCAAAAATGGGGCCAACGCTCGAGCGTTGTTCTTCTTCTCCCCCACGGTTTTGAAGGCCAAGGCCCCGACCATTCCTCTGCCCGGATCGAGCGGTTCCTTCAGCTCGCGGCGGAAGACAACATGATTATTTCGAGACCTTCCACTCCGGCGTCCTACTTCCACCTCCTGCGCCGCCAGGCCTATGCAAGGCCTCGAAAACCCCTGATCGTGTTTACCCCGAAAGCGATGTTGCGCCTTCGAGGGGCAACAAGTTCTGTCGATGACTTCACCACCGGCAGGTTCCAGCCCGTCCTCGATGACCCCGGTGTTGCGGATGCTTCCAGCATCGGCACCGTGTTGATGGTGGCCGGAAAGATTTACTACGACCTGCAGTCAGAAATTTCCAAGCGGGGACTCACCAACATCGCTGTGGTGCGACTCGAGCAGTATTACCCCTTCCCCGCAGTTGACCTCCAGCAGGTTGCCTCCCGGTATCCCGGCGCGAAATTCGTGTGGGTCCAGGACGAACCAGAGAACCAGGGTGCCTGGCCTTTCGTAATGGTGGAGGCAGCCTCAGCTGGTTTGCCCCCGATGACGGTGGTGTCGAGGCCTCGTTCTGCCTCCCCTGCCACCGGCTCCTCCAAACGCAGCCAAGGAGAAGCACAGCTCATCCTCGATAGAGCTCTCGGTTCCTAGACTGCGCCCGGACGGACCGCTTGGAGGAACCCTGCCGAGTACTCTAGGAAGGGATGAGTAAAACACTGGGAGATGGCACATGGCGGGCGGGTTACCGCTCTGCTCCTCTTCACCATCAGCTCTCGCTCCCCGGATCTAAATCACTGACCAATCGAGAGCTTGTGCTCTCCGCCCTCGCCACAGGCCCCTCTATCCTGCGCTCACCTCTTCACGCCAGAGATACCCATTTGATGGTGGAAGCGCTTCGGGCGTTAGGGGCCACCATTACCGAGGGCAACCCCGGTCCCTTCGGCCCGGACCTTCACATCACCCCCATTCCCGAAAATTGTCCCAACCCGCCAACCCTTGACTGCGGGTTGGCGGGCACGGTCATGCGCTTTGTGCCTCCACTGTCACTCGTGATTCCCGGGTCGCTGTCCTTCGATGGCGACGCGGGCGCCAGGCTTCGACCCATGGCCACCACACTCGATGCTTTGGGCCAGTTAGGCGTCGAAGTTGACGCCACCTTGGACGGGTTCTTACCCTTCACGCTCACGAATACGGGGGCAATCCATGGGCGTGTGGTCTCAATCGATGCCTCGGCATCGAGCCAGTTTGTGTCCGGTCTATTGCTGGTGGGCGCGAGGCTACCCGGGGGGCTTCGCATTGAACACCAGGGTGACTCGCTCCCCTCTCTCCCCCACATTGACATGACACTTCACTGCCTTCGGGGCAGGGGGGTGGCGGCTGAGATGGTCAGCCCAGGCATCTGGGAAGTTGCTGCTGGAGCCATCGCCGGGGTGGAGGTAGCGATTGAACCCGACCTCTCTAACGCGGCACCCTTCCTGAGCGCTGCATTAATTACCGGGGGAAGTGTGAGCATTTCCGGTTGGCCAGAAACCACCACCCAGGTGGGAGGTCTCGTCCCTGAGCTTCTCGAGAACTGGGGAGCATCAATCACCCGCGCGCCCGGGGTCGTCACCGTTGAAGGAGGCGACGGAATCGCGGGAGGACGCGAGCTTCCCGGAGTAGATCTTGACCTCAGCCATGCGGGCGAACTTGCGCCCACCCTCGTGGCCTTGGCGGCATTGTCCCCCGCCAGTAGCCAGTTTCGCGGCATCGGGCATCTCCGCGGACACGAAACAGACCGCCTCAAGGCCCTGGTCTCCAACATCAAGGCCCTCTGGGGAAGCGCGAGCGAGACCAGTGATGGAATCGTGGTGGCTCCAGCAGAGCTTCACCCAGGTCTCTGGAAAGCATTCGATGACCACCGAATGGCCACCTCCGGTGCGCTCCTGGGTCTTGCTATCCCGGGTGTGGAAGTGGACGACATCGCCTGCACCTCCAAGACTTTGCCTGAGTTCCCTGCCCTGTGGGACGAGCTCCTCAGCTCGCCAGAGCGATGAACGAGCCAGACGACGACAAGTACGAGGACTACGTTCCTCGGGTTCGCCCTGATCGGCGGGGCAGCAGACCCCGCACCAAAGAACGCCCCGCCCACGATGATGCGGAACCGGGCTTTGTCATCGGGGTCGATCGAGGCCGCTATCGCGTGGTTCTTGATGATGGTGGCCCCCATCAACGCGCAGTCACTTGCACAAGGGCCAGAGAGCTTCGTCGCCAAGCGATTGTGATTGGTGACGTTGTGGATTGCGTGGGTGACACCACTGGCGAAGAGGGCAGCCTTGCGCGAATTGTCCGCATCCACCCCAGGAAAACAGTCCTTCGTCGCAGCGGCGATGACACCGACACGATGGAGCGCGTCATCGTGGCAAACGCTGACCAGCTCTTGATGGTCGTGGCGGCGGCCTCCCCGGAGCCTCGATTGAGATTGATCGATCGCTATGTGGTGGCAGCGCTGGATGCTGGGCTGACTCCCCTGATGTGTGTGACAAAAACAGACTTGGCCTCGGGCACAGAGCTACTCGACTACGCAGGTGCTCTCGAGATTGGTGTGGTTCAGAGATCCCCCTCGAATCCGGCTGTGAAAGCGCTAAACGCCCTGCTTAAGGGCCACACGACTGTGTTTGTTGGGCATTCGGGAGTGGGGAAATCAACCCTGGTGAACGACCTGGTCCCCAGCGGTAACCGTGCGGTGGGGCACGTCAACGAGGTCACCGGGCGTGGGCGCCACACCTCGTCTTCGAGCGTTGCTCTTCCCCTGGCAAGTGGTGGATGGATTATTGACACCCCAGGCGTTCGGTCTTTTGGACTGGGCCATGTTTCTCCGGCATCGCTGGTGTCAGGGTTCCCTGACCTCGAGTATCTGACTCTCACCTGCCCGAAGGCTTGTTCACACGAGTCAGGCTCGAGCGAATGCGCACTGGAGCAGGCACTTACCGGGAACACATTAGAACCAACGCTTCATTCACGCGCGCACTCCCTCCAGCGCCTCATGGGGACCTTGCATCAGGGCGCACATACCGACTGACAAAGCAGGCGATCTTTCACGGCTCTACTACCCTCGAGAGGGTGACAACTTTCACGATGAGCGACGATTTAGCGCTGGCCCGAGCGGCAGCAGCTAATGCTGACTTGATTTCCCTCAGTCGCTTTCGAGCCCAGGACCTGGTGGTCACCACCAAACCCGATCGCACCCCGGTTACGGATGCTGATGTGGCTGTGGAGGACATCATCACCTCGACAATCCTTGCTTCCCGCCCCCATGACGCCATCCTCGGTGAGGAACGGGGATCCAGCACGAAAAGCACGGGCCAGCAACCGGGTCGCCAATGGATTATCGACCCGATTGATGGCACGGCGAATTTTCTTCGGGGCGTTCCCATCTGGGCGACACTGATTGCGCTGGCCATCGATGGGAACCCTGTGGTGAGCGTGGTCAGTGCTCCCGCTCTGGGCCAACAGTGGTGGGCGGCCACAGGTCACGGAGCCTGGACCAAAAAGACCGGCCACACCGAAGCAACGCCACTGGCCGTGAGCTCAGTGACAAAGCTCGAGGATGCCATCGTCAACTACAACTCGCTCCCCGGATGGATTGAGGATGGGCGAGAGAGCAACGTGAGGGCATGGGCGACTTCGGCTTGGCGTGCCCGAGCCATTGGTGATTTTTGGCCCTACATGATGGTTGCGGAAGGATCAATGGACGTGTGCGGGGAGGCTGACCTTCAGCCCTATGACATGGCTGCACTGGTCCCCATTATCCGTGAAGCTGGCGGTCGATTCAGTTCCCTGGATGGCGATGACGACATTTGGCACCACACCGCCCTTGCCACCAACGGCCTTCTGCATGACGATGCCCTCGAGCTCTCGCGAAGGAGTGCGCCCTGAACGGGCGAGCAGGCCCCTTCCTTCTTGGGGGATTTTTCCTAGCGCTGGGGTTGCTCCTCAGCGGCTGTGTCCCAGCCGCGGTGAGCCAAGTGGACCAGGGTGGAGACTCTGCCGAGGGTGTCGCTGGCGAAGAGAAGAACCTGGTGAGCGTTTTCGAGCTCGAATTAGGGGCATGTGTGAACGACCAAAACACCCCGGAAGGCGCCGACATGGATGCTGTGGAGGTGGTGGCGTGCCAGCAACCCCACGATGCGGAGTTGTTTGCGAAATTGGCACTGACCGAGGACTCGTACCCAGGAACTGATTACCTGATCAGCGAGGGTGGGTTGCGGTGCCAAGGGGCATTTGGCGACTTCATCGGGGTTAAGTTCACTGAGTCGGTTCTTGACTTCACCTACTACTACCCGACCCCTAGTAGTTGGGTGGATGGCGATAGAAGCATCTATTGCCTGGCCGTTGACCCCGGGCTTCAAATCACTGGGTCGCTGTTGGGAGCCAGACGATGACCGCTCACACCTTCGCAGCCTGGTTCAAACAACTCGAGTGCAGCCTTATTGTCACGCTCGGAGAAAAGGGAGCGATTGCGTGCCATGAAGGTGTCGTGTTCCGCGTTGAGGCACCAGCAGTGAAGGCCCTGGACACCGCAGGGACAGGGGATTGTTTTGTGGGATTTTTTGCCGCAGGTCTTGACGCAGAGTTGACATGGCAAGAATCTATTACTCGCGCTGTTGGCGCGGCAAGTGACAGCGTGACGAGGCTGGGTGCTCAGTCCTTTTACCCCGACAGGCAAGCACAGCACTGAAAAGGGAATTCCATAACGCACCAATGGTGGAGATGCCGGGAATCGAACCCGGGTCCACTACTTCGAACCACAGTCTTC
>JAFMDO010000070.1 GCA_017857245.1 Pontimonas sp.
GGCTTTTTGGCAGCCGGCTTTTTCTTCGCCGCTGGCTTCTTCTTGGCAGCGGGCTTGCGCTTGACAGCTGGGCCTTTTGCCCTGCGATCAGCAATCAGCTGGACGGCTTGCTCGAAGGTGAGATCATCCAGTGACATCCCCCGGGGAACAGTCGCATTGATTTCGCTATCGGTCACATAGGGGCCAAAACGGCCATCTTTGAGCAAAATGGGCTTCCCACTGACGGGATCTTCCTCAAACGTCTTCAGCGCGGAGGCCGTGCGGCGTCCAGCATATTTGGGTTCTGCAAACCTGGCCACGGCCCCTTCGATATCGATCTCGAAGATTTTCTCTTCGCTGTCGATCGAGCGGGTGTCCGTTCCCTTTTTCAAGTAGGGACCATAGCGACCATTTTGGGCGGTAATCATCTCGCCTGACTCGGGGTCTGGGCCGACCTCACGAGGAAGAGCCAGGAGACGCAGGGCAGTTTCTATGTCAATGGTGTCGATATCCATCGACTGAAAAATCGAGGCGGTTTTGGGTTTGGGTGCGGCCTTCTTCTTTTTGGGAGTCTCGCCTTCCACCACTTCTGGTTCGGGGAAAACCTCGGTCACATAAGGGCCAAAGCGTCCCTTCTTTGCGACAATATCGAGGCCTGACCCAGGGTCTTGACCCAGCACCCGATCCACGACGGGCGGCTCATCGGCAAGCGCCTGAGCCCGCTCTGGCGTGAGCTCATCCGGTGCCAACTCCGGGGGCAAGTTCACATTGCGCACTTCACCGGTTTCCGTGTCGGTGACTTCTAGGAAGGGTCCATATTTGCCGACCCGAAGATTGATGGTGGGGGAAATCTCCAATGTGTTTAGTGCGCGCGCATCGATTTCGTCGGTAGCGGCGATGGCAACATCTCGGAGCCCCCGCTTTTCCCCTTCTCCGAAGTAAAACTTGTGAAGCCACTCGCCGCGTTTGACTTCTCCGCGGGCGATGCGGTCCAAGTCTTCCTCGAGCTGGGCGGTGAAGTCATAATCGACCAGGTCCGCAAATCTCTCTTGAAGCAATCGGGTCACGGGAAAAGCAATCCACTGCGGAACCAGGGCGGTTCCCCTTCGTACCACGTATCCGCGGTCGATTATGACCGAAATGATCGAAGCATAGGTCGAAGGTCGACCAATGCCTCTTTCTTCAAGTGCTTTCACCAGGCTGGCCTCGGTGTATCGCGCAGGCGGCTGGGTAACGTGTGCCTTGGCCGTCACCTCTGACAGATCGGTGGAGTCCCCTACCGTCATCGGGGGAAGAAGGGGATCCTTCTCGCTCACCGGCTGGTCTTCCGAAACCTCTTCGTCTTTGCCTTCTTGGTACGCCTGGAGGAACCCGCGCTCGCTCAGTACCGTGCCCGAAGCGCTAAAGTCTGCCGCGCTGAAGCTGAGGCCTTCTAGGGATGGCAAAGGTTTGGCTTCCAGCGTTGCGGTGACAGTTTCGCCCTTCGCGTCGACCATTTGGCTGGCGACCGTGCGCTTCCAGATCAGGTCATACAGCTTCAACTCGTCAGAGCGAAGCACCGAGGACAGTTGTGACGGGGTGGGGAACGCTTCACCCGCGGGACGCACAGCTTCGTGGGCTTCCTGGGCGTTCTTGGACTTGCCCTTGTAGAGCCTGGGATCTGCCGGGACGGCACCCTGGCCATACAGCGCCGTTGCCGCGTTGCGCGCAGCCGTAACGGCCTGGCCAGAAAGTGACACCGAGTCGGTACGCATATAGGTGATGTGTCCGTTTTCGTAAAGACCCTGGGCGATGCTCATCGTCTGCTGAGCAGAGAAACGCAATTTGCGACCCGCCTCCTGCTGCAGCGTTGAGGTCGTAAAGGGTGCTGCCGGACGCCTGGTGTAGGGCTTGGCTTCCACCTTGCTCACCTTCAGGCCCGCGTCTGAGGTGTTGAGCGCGGCTGCCAACACGTTGGCGTCTGCTTCGCTGAGCAAGACGGCATCGGAGGTGAGTTCGCCCGATTCGGAAAAGTCTCGACCACTGGCAACCCGGGCGGCATCGAGTTTTGTCAACGAAACGGTAAAGGTCTCCCCTTTCGCCGTGGTGGCTTGGGCGTGGATATCGGCATAGGTTCCCGACACAAAGGCCCGGCGCTCCAATTCGCGATCCACGATGAGTTTCAAGGCTGGCGATTGCACGCGACCAGCGGACTTTGCCCCGCTGACCCGGCGCCAGAGCACGGGGGACACTTCGAACCCATACAAACGATCAAGAATCCGACGGGTTTCTTGCGCGTCCACCAAAGCCACATCCAGGTCCCTGGTTTGTTCGGTGGCCGCAGCAATACTCTCTGGCGTAATTTCGTGGAACACCATGCGGGTGACGGGAACCTTGGGCTTCAATACCTCCAGCAGATGCCACGCGATGGCCTCGCCTTCGCGGTCCTCATCTGTTGCGAGCACGATTTCTGACGCTGTTTTGGCAGCACGCTTCAGATCGGCGACAGTTTTCTTCCCGCGGTCGGTGGTGACATAAATGGGTTCGAAATCGTTTTCGATATCAATACCGAACTTGCCTGCAGGCCCCTTCTTCGCCGCGGGGGACAGATCCCTGGGGTGAGCAAGATCGCGGACGTGTCCGACGGAGGCCATTACCTCGTAGTCATCGCCCAAGTACTTGCCGATGGTCTTAGCCTTAGCCGGCGACTCGACGATGACAAGCTTCTTACTGGTGGCCACACTTCTCCCTGCGTTGAACCAAACGGCACGTTGCGCGTTGGCATAGTCATTCTGAGAATCACACTCTCAACGCCGCTCACGATACACAACAAACTATTTCTGTCCACTCTGACCCACCCCAGCCCGCGCTCTCCTGGTCCATTCCACCCCGACATGGTTGCCCTGCCCAACAACCCGGATGGAGTCTTCCTTCAGTGTGCAATCAACGAGCGCAAACCCTTCGAACGCCAATAGATCCTGAGCATGCTCGCAGGGGATTCCTGCCACCACTCCCACTGCCACATCCGCTCCCGCAAGCGCTGATCGATCCACACTGCCCTGCAACCGGGCGTCCATCACGATGGCGCTTGCGCCCACCATGACCGCTACTGACGCCGTAACCAGGATGCACAGAAAGCCCAGAACCCACACACTCGCACTGCCTCGATCAGAATTCACGGCCCACCGCGGGGTTCAAAGCGCAGGCCTCGGCCGAGAGGGTGAGGGGTCGAAGTTTCCATAGCCCTTCCTCGAGCGTCCGAGTCTCG
>JAFMDO010000027.1 GCA_017857245.1 Pontimonas sp.
TCTACTTCCCAGTCGGGCTGACAGGATTTGAACCTGCGACCCCTTGACCCCCAGTCAAGTGCGCTACCAAGCTGCGCCACAGCCCGTGGCAAGCGACGACGTACCGCCGCGACTACGAAAGTCTAGCGGGCTCGGCGAACACTCTGCTCCAAGCCCTGGGCTTAGGTGTGCTCTTCGCGGAGCCGTGATTGAAGGTCAGGCCATGACTGGGCAAAAGCAGGGTGAAGGTCGCGGTGGTGCACATCATCCAGGGCAACCCACTCCAGAGCAGCGCTCTCCAGGTCTGTGATCTGCGGCTCGAAGTAGGTGTCTGCGATTGCCAACACTGTGGTGTACGACCAAAACCCAAGGTCATAGACACTGTGGTCAATCACTCGAGCAGCGTCATCGGGAATTCCTGCTTCTTCCTGGGATTCCCGTATCGCCGCGGTGACGGCGTCTTCACCTTTTTTGAGCGCTCCCCCAGGAATCCCCCACGTCCCGCCCTGATGGGACCATTCTGCTCGAAGCTGCAGAAGGACACCTAACGGTGGGTGTAGCAACAAGAGTCCGGCCGCTCCAAAAGTGCCCCAGTATTTCTTGCCGTTAGGGCCCTCCACCCAAGCATCACCAGGATCCCTCAGATGGGGCGGGGGAAGAGGCGGCGGTCTTGTCATAACGATTTACTTCTTGCGGGCACGCTTTTCCCGCACCCTCATATTCGTGACAATCGGTGTTCCCAGGAATCCATAGATTTCTCTCAGGCGACGCTGAATAAAACGGCGGTATTGCGGGTCAAGGAACCCGCTGGTGAAGAGAACAAAAGTCGGCGGCCTCGTCGAAGCCTGTGTGCCAAAGAGGATTCTCGGTTGTTTGCCGCCCCGGACTGGGTGAGGGTGCGCGGCAACGAGCTCCGCCAAGAACGCGTTGAACTTGCCGGTAGGGATGCGCTGGTCCCACGACGCGAGAGCGAGCTCGAGGGCTGGCACCAATTTCTCTAGGTGGCGGCCAGTGGTTGCAGAAATATTCACCCGTGGCGCCCACGCCACGTGGGCGAGATCCTTTTCAATCTCTTTCTCCAAATAGCGACGACGGTCATCGTCCAAAAGGTCCCACTTATTGAACGCCAACACCAGTGCCCGACCAGATTCGAGGACTAAGTCGATGATGCGAATATCCTGATCGCTGATGGGTTCCGTGACATCGAGTAGAACAACGGCGACTTCCGCTTTTTCCAACGCTGCTGTGGTGCGCAGGCTGGCATAAAAGTCAGCACCCTGGGCCATGTGAACCCGGCGTCGGATTCCCGCGGTGTCAACGAACCTCCAGGTTTTCCCGGCAATATCGACTAATTCATCGACCGGGTCCCTGGTTGTTCCCGCTAGCTCGTTGACAACCACGCGTTCTTCGCCGGCGGCTTTGTTCAAAAGACTGGACTTTCCCACATTGGGACGACCCAAGAGTGCCACACGTCGCGGGCCGCCGATTTCTGCCTTGGCCACCGCAGACTCTTTGGGAAGAATCGTAATGACATGGTCCAAAAGGTCTGCCACCCCCCGGCCATGGAGGGCAGAAACTGTCCACGGCTCCCCGAGGCCCAGGTTCCAGAGCACACTTGCGGCAGCATCCTGGCGGGCGTCATCCACTTTGTTGGCAATCAATATCACGGGCTTAGCGGATTGGCGCAAAAGCTTGACGACATGTTCATCGGCGGCGGTTCCACCAACTGTGGCGTCGACCACGAACAAGATGGCATCAGCCAAATCAATAGCGACCTCGGCCTGCATGGCGACAGATTTGGCGATCCCTTTGGCGTCGGGTTCCCAGCCCCCCGTGTCCACGACCGTGAACGCTGTCGTGTTCCAGAGCGAACGGTAGGACACCCGGTCTCGTGTGACGCCTGGCATGTCCTGCACCACGGCTTCCCGACGTCCCAAAATTCTGTTAACCAGTGCGGACTTCCCCACATTGGGACGGCCCACGATGGCAAGAACAGGGAGGGCTTTCCGGTAAACAAGCTCAGTTTCACCCTCGAGGTGACCGGCGATGACATCAGCATCGTCGTCTTCAAGTTCGTAGTCATCGAGCCCCTGGCGAAGGGCTAGCGCGCGACGCTCACTTTCTTCGTCATCGAGTGACTGGAGGCGCTCGATGAGACCGGCGTCGACTTCCTGCGGGTCGGTGAAATCGTCTTCGGGCGGGCTGTTCTCGCTCACTGAGCGCTCCTGACAGTGGCAATGATGCTCAAGAGGGCATCAACAGTTTGCTCAAATGTGAGGGGTCCTGAGTCCACAAGGGTCACGCCGGGTGCGGCATTCATAAAATCAACAACACTCGAATCGCTCTTGTCCCTGGCTTTTAATGATTCCGCCACCGGCGCCGCGGTTGTTCCCGCAAGTTCTGCCTGGCGGCGCCCAATCCGAACGCTTTCGTCCGCGGTGAGAAGGACTCGGACAGGGGCCTCCGGTGCCACCACGGTGGTGATGTCGCGGCCTTCCATGATGATGCCCGGGTTCTCGCAGTCGGCGAGGACTTTTCTAAAGTGTTCCACCAATCCTGCGCGCACCAGCGTGTGCTGGGCGATCGCAGAAACCGCGCCAGAGACATCGCCTCCGCGAATGGCGTGGGTGACATCTTCACCATTGATGAGGAACGTCTGGCTATCGGGATCTTCCGACGCCCGATAATCGGCTCCTTTTTGCAGAGCTAAGACCGCATCCTGATTCGTGAGGTCAATGCCTGCGGTCATGGCAGCCCAGGCGAGTGCCCGATATGCGGCACCGGTGTCGTAATAGCTGAAGCCCAGGCGCCTCGCAGCGTCTTTTGACACACTCGACTTCCCGCTTCCCGCAGGCCCATCGATAGCAACAACCAGTGCGCTCATTCGCCCTCACCCGCGATCTTCCATCCATTGTCAACCAGTTGTGATTCAACGTCGGCTAGCGCCGACTGGCTCAGCGATAGTTCCGCAAAACCGACATTAGCGCCGGGTGAATGCTCAAGCCTCAAATCCTCGAGGTTGACCCCCCACTCCCCCAACTGGGTCAGCAAACGCGCAAGCTCTCCCGGGCGGTCATCAATGACGAGAAGCAAAGTGGCCAGCTGACTCGACACTCCGTGCTTTCCCGGCAGTCTCGACACCCCAGTTACACCGCGGTGAAACGCTTGGGACACAATCGCCTTCGAACCCTTGGCGGCGGTATCTTCCAGCGCTGCAATAACGGATTCGAGGTCGCCGTGCAGGGATTTGAGGTGCCCCACCAACGCTTCGCTGTTTGCCGCCACAATCTGAACCCACAAAGCGGGGTCACTGGCGGCAATGCGGGTGACATCTCGCACACCCGCACCCGCCAGCGATAGAGCCTCCGGGGTTGCTCCTTCGAGGCGGGCCGCGGTAAGACTTGCAACAAGCTGGGGCACATGCGACACCACGGCAACGGCTTCGTCATGCTCCCGAGCACTCATATCAATGGCAATAGCACCCAAGCTCACAATAAAGGCTCGGATTTTCTGACGAGCGACGTCTTCGCCTTCGCAGATTACCCACGGGCGGGCGGTGAACAAATCACTGCGGGCAGATACTGCCCCGCCTCGTTCTCGACCAGCCATGGGGTGCGTCCCCACAAATCGTGCGCTCACGCCCGGCAGCGCCCGATAGATTGCTTCCTTCACGCTGGCCACGTCAATGACGAGGGCCTCGGAAAATTCCTCAAGCGCGCGCAGCGCCACATCGCCCACAACATCAGGGGGTGTGGCAACAATGACCAATTCTGGGGGCAGGGAATCTGCAGTCCGGGAACTTCCTGCGTCATAATCCAGGGCTAGCCCCAGCGCGGCCGGGGAAGCATCCTCCAGCGTGACGGTGACACCGCGCTGGGTCAGGGCAAGGCCAAGACTGGTGCCGAGAAGTCCGCATCCCACAATATGAACCAGGGCGAAAGGCTCGCTCGTCGAGGTGTTCATCGTTTTCTTTCCTGGGGCACCTGATCGCGGTAAGCGAGCGTCAATAATTCCTGCGTTTCCACCCTAGTCAGCTCCCGCCACTTTCCCGCAGCGAGTCCCCCCAAGCGCAAAGGACCGAATTGTCGGCGGTGGAGCTCCACGACGGGGTGTCCTACTGATTCCAGCATCCTTCTCACAATCCTGTTTTTACCCGAGTGAAGCGTTATTTCCACCAAACTCTGGCCGCCACGGGAGGTATCCAAAAGTTTTGCCTTGTCCGCTTTCTGAACCCCATCTTCTAGTTCCACCCCGGCCAACAGTTTTTGCACCGCAGGCTGTTCCATCTCGCCTTTCACCACAGCGGTGTAGACCTTGTCGACCTGAAAAGAGGGGTGCGAGACGCGGTTGGCAACTTCGCCATCGTTGGTCATCAGCAACAACCCTGTGGTGTCCGCATCAAGGCGCCCGACATTGAAGACCCGCTCACCGATTTCCTTCTCATATCGAGAGAGATCCGGGCGCGATTGTTCATCGGACATCGTGCTCACCACGCCACGTGGTTTGTGAAGCATCACATACAGCGCTTCGGTCTGCAGGGAAATAACGGTTCCATCCACCGCCACGATGTCTGATTCGGGATGCACGCGGTGACCCATCTCGGTGATGACTTCACCGTTGACACTGACACGCCCTTTGGACATCATGATTTCTGCGTGACGCCTCGAGGCCACCCCCGCCTGGGACAATACTTTCTGCAGGCGATCACCTTCTGGATTAGGCTCAGTCAACATCGTCAAAGCCCTCCGACCCATCATCAAGAAGCGGCGACAGCGGAGGCAATTGCTCCAGCGAATCTAGCCCCAGCTCGGCGAGCAGACCGTCGGTGGTGACATAGAAAATTGCCTGCGTTTCCGGATCGGTGTGCGATTCTCGAATCAACCCGCGCGAGAGGAGGGTGCGGATCACGGAGTCGACATTCACCGCGCGGATTGAGGATACGTGTCCTCTCGTGACCGGCTGCTTATAGGCAATCACCGCGAGGGTTTCCAGCGCCGCCTGCGAGAGTTTCGCCGGTGCCTGCGAGGATACCGCGCGAGTGACGACTTCGTCGTAGGTGGCTCGAACGTAAAAACGCCAGCCGCCGCCCACCTCGCGCAGCTCAAACCCGCGCTCGACACCCCCAGATTGACCGTCGTAGTCGGCCACCAAGCTCTCCAAGGCAGCGTTCACGGAACCCACCGGCACCTCTAGCGCCCCAGCGAGTGCCACCACACTCATCGGTTCGTCCATCACCATCATGACGGCTTCGATATTCCTCGCAACCGTCTCGATGCTCACTTTTTGAGTGTCAGTCATTCTGTTCCTCGCCGCCCCATTCATCGCCCAGATGTGCCAGTTGTTCATCACCAAAATCGCCAGCCGCCCACTGAAGGGCCAGCTCCCCCAAAGGCTCCAGTTGCTCAAAGGTCAAAGCTGATTGACGATAGAGCTCCAAAATGGCGAGAAATCTGGCCACGACAACTCCTCGCTCAGTGACACCGGCGATGAGGGAGCGGAAACTGACGGGCCCGCCAGTTTTCAGAAGGGCAATCACGTGCGCGGCCTGTTCCCGAATGCTGACCAGCGGGGCATGGAGGTGGTCGAGCCCCACCAGAGGTATTTCCTTGGGCGCAAGGGCAAGAAGTGCGAGAGCAGCAAAATCTTCAGCGCTGAGAGTCCACCGAAGCTCGGGAATGCTGGTGAGATACTTTTTTTCCAACGGCACTGCTCGTGGATGCCGGAGGGCCTCGAGCTCAAGTTTCTCTCCCAGCCACCCCGATACCTCTTTGAAGGCCCGATATTGCAAAAGCCGGGCGAAAAGAAGATCTCGCGCCTCCAGGAGGGCAACATCTTCGGCGTCAACAAATTCACCCTGGGGTAAGAGGCCGACGATTTTCATGTCCAGTAGGGTCGCTGCTACCACCAGAAATTCGCTTGCGGCATCGAGTTCTTCGGGGCCGTCAAGAGAGGCGAGGTAACCCAGAAATTCATCAGTAACCACACTCAGGGCAACATCGGTGATGTCGAGTTCCCGCTTTCCGATCAAAGAAAGCAGGAGGTCAAAGGGCCCATCGAAGTTCGACAGACTGACCCGAAATTCACGCTCTAGCGATTGTTCGGTGTCTGTGGGGTGTAGCCCGCTAGGCGATCGCACCACGAGCAACAAGCTCTCTCGCCAACGCGCGATAAGTCAGTGCGCTGGCGTGGCTCGGGGCAAATTCAGTGATGGGAACCCCAGCAACGGAAGCGTCGGGGAATTTCACGGTTCGCCCGATAACGGTATCCAGGACGGTATCTCCAAAGGTTTCCACTACCCGCTCCATGACCTCTTTAGCGTGGAGGGTCCTGGAATCAAACATTGTCGCCACGATTCCATCAATTTGAATGGCGGAATTGAGGCGCTCGCGCACCTTGTCAATCGTGTCGATCAATAAGGCGACGCCGCGAAGAGCAAAGTACTCCGTTTCCAGAGGAATGAGGACCCCGTGCGCAGCGGTCAAAGCGTTCACCGTCAACAGCCCCAACGAGGGTTGGCAATCAATCAGGATCACGTCATAGTCATCCATGATCGGCTTCAACACCCTCGAAAGTATCTGTTCCCGGGCGACTTCGCTGACCAGGTGAACTTCCGCGGCGGCAAGGTCAATGTTGGCGGGAATCACATGAATTCCCGGTGTTTTTGTCGACTGAATCGCCTTGCGGACATCTTTTTCTCGGCCGATCAAAAGGTCGTAAATAGTGATGGTGTCGTGGGCGTTGGCACCAATTCCGGCCGACAGCGCCCCTTGGGGGTCGAAATCAATCACCAGCACGGATCTGCCGTATTCCGCTAGTGCACCGCCGAGGCTTATCGCGGTCGTGGTTTTCCCCACGCCACCCTTTTGATTACAGAGGGCGATAACCCGCGCAGGACCGTGATTCTTGAGCGGTGGGGGCTCACGAAAATCCCGTATCGGGCGTCCCGTAGGACCCACTTCTTTCACTCCGCCTGCCATAGCCCCAGTCTAGCTCCCAGGCTCACCGCGCACGCGGATGAGCCTGGCGATAAACCTCCCGAAGAGTGTCAATCGTCACTTTTGTATAAATCTGGGTAGTGGAAACGGAGGCGTGCCCCAACAGCTCCTGCACCACCCGGATATCTCCGCCCCCGGCGAGCACATGCGTGGCAAACGAGTGTCGCAGAGTATGGGGAGAAACCAGGTTTCCCAGTTCTGCCCGCCTGGCGGCAGATTGGAGGATAAGCCACGAATTTTGCCTGGTCAGAGCGCCACCTCGCGCTCCAAGGAACAGCGCTGAGGAAGACTTTCTCTGTTTTTTTACCAGCGCTGGGCGCGCTCGGGTGAGATAGCTCTCCACGGCGGTCCGCGCGTAGGAGCCCACCGGCACAAATCTTTGTTTTGCCCCTTTTCCCGTGACCCGAATCACCTCGGCAACTCGACCCTGGTCGTCATAGACGTCGTCCACGCTCAACCCCAGCGCTTCCGATATCCGCGCCCCTGTGGCGTAGAGAAACTCCAGCAGTGCCCTATCTCGGAGCGCAACGGGTTCCTCCCCCAACACAGAGTCCAGGAGCGCTTGCACCTGCTCGATAGTCAGTGCTTTCGGCAATCGGGCAACTCGCGCAGGACCACGAATCGCGGAGCTGGGGTCACCCACACTCACCGATTCCTCGACAAGGAATCGGTGAAAATTCTTGATGCTGGAGAGTTTCCTGGTAATCGTTGACGCGGCACCTGGGAGAGAGTTGACATAGCTGGTGACCAGCTCAGGAGTGACACTGGGGGCATCGTGAACCCCTGCAACTTCGAGATACTCCAGATAACGGGTGAGATCACTGCGATAAGCCGACACAGTGTGTTTCGAGCGTCCTCGCTCCAACGCCACCGTTCGCAGGTATCGTTTTAGCTCCCGCTCCAAGGCGGTAGGGGGCCGCTCTGGCTCAGTGTCTACTGGCATACACTGCCAACACCGCAGTGACGGAAATTTGGTTGGTCATCTCTCCCGACAGGATCTCCGCGACCACGTCTGATAGCGGCACCCAACGTTTTTCGAGGTCTGCCTCTTCTCCGGTGCGAACGTAGTCGTGCTCACGCTCATGGAGCCCGGTGGCGAGAAAAATATGAGTGCTCTCATTTGACCCGCCCGGCGTGGTGTTCAGCCGGGTGAGGTGTTGCCACGTATCCGCTTCCAAATCGGCTTCCTCGACCAATTCCCGCTGCGCACACACCAGCGGATCCTCCCCAGGGATGTCGAGCAACCCGGCCGGAATTTCCCAATCGAGTGCACGAATGGCGTGGCGATACTGCCGGATCATCATAATTTCGGCGTTGTCATTTAGCGCCACAATGGATACCGCGCCGGGATGGTCCACAAAATCCCTGGTGAGTTTCTCACCCCGATAATCAAAGGTTTCTCTGCGCACATCCCAGATGGCGCCTCGATACACGGTCTCGGATTCCACGATCTCCAGGGACTGCGTTTCATCCCCCAGGGAGAATCCTTGAGGCATTAGCCTTCCGAACCAGCGACAGCAAACAGTGCAGAGGAATCCTGCCTCTCCAATGCCGCTTCCACCAAACCAGAAAAGAGCGGGTGGGCGCGGTTGGGCCGGGAACGAAGCTCGGGATGGGCCTGAGTGGAGACATAGAACGGGTGGACGCTGCGGGGAAGTTCAACGAATTCAACCAGGGAATCATCAGGAGACGTGCCAGAAAACACCAGGCCGGCCTTTCCGATTTTCTCGCGGAAAGCATTGTTGACCTCATAGCGGTGACGATGGCGCTCATGAATCGCGTCACTGCCATAGAGCTCCGCTACGACAGAGCCGGGGGCAAGCTGTGCCTCATAGAGGCCCAGGCGCATGGTGCCCCCCATATCCCCGTTGCCGGAGACAATATCGACCTGCTGGGCCATAGTCGCGATGACGGGGAAGGGAGCGTCGGGATCAAACTCGCTACTGGATGCCCCCTCCAGGCCTGCCACATTTCTGGCATATTCAATCACCATGCACTGCAAACCCAGACACAAGCCCAAAGTGGGGATGTTGTTTTCTCGACAATACGTGAGTGCACCCACTTTGCCTTCGATACCTCGAATTCCAAAACCCCCGGGCACACACACACCATCAACGCCGTCGAGTGCTTTTTCAGCACCTTCGGGGGTGACACAGTCATCGCTGGCAATCCACTTCAGTTCAACTTTGGTCTGGTGCGCAAAACCACCCGAGCGGATCGCTTCGATGACCGAGAGGTAGGCATCGGGAAGATCAATGTACTTGCCCACCACACCAATCGTCACGGTGTGACGGGGGCGATGGACGGCATCCAGAAGATCCTTCCAGCCATCCCACACCATCTCCCCCGCGTCCAGGTCCAGGGCGTCGATGATGTAATCATCGAGGTCTTGGCTGTGGAGCAGGGAGGGAAGGTCATAAATGCTCGAAACATCCACGGCGTTCACGATGGCCGCCTCGTCCACGTCACACATCAACGCAATTTTTCGACGGTTTGCGCTTTCCACGGGACGGTCACTGCGCAGGACCAAGGCGTCAGGTTGAATTCCGATCGAGCGCAGCATCGCTACCGAGTGCTGAGTGGGTTTAGTTTTTTGTTCCGAGGACGCTCCCATGAACGGCACCAGAGACACATGAACAAAGAAGACGTTGTCTCGCCCTAATTCATGTCGGAGTTGGCGGGCAGCCTCAATAAAAGGTTGGCTCTCAATGTCGCCCACGGTGCCGCCAATTTCGGTAATGATGACATCGGGTCGGGGCTCTTGATGGGCTTGAAGACGCATGCGTCGTTTTATTTCGTCCGTGATGTGGGGGATAACTTGAACGGTGTCGCCCAAATATTCTCCCCGGCGTTCGCGGCCGATCACTTCCTGATAAATCTGACCGGTCGTAACATTGGCGGCCTGGGACAGGTTGATATCAAGAAAACGCTCGTAGTGACCGATGTCCAAATCTGTCTCCGCGCCGTCATCGGTGACAAACACTTCTCCGTGCTGGAAAGGGTTCATGGTGCCGGGATCCACATTGAGGTAGGGATCGAGCTTCTGCATCACCACGTGTAAACCGCGGCCGGACAAGAGATTACCCAGCGATGCCGCAGTGAGACCTTTACCGAGTGAGGACACTACCCCACCGGTCACAACGATGTGTTTGGTGATACCGGACGGAGATTTTTTTTCAGACGCCTTCACGAAATTCAACGGTACCGGCTAAACCCTCCCACTAGCGACGACTCACCGAGTGAGTTTGCTCCAAGAGCTCTTTTGCGTGGGTCAGGGCGCTGTGGGAGTCTTCCATGCCCCCCAGCATCCGCGCTAATTCCCGCACACGTTCCTCGCCCTCGAGCCGCGTCACGCTCGATGTGGTGACCTGGCCGTCGGTGTCTTTGACCACATGAAGGTGATTATTGGCAAAAGCTGCGACCTGAGCGAGGTGGGTAACGACAATGACCTGCGAGGTTTGAGCCAGAGCATCCAGGCGTCGGCCAATTTCCAGCGCGCTAGCCCCGCCAACACCCGCATCTACTTCGTCAAAAACAAAAGTCGGCACGGGGTCGGTCGCTGCGATAACCACCTCCAACGCCAGCATCACCCGGGAAAGCTCACCTCCTGACGCCCCTTTGCCCAAGGGCAGTGGTTCTGCGCCCGGATGGGCAGCCAAGAGCAAGGACACCTGGTTGGCTCCGTGGGCGGACAACGTTTCTTCTCTGGTTACTGTGACGTGAAGTGAGGCGTTGGGCATTGCCAAGGCGGCTAATTCTTTGGTGACTGCCTCCGCCAGTGTTGTCGCAGCACTTTCTCTCCGGCTACTAACGAGCGAAGCAGCCTCCCAGGCCTCGTCACGGGCATGGGTTAGTTCCGCATCGAGAGTGTCAAGGCGTTCCGTGTCGGTATCGAGCTCCAAAAGACGCGCACTGGATCCTTCACAGAGGGAGATAACATCCTCGAGCGTGGGACCATATCGGCGCGTCAGCGCCGTAATCGCAGCAAGACGCTCGTGGGTGTGCTCGAGCGACATCTCCCCCTCGCCTTCGAGAGAAGAGAGATAGCTCGAAATTCCCAACGATGCTTCCGAGAGTTGATAAGACGCATCGGCCAGCGCAGACCGCAGCGATTCGGCACCAGGGTCAAAACCCACCACGCGCTCCCAGGATTTCAGAGCCTGGTCCACGAGCGAAAGTGCATCTTTGGTGTCGTAGCCGGAATCATCCGCTGAGAGCGCCTGGGAGGCCATCAGCGCCGCCTGGCGAAGTTCTTCCGAGTTGGTTAAACGAGAAATGGTTTCCGAAAGTGTCACATCCTCCCCCGCAATGGGGGACACCGCTTCGATGTCTTCCACTGCGGCACGCAAATCAGTGGCTTCGCGGGACCTCGCCTCGGTTTGGGCGTGCAGGGTGTCCCTGCTCTCTTGCAAATTCTTCAAGCGCTCAAAAGCTGAACGAAAAGCCTCCAGCTCGAGCTGGAGCGGTGCGCCCGCAAAACGATCGACGGCTTCACGCTGCGCAGTTTCCGACTTCAAGCGAACCTGGTCGCTCTGGCCGTGAACCACCACCAGATCAGAAGCTAATTCCGTCAACGCCGACACTGGTGCGCTTCGACCACCCACCAGTGCTCGAGAGCGTCCCTCGCTGTGCACCTCTCTGGATAAGACGAGTTCGTGGTCGTCAAGTGCCGCCCCCAGTTCCCGCGCACGCTCGGCAACGGCAGCAGATTTCTCCAAAGAAAAACGGCCCTCCACCCACGTGGAGCTGGCGCCCTGACGAACCCGAGTGGAATCCGCTCGCTGTCCCAGCAAAAGCCCCAAGGCTGTGACGACCATTGTTTTGCCCGCGCCCGTTTCACCCGTGACGGCAGTGAGGCCTGGGCCCAGTGGCAGCCTCGCCTCTTTGATGACGCCCAAGTCGGTAATAGAAAATTCGTGAATCACTCTGACCTACCTTTCTACCGGTCCGCGCCACCCGGTCACCGGGAGGGAAAACTTTCGCACCAATCGATCGGTGAACGGGCCAGGGTGAAGCCTGGCCAGGCGAATGGGGGTGTCGCTCTTGGTGGCGATGACTCGAGACCCAGGCGCAATCTCCACCCCGCGCCTGCCATCGCACCACAGGATTGCGGGGGAAGCAGAGCGCTCTAAGACTTCCACCGCCATCGCGGAGTCTGGCCCCACGACAAGGGGCCTTGCAAACAGAGCGTGAGCGGAAAGCGGAACCATCAAGAGCGCCTCGACCCCTGGCCAGACAATGGGGCCTCCGGCAGAAAAAGAATAGGCGGTGGAGCCGGTGGGAGTTGCCATCACAACCCCATCTGCCCCAAAGGTCGAGATGGGGCGCCCATCAATTTCCAAACCCACCTCGATCATCCGAGCGCGGGAAGCTTTTTCGATCGTGGCTTCATTGATAGCGAAAGTGTGGAAGAGCTCTTCCTCTCCTCTTCGCACCGAAACATCCAACACCAAACGCTCCTCGACCACGTAGTCACCCGCCAGTGCCGTAGCCACCGTCCAGGCTAGGTCGTCCTTTTCGCTTTCAGCCAGAAATCCCACATGCCCGTGGTTGATTCCCAACAACGGCGCCGCGGAACCTCGGGTCAATTCGGCAGCACCCAAGATGGTCCCATCCCCACCGAGCACTATCGTCAGTTCGATCTTGTCAATCGATACTTTCTCAAGTGTGGCAACGACTCCACCCACCTCCGCCCGTAAGGGGTGGCCCGTCGGCGCAATCACCGGGGTCAACCCGGCCCTGCGCAATTGCTCACATACTTCTTTCGCGGCCACCAAGGCATCAGGCCGCGCCGCATGGGCGAGGACAAGCATGTGACGTGCGCTCACGAGTAGTGCCTTTGTTAGGGATGGGTCAGAGTGTGAATCTCTTCTCCCCATTCTGGCGGATTCTCGAGGGGCGCGGGTGTAAACCAACACAGGTACTCTCTGTTGCCCCGTTCTCCGGTAATGGGCGATGCTAGGACGCCGCGGAGGTAAAGCCCCAGCTCGGTGGCGCAGTCAAGCACCTGGGACACAGCACTCTCATGGTCGTCAGGATTAATCGAGAGCCCACCGGAAATGCTTGTTCGCCCCACTTCGAACTGTGGTTTTACTAACACCACCCAGGAGGCCCCAGGCCACACTGATACCGCAGGGGGGAGGACATGGGTGAGGGAAATAAAACTGACATCAGCGACAATCAGATCTGGTGACCCGCCACCCTGCTGTTCCCACCACTGCGGGGTGACGTGGCGAATGTTGACCCCTTCCAGGGAGGTCACCCTGGGGTCGTCCCGAAGCGAGGGGTGCAGCTGATCGTGTCCCACATCTAATGCGAGAACACTCTGCGCTTTGGCTGCCAGAAGGACTTCGGTGAAACCTCCTGTTGATGCCCCAATATCCACGCAGCGCAAATCTTCGGCGTTTATTCCCCATTCCTCGAGTGCAGCACGGAGTTTCAGGGCGCCCCGCCCCACGTAATCATGGCCACCTGCCATCGTAATCACATCAGAGTCGGTCACCGGGGTTGCTGGTTTCGCGTTCACAACGCCATTGAGTGATACGTCGCCTTCAGCAATTCTTCGCTGGGCTTTGGTTCGTGACTGAGCTATCCCCCGGGCCACCAGGGCGGAATCAAGTCTTGTCGTGTCGCTCACAGAGCGTCGGGAGCATCCAACGCCGACTGGAGCAATTCATAGAGCTCCCCGAGTGCTCCCACTCGCTCCTCGAGCGGGAGAGCTTCCAGGTCCTCTAAACCACTCACCAACTCTGCGGGGTCATGACTTTCCATAGCTACGAATATATCTGCGTATCGACATCGAGTCCGAAAATCTTCAGCCCCGAATCATGAATGATCGCCGCTCCCGCTCGAACGAGATCAACGGGCAGACCGGGCCTGGCAACCCGAATCACGTTGTCCTTCCTTCGCACCACGGCCTTACCCACCTCGACGGTGTGAACCGCATCACCATCCACACTGCGCACAATCTCGGGGTAGGGCTTGTGAAGTTCGCGTAAATCCTTCAGAACGAAAGTGGGGCGCATACTGGCATCACTTGCCAGCAAAGACTTTGCGGAATCGATCCCGGTCATCACGAAAGCCGAAGCCATCCCTGCCCGGTTAGCCCCGAGAATGTCGGTGTCGAGCCGATCCCCGATCATCAAGGCCCCAAGCGTTGGCTGAAAACGCTCCCGCGCCACATCAAAAATCTCTTTTTCGGGCTTCCCGGCAAAGGTGGCGAGCCGGCCGACCGCCAAATGAACGGCGGAGACTAATGCACCGTTGCCCGGCGCAATTCCCTCGGCAACCGGGATGGTCCAGTCCGTGTTGGTCGCAATCCATGGCAGAGATTCATCCCTTTGCAAAGCAAAGGATGCTTGTGCCAGGTGCTCCCAACCCACGTGAGGGGCGAACCCTTGAATGACGGCGGCTGGATTCTCATCCGCCCGGGAGACCACAAGGAATCCGGCTTTTTCGACCTCGGAGGTGAGGCCTAGCCCGCCGACTACCAAGACTTTGGCCCCTGCTGGAACCACTCGCGCGAGCACCCTGATAGCGGCTTGTGGGGACGTCACCACAGCTTCGGGAAGAGCAGGCAGGCCATAACCCGCAATTTGCTCTGCCACCTGCGCAGGCGTCCTCGAGGCGTTGTTGGTGACAAACCCAAGACGCACCTTTCTTGCGGCTTTCTTCAGAGCATCCACCGCGTGCGGAATGGCGTGTGGTCCTTGATAAAGGACCCCATCAAGGTCGGCTAAGACAACGTCAACGCCATCTAACGGGGTGGGGTTGCTCATCGTTCTTCTGGGTCTGGCATTTCCACGACCACCATGTCATCGTCGACATCCCCCACGGCGTCTGCCAGCGCTTCCGCTGCGCGATTAGCCCGCTTACCCCACAGGGCAGCTTCGTCCTCGCGTCCTAGCTCTTGCAGAACGATGGCATAGGAGTCAAACAGTGCAGGTGAATAGCTGAAGGCAACGTCAGCTTTGAGCTGTGGAATTTCCAACTCACCCAGTGCCAACTCGGGCTTGCCCATATCCAGCCTGGCGCCCGACCGCGCAATGGCGAGCTCCACCTGCACAGCTTCAGACAGGGATGTTCTCTTCACTTCACCAGCGAGCTCCAGAGCCTTATCGGGTCGACCCAGACCCCTTTCACAGTCCACCATCAACGGCAGTTGGTCATCCGCGCCAGAAAGCCTGCGATAGGTGCGAAGCTCGCGAAGGGCGAGGGCAAAGTTACCCAGCAAATAAGCAGTGATGCCCACCGTTTCGCGGGCAACAGGAATCCGGCCGGCTTTGCGTGCAGCGGCCAACGCGTGCTTGTGGGCTCGCTCGGGATCATCATCAATGACGCGCGAGGCCATCACCAGATGCCCGGCGACCCACTCCGCGTTTTCCTTGGTGAGTGCTTTGAGCTCTCGCCACGCAGAGCGTTCGAGTTCTTGGGGGGTGACATCTTCATCCACGGGGGGATCATCATGCCTGGGAGCGTCCTCGCGCGGCCGGGAATCCCTCGGGCCTCGGTCTCGATCATCGCCAAACGAGCGTCTGGGCCGATCATCACCGTTTCGCGAAGGTCGATCGCTCCGCTCTGAGCGCTGAGGGTTCCTGGGGCGCGCTGGGCGTCCGTCATCTCGCCGAGGTTGCCCCTCGCCCCGTTCTGAGCCTCCAGAGCGTTCAGGACGGCCT
>JAFMDO010000071.1 GCA_017857245.1 Pontimonas sp.
AGAGTGGAGTCAGCCCTGGCGCCCGAGCCAAACTGACATAATATAGATTATCGGACTCTACAACAGAGCGTGGCACTCTCGAATCAGGGTGGGCAGATACACCGGTTCAAACGGGTCGATTCCCACTTCGAGCTCTTCCACACCAAACCAATGCCATCCGGTGACATCGACGTGTTCTTCGGCGGTCCAAAACGTTGATACCGGCTCAAATCGCTGCGCGTGAACGAAAAAATATTCTGCATATCCACGATTGTGGTCTGCTTGGTCCCAGGCGACCTCAAAGTCATAGGTCCACACGGGTTCAGGGGAAATAGCAAGCGTGTGACCCGTTTCTTCAAAAAGCTCGCGTTGGGCGGCCACCAGATGAGATTCTCCTGGGTCCACACCGCCCCCGGGAGTAATCCACCGTGTGAAGCCACTGGAGTCAGGTGCTGCCGTGTTGAACAGCAAAACGGCGCCGTCTGGGTCCATCACCACGAGTCGACTCGTTAGCCGCAGACGATCAGCAGCCGTCATCAGGCTGAGGAAGTAAAGCTTGAAGTGTCACCCACCAGGCGGGTGTGGTCCTCAGGGATGTCATCCACACAGGCCTTCGCGACCTCGGCGGCGAACTCGTCGACGTTGTAGAGCTTGCCCACCTGCTCTTTGCGCTGCTCAATAACCCCTGGATTCGCACGGTTTAGAAGGGTTGCCGTGACGGTGCCCTCGATCATGTCCCCAGAAACCACCACGAAACTAACACCACGCCCAGTCATTTCAGTGATCATGCCGCGCAACGCGTCCTCGCCTGCGCGCTTAGACAGGGCAACGGGGACATACTCGGCCATGGTTTCCACCTCGCGGATGAAATGGGCTTGGTGGCTGGTGACAAACACCACGCGGGACCCCGGTTCCATCATCGGCAATACGCTGGTCAGCATGCCCACCTGGGCGTCGCGATTGAGCTTCATCGCGTAGTCCTCGCCCATGTCTGCTTCCATTCCCCCGGAGGCATTCAGCACAAGAATGTCCAGTCCGCCCCATTCCTCTTTGATCTGGGTCACCAGTCGCGCAACACCAAGGGGATCTGTTAAATCAGCACCGATCGCCAGCGCTTTGCCACCGGCTGCTTCAATCTCTGCGACGAGCTTTTCGGCGCGCTGAGCCTTGTTGCGATAGTTAATCACCACCCCCGCTCCCGCCTGCGACAGATACTGGGCGGTCTGCGCCCCGATTCCTCGAGAAGAGCCGGTGATCAGAACACGGGCACCAGAGAGTTGGTCAGCGCGAAGCGGAGTTGTCATCCCGAAAGCCTATCCAGGCGCAGCGTATTCGATGTTTATACTTGCCGGAAACACAAAAGGGGCTCCTGTGGCATTTTTAGACGGCACTCCCCCGCGAGTGATCGCCCATCGGGGATTAGCTCTGGATCACGCTGAAAATACTCTGGGTGCGTTCCAGGCGGCGCTCACTGCCGGTGCAGACATCCTCGAAACCGATGTGCATCTGAGTAAAGACGGTCAGGTCATCATCGCCCACGATGCGGACCTTGCTCGCGTGGCAGGCAGGCCAGGTTTTGTCTCTGAGCTCAGCCGCCAAGAACTTGCCTCGATAGACCTGGGACAGGGCCAAGGATTTCCCACTCTGGAGCAGGTGCTGGAGGAATTCCCCGACGTCAGATTCAATATTGATCTGAAGACACCGATGGTGGTCCAAGCATTTGTCGAAACGATTACTCGCACCCACAGTCATCACCGGGTTTTGGTGGCTTCATTTGATGAATCCTCGCGTGCCGAAGCAGTCCGGGGCCTCGGTTCGGTGGCCTCCAGCGCCACCACCAGCCACATCCTTGCCGGGCGCGCGATAAGCGCGCTAGGCCTTCCGATAAGCCTCTGGAAGGTCCCGCACGGCATAGTGGCTTTGCAGATACCCCCAAGTCACCGAGGCCTCGCCCTGGCAACACCGAATTTGATTGGACTGAGCACCCGAAAAGGCCTCGAGGTCCACGTCTGGACGGTGAATGACCCCCGCCAGATGGAGAGATTGTGGAAGATGGGGGTCAGCGGCATTGTTACCGACCGCACCGATGTGGCGGTGGAGGTGAGGAATCAGCTCTCCCTAGGGTCGTGAAACCAGCTCTCGCCGTCTCCTTCGTCCCAGGTGCGAAAAGAGCGCCACGAAAAGACCTGCGCCAGTGAAGAAAACCACGAAGGTTTCCAAGTTTCTGCCCAGCGCCGTCGCAGGTGTCACGGTCTGAGAGAGGGGAACATCCTCAATCATGAATCCTTCGGTATAGACCGGGAGTCGGTCCAGATCGGCTCCGGTCGGGTCCATGATGGCGCTGGTTCCCACGGTGGAAATATTAACGACGCTGCGCCCCGTTTCTATGGAGCGAAGCCTGGCGATGGCGAGTTGTTGAACGCTCTGATCGGTTCTTCCAAAGTCCGCGTTGTTTGTGGGGGCAAAGATCACATCCGCCCCCTCCCCCATTATTTGCCAGAGAATTTCGTCATCCACGATGTCAAAACAGATCGCGATACCGGCAACCGCATCGCCCACGCGAAAAACGGTGTCTCTGGTACCAAAGGAGTAATCCCTGGGAATCATCGAAAACAGAGCGGGCGCTAAAGGATAGAAAAACTCGCGCTCGGGCAGATATTCGGCAAACGGAACGGGGTTAATTTTGTCGTACTGGTCTCTTGCGACTCCCACCCCCAATTCCCGGTCGTATTCCCACAGCAGCACGCTGTTGTAGGTGTCATCGCCGTCCTTGGTGATAGCCCCCACCACGATGGGGACCCCCATTTCCCGCGACACTTCTGAGACAACGGCTGCGGCTTCGGGATAGCGAAGGGGATCGATATCGGAGGCATTTTCTGGCCATACCACCACGTCGACGACTTCGTCGTAGAGCTCACGATTCACCAGGTAGTGATCGCGGAGGTTATCGCCTCGGTCATAGTCGGCATAGAGCCCGGCATCCGCATTTCCCTGAACAGCGAGAACCCGAAGCGACCCTGATTCCTGAATGGGGAAGGCTGGCCAGACCAGCAGAGCTAAGAGTCCTGCGACACCGAGGGTGTAGCTGGCGTCTGTGGCGATGCGTTTCT
>JAFMDO010000072.1 GCA_017857245.1 Pontimonas sp.
ACCCCTTCCTTACCATGGAAGTGCTCTACCACTGAGCTATCGGGGCAGGCCTACCCCTGGCAGGACCAAGCACCGAGAGTATCACCCAGAAGCGTCCCTCAGCAAACGAATAGGGCAATCGAGTCACATTGCGCAACCGGTTGCTTAAGTCGAAAATCCTATTAGGGTTATACCCATGCCTGCGCTTCAATCCCTCTCCCTCTCACCCGCTGACTGGTGGAATCATGCCGTGCTCTACCAGATTTATCCGCGGTCATTTGCGGATTCAAACGGTGATGGTATTGGTGATATCCCAGGCATTATTTCCAAATTGCCTCACATCGCAGATCTTGGCGTGGACGCGCTCTGGCTTTCTCCGTTTTACACCTCGCCCCAGAAAGACGCCGGCTACGACGTGGCCGACTACTGCAATGTTGACCCTATTTTTGGTTCCCTCAGCGATGCAGAAAAACTCATCGAAACGGCTCACGAATACGGGCTTCGCATCATCGTTGATGTGGTCCCCAATCACTCGTCTGACCAGCACCCTTGGTTTCAGAAGGCACTCGCCGCAAAACCAGGATCACGGGAGCGAGCACGATATATGTTCCGAGAGGGCAAAGGTGTCGCTGGTGATCTGCCTCCCAACAACTGGGAATCCGTCTTTGGCGGACCCGCCTGGACGAGAGTTGCGGAATTAGATGGTTCGCCCGGGCCGTGGTACCTACACCTCTTTGACGCCAGCCAGCCTGACTTCGAATGGAAAAATCCTGAAGTGTGGGAGCTCTTTAGATCGGTCCTGACCTTTTGGTTGGACCGCGGGGTTGATGGCTTCCGTGTTGATGTGGCCCATGGCCTCATCAAAGCGGAGGGTTTGCCTGACGAAGAGAAGCTGCACCATCCGCCTTTGGGTAACAACGGGCCCTTCTGGGATCAAGAAGGTGTCCATGCCGTGTATCAGGAGTGGCGAAAGATATTGGAGAGCTACGGCCCAGACAAGATGCTCTGCGCCGAAGCCTGGGTAATGCCCCTGGCCAAAATGGCACACTACGTCCGAAGTGATGAAATGCACCAAGCCTTCAATTTTGGTTACCTCGCCACCAGCTTTGAAGCCGAAGCCCTCCGATCCATCATCAATGAATCCCTGGCAGCGTTTGGTGGTGTGGGAAGCCCCAGCACCTGGGTGTTGTCCAACCACGACGTCGTTCGACATGCCACCCGCCTGGGAACCGACTTTGTCTCCCAAGGCCAACCGACCGGAATTGGGCCGCGCTCGCCGGAGAAGCCCGATGCCCTGTTGGGGTTGCGCAAGGCGCGAGCAGCCACCGCACTCATGCTTGCTCTTCCTGGCAGCGCCTATCTTTACCAGGGCGAGGAACTAGGCCTTCCTGAAGTGATTGACATCCCCGATGACCGCCGAAAAGACCCCACTTTCTTCCGAACACACGGGGAGCGCTATGGCCGCGATGGATGTCGCGTCCCCATCCCGTGGGAGGCTGGGGCACCCGCATATGGCTTCAACACCACAGGCGAATCATGGCTCCCTCAACCCCAAGCCTTTGCTGAACTCGCACGGGATAATCAAGTAGGGGACCCCGATTCCACGCTCGAGCTCTACCGGTCCCTCCTGAGGTTCCGAAACCAGGAGGGTCTCGGCAAGGGCTCTCTGGTGTGGCTTGACGGATTTAGTAGTGACGTTGTCGCCTTTGCGAATGGATCCGTTTCGGTTGTCTCCAACACCGGCGAGCAACCTACCGCCCGACCAGACGGAGAAGTCCTTGTCACCACGACGGCACTGGGGGACGAGATGATTCCTGCCCACACGACAGTGTGGATTAAAACAGCTTAGAAGGCGTAGAACTTCAGCCAGGTAAAGGGATTGACATATTCGCCCTCGACCCGAATTTCAAAATGCAAGTGGGGGCCGGTGGAAATACCGGTGTTCCCCACGAGCCCCAGGAACTCTCCTGCAGGCACAACCTGGCCTGCACTCACTGGGCTGCTTCCGCGTTGCATGTGGGCATAGACCGACAACACTTTTTGGTCACCAATGAGGTGTTCGATGTAGACATATTGCCCGTAGCCGCCACCGTATTCCGACTCGGTAACAACGCCATCGGCTATGGCGAAAATTGGGGTGCCATTACCGGGAGTAAAGTCAAGGCCGCGGTGGTTGCTCGAGCAATACCGACAGGGCGCAACCCGGTCGCCAAAACCCGAACTGATTGGGACCGTGTTGGGAAAAGGCCACCGAATCGAGCCATTCCCCGTGGTGGAGTAGGAGAAGTTTCGACTTCCATACCGCGCCTTGAGCACCTCGGCAAAGGAGGTTACGCTCCAAGATTCGCGTTGCACGCCAACCTGCCCAGAGGCGGAGCTGGCGACCGTGAAAGATTGAGTGCCGGAATCTGTCCCTCCCATGCTTCCCTGGCCAGCCACAGCCGGCGATAGCTCCACAGAGGGGTAGAAAATATTTACTGGCAACGAGACGCCGACAAAAAGTAGTGGGGCTGCGATTACCGTCCCCAGGCCCAAAATACGCCTGCCCATGCTGGGCTTGGGACGTGCAGGTCTCTTGTGCGGAGTAGTTTCGGTAAAAACAGAGACCGGCGTCGCCGGGGCGGAAACAGGGACGTTTCCCCGCCGGCGTAATTGGCGCCTGGTCGGAGGTGTTTCGGGGGAGGCTGAGGCTTCAATCATGCGCTGACCTCCGTCCCGCGACACGTTCTGGCCGCAATAAAATTGCCCAACGCAACAATCCACACGCAACGTGATGACTTTATAAACTTAGCCGAGCGACCCTATGAGTCCAAACCCCAACCCGGTATCTCGGCAAGGGGGCGATCCCCCTCCAGCAACCGAATTTTCTGTTGCAGAAGTGCCACCAGGTCCGGGTGACCGGCGAGAATCCCTTCCCGCCCCGGGGGCATATCAGCGAGTCCTTCGATGACACCACCGGCTTCGGTGACGATCACTTCCCCTGCAGCGTGGTCCCAGGGCATCAGGGTTCGTTCAAAGTAAAGGTCAATTCGACCGCTCGCCACATAGGCCAAATCTAGGGATGCGGTGCCCTGTCGCCGAATATCGCGGAACTG
>JAFMDO010000073.1 GCA_017857245.1 Pontimonas sp.
CATCATTTTCGTTCGCCGGTGGCACAACCGCGAAGCAATCTACTGACCCATGTTGGATGGGGGAAACACCGTGAGTTTCAGCTCTCGTAGGTAACTACGGGTCAGAAGCCCTGAAGTCCAGGAATTGCGGGCACGATTGCTGTGGCTGGTGTCCACAGCACTAGGGGTTCCCTTTGCTGAACAGGGGGTGCCTGCCTCCGGTTGCTTTCCCTGTGGGTTCTGCGCAAAGCCTGTGTCGGTGCTGAGCGGGCTCTGCTGTATGCCTGTCTTGCCCGATTATGCTTTGTGAGGTGGATTCCTCTGCACGTGACTTCTTGTCCCTGGTGGATATCGGCACCCGAGTGGTGGTGCGGTATCGAATCGAGGGAGGGTTTAGTGATGCACTCGGTGTTCTTTCTTCCCGCACCCCTACACACTGTGTGATTGACACCAGACGGGGACCCGCCACCGTTGACCTTACTGAGGTGGTTCTTGCCAAGCAGGTCCCACCTCCTCCACAGAGGCGATCAGCCGAACATCCATGAGGCTCCT
This sequence comes from Pontimonas sp., assembly GCA_017857245.1. GTDB lineage: Bacteria > Actinomycetota > Actinomycetes > Actinomycetales > Microbacteriaceae > Pontimonas. The sequence goes on from JAFMDO010000073.1 coordinate 532, forward strand.
GTGAACGCCAAACCCCCCGGAGCTCCTGGAGGGGTGGTGGCGGGGCTAGTTGCCACCCGTAAAGATGCGTGCTGTGGCACGGACAATGGTTTTTCGGGGAACAAAGCGCTGGATGTTCGTCATCGTGGCATTGAGCCTTCCCACCACCACGCTGGGCGGTGTTTTCTTCTTTCCCAGAGCGCGAAAAGTACTCGTGATGACATCGCCGATCGGGGCGAGTGCGCCACCGGCGACGCGTCCGCCAGCGACATCAAAGAATTCGGTGGCGGTGCCTCCTGGGCACAGCGCCAGAGCTTTCACCCGTGTTCCTTGGAGCTCACCCCAGAGAGCTTCTGTGAACGACAAGACATAGGCCTTGGTGGCGGCATAGATCGCCATATTGGGGATGGGCTGAAAAGCCGCAGTTGAAGCGACATTGATAATGGTGCCCCGATTGCGGGACACCATTGGTGGAAGAAAGATGTTGGTCAACTGGGTGAGGGCCAACACGTTGAGGGTGATTTCCTCGCTCAAGGGAGCAGGATCCTCATCGGCGACTAAGCCGATATTGCCAAAGCCTGCGTTATTGACCAGGATGTCGATATCTTTCACACCAATCGTCTCTGCCAACGCGGCAGCAGCGTTGGGGGTGGAAAGATCTGCAGCGATCACGGTGACCGTGACATCGTGGTGGGATCGGATCTCTTCGGCGAGAGCTTCGAGGCGATCCTTGCGCCTTGCCACAATGATCAGGTCCGCCCCTCGCCTGGCAAAATCTCTGGCAAAGGCATCACCGATTCCACTGCTGGCACCGGTAATCAGGGCTGTCTGGTTGTCAAATCGCATAGGACAAACCTAATCCGAGTCCCTATGGGTGCTGGTTCTGGCTGGGGAGGTGTGATCGGTGTTGAAGGTGGCGCTCACGCGAGAGAATGAAGCATGAGAGATCTGACAGAGCTGGGGGAGCGCGATGACTGGATCTGTTGGCTCTGCGATACACCGGTGGACCCAGAGGGTTCGGTGAATTCAGACCTGGGCCCCAGTGCCGATAGTTATGCCGATTCCAAGGCGAAAAAAGGAACTCCCGCGCCAGCGCGTCTGGCCCACCGAGCCTGCAACACCATGCGGGGCAAGAAGGCCCCGGTGATTGCCTGGTCCAAGGAACTTTTTGTCAGTGACCCTGCACCGATATTTGAATCGGTGCAGCGGCTGAGCCAGAAAGCTGGCCGGGAAGCCATGGCGCGATGCCCCACCCAGGATGATGCTGATCAGGCCTCCCTCTGGTTGCTCGATCGGGTGAGCAGGCTCGCACCAGGGGTGGCTTTCACCACGCAGGTGACACCCGGTGGTGGGCAGTATCTTCTCACGCTTAGTCGAGGCTAGGACTGAGGCGTGAAGCGAACGGGGAGCGCCGGTCCATGAAGATCGTCATTGCGCCGGATTCCTTTAAATCCTCCCTGTCATCGCAACGATGCGCATCGGCGCTGGCGAAAGGGATCTTGTCAGTAGCGCCCGATTGCACCGTTGTTTCTGTTCCGTTAGCTGACGGTGGCGAGGGAACAGTTGACTCACTTGTTCTGCAGGGCTTTGAAGCTCGGGAGGGGCTTGCGCCTGACGTGCACGGCGTTCCTCGGTCTGTGCGTTCTGCCTGGAGCGGCACCACTGCTGTTATCGAATCATCCCAGGCCTGTGTTTTCGTCCCGGGCTCCAGCGCGGAAGATGCCTTGCGAGCCTCGAGTAATGGTGTGGGGGTGATGATCAGCGCCGCGTTAGACCATAACGCCTCTGAAATCATGTTGACGGTTGGCGGCACGGCTTGCTCTGACGGCGGTAAGGGAATGCTGGAAGAGTTGGGAGTTTCCTTCCTGGATGTCAAGGGCAAGCCGTTGGCACCCGGTGGTGGCTCACTGAAAGACCTGGCCAGTGTGGAGTTGGGCGGCCTTGATCCAAGAGTCTCTCGGACTTCCCTTCGACTCCTCAGCGACGTGGTCAACCCGTTGCTCGGACCCACTGGTGCGGCTGAGGTGTTTGGGCCCCAAAAAGGTGCGGATGGTCCAGCAGTTGCGGAGCTAGAACAAGGCTTAGCGAAATTGGCTTCACTACTAGGCCCCGAAAAGGCATCCTCGGCGGGAGCTGGGGCGGGAGGGGGTCTCGGTTTTGCGGCAATGGCAGCGCTGGGGGCCAGCCAAGAGTCTGGTGCGCTGACAATGATTAATCTCGTAGGGCTGGAAGCTCACGTTAAATCTGCTGACCTGGTGATAACGGGTGAAGGGTCTTTCGATAGCCAAAGTGTGAATGGGAAACTGACGGGGCAGGTGCTGGCGCTTGCCGCCGGGCATGGTGTCCCATCAATCGTGGTTTGTGGAATTGAGAGTCTGTCTGAGAACGATCGAGGGGAGCACCTGACCGTTGACTCTGTCGTGCCTTTATCTCTCTGGGAGCCGAATCGAGAACTTTCCATCGCCAATGCAGAGGCTTTGATGGAAAAAGCGGGAAAGCACGTGGGGATGTTGGTTTCCGAGTCGCGCCTTAGCCCGGCTTCG
>JAFMDO010000028.1 GCA_017857245.1 Pontimonas sp.
GCCTGCCGTTAAAGGAGAATGAGACCGAAACCGACGTTCGCACCAACGATTACGGCGACAATAAGGCCCGTGAACAGAGGCCACGGCTGCCCCTGGAAGGCTTTGCTTGATGCATTGTCCTGCACTTCTTCCGGGATGCTCTGGGACAGCCGTTTGAGCCGATCTACGGTTCCCGTTAAGCCTACAAGCGCAAAGATCGAGACCGACACTGCGCCTACGAATATTCCTAGACCCGCTGAGTCGTCGGAGAGAGCCCCGGCTATCGGAATCCCGACGACGAGAAGCACCAGGGCCATTAAGCCGCGCGTAAGGAAAGTTACCTGATCGGCAACGAGGCTCGTGAACCAGCTAATTTTATTAGACACTGTGAATGACCTTTCTTAACTTTGATGTATCTCTAAGGTTAAAAAAGAATATCAACATCATTTCGCATAATGAAAACCAACACGCAAACCCTGCTCGGGGCGGGAGGATTCGCGGGTCGCTGAGTCATTCGAGTTCATGTTTTGAAGGTTAGAAGGAACCGCTGGCGGTTCAAATGCGCAACCCTGGGCTACGGGGTGTCCTGTCTCTCTATATCGATTTTTTACCTCGCCCCCTGCAAGTGCCGGTTGGGTGGTGGTCACTGAGGTAATCAATAGTTAAGGCTTCAACAAGCGAGTTACAAGGGTTAGTTAGCGACTCAGACCAGTGGGTGCAGGCTCTCTGCCCATGGGTGCCTGCCCCTCGGGCTCTAGGCCCACGCCTCTCCTACACAGGTCTGCGCTGGGGAGAGCTCATCGGCCTGCGGGTACAGGACCTAGATGACCTGCGTCGACGGCTACAAATACGTGTAAACGCGTTGTGAGTAGGGGGCACCGTTCAGGTTGGCCTGCCAAAGAACCACCAAGAACGGTCAGTAACTTACCCAAAGTTTCTGGATCGATCACTCCTCCAGCTGACGGCGGGGAAGGGGCCGGAATCCCTGCTACCCGGGAAAGGAGAGCGCCACCTGAGACCCCCTGACAGTCGACGGGGGTGGTGGGTAAGCGCAATGCGCCAAGCCCAAGCGGTTGACAAAACTTTTCCGTCACTAACGAGACACGATTCTAGGCACACCGCCGCAAGCCTCACCGTTTCGGCGGGCACAAATATTAAGGCGCTGCAACGAATGTTGGGGCATGCTTCTGCTTCGATGACTTCAGACACGTACGCAGACCTTTTCGATGAGGACCTGGACAGCGTTGCTGAACGACTCGATAACGATGGAACCCAAAAAATTGTGGGGTTTTAGTGGGGACTGTGCGAAGGATTACGTTTCTTGTAATCCCAAACCCTACAGACAAAGGAAAGCAGTCATATTTCACTTGGCGGTACCGGTGGGATTTGAACCCACGGTGGACTTTCACCCACACAACTTTTCGAGAGTTGCACCTTCGGCCGCTCGGACACGGTACCGTCGAGAAGTTTACACCTCCCAGCTCTCGCAGGAATGGCGTCGCAGGCAAGCCTTAGGCTCGAACTATGGCAAAAACCCAGGCTCCGTACCACTGTGACGAATGCGGGTGGACGACACTCAAATGGGCTGGCCGATGTGGGGAATGCCAATCGTGGGGAACCGTTGTTGAAGTGGCAGCTCCCACCACGCGCTCCAAGCAGGTCAAGGCCGTGGTGCCTCTCGGGGAAGGCGTCGCTCGACCGATCACCGAGTTCTCCGGCGAAGATAGTGGGCACCAGCCCACGGGCGTGGGCGAATTTGACCGTGTACTCGGTGGCGGCGTTGTCCCCGGTGCGGTCATTTTGCTCTCAGGCGAACCAGGTGTGGGTAAATCCACCCTGCTCCTCGACGTTGCTGCCAAGGTTGCTGCCAACAACAAAACCGTTCTCTACGTCAGTGCGGAAGAATCAGCTGGCCAAGTCCACCTCCGGGCCACCCGGACCGGTGGTCTCCACGAACGCTTGCTTTTAGCTAACGATATGGACTTAGGGGTCGTCTTAGGTCATATTCAAAGCAATAAGCCCGACCTGGTCGTCATCGATTCCGTTCAGACCTTGTCTTCCGGTCTCATTGACGGTTCCGCCGGCGGCGTGGCGCAGGTTCGAGAAGTGGCTGCAACACTCATTCGTGTTGCGAAAGAAACAACGGTCCCGATCATCCTGGTAGGCCACGTCACCAAAGATGGTCAAGTTGCCGGCCCCAGAACACTGGAGCACTTAGTCGACGTCGTCTGCCAGTTTGAAGGAGACAGGCAAACCGCTCTGCGGTTTGTCCGGGCTTTGAAAAATCGATTCGGCCCCACCGATGAAGTGGGATGCTTTGAAATGAGCGGGGATGGCATTCTCGAGGTGCCCGACCCCAGCGGACTCTTCCGCTCGGGCTCTGGCGAACCTGTGAGTGGCACCTGCACCACGATTGCCCTCGAAGGGCGACGAGCATTGCCCGTCGAAGTTCAAGCCCTCGTGGTCCCCAGTGGTGCACCGCAGCCTCGACGAGTGGTCAACGGGGTCGAGTCATCCCGGGTCGCCATGCTCTTAGCCGTCCTAGAAAGACGAGCCGGAATTCCGCTGTCTTCGGCAGATGTCTATGTTTCTACTGTCGGCGGGATACGTCTTCATGAACCCGGCGCAGACTTAGCCATCGCGCTGGCCATCGCTAGCGCTGCCCGGGACATTCCGCTCTCCAACACCACGGTGGCCATCGGTGAAATTAGCCTTGCCGGTGAAATCCGAACGGTTTCACAGTTAGCGCAGCGCACCAACGAAGCGACCAGGCTCGGTTTTGACATGATCATCGACCAGTCGAGAACCAACATCAAAACCGCGATTACTGACGCGTTCTCCACGGGCCCACAAAAACAGAAGAAACCAGACTTCTAATTCAGCAGGAACTGCTTCGTTTCTTCAGAGCTGACAGCCCCCAGGGAAACACCGAGGTGGTAGCTCGCGCCACCTCCAGGCATCACGGGTCGTTCGGCCTCACAGGTTTCGGTGGTGGAACGGGTTCTATCCCACGCCAACGCTGTAGTTTCTTGAGTCTCGCCAGGCCCCAGGGTGATGTCATAGGGCACCGAATCTGTCTGGCAGTCATCCGAAGCCCAGATCCGATCATCACCAGAGGTGACGACGTAGCGCTGTTGGTCCGTGCCCACCCCGAGGGTGCACTCCAGGCTTGAGGTGTTAGTCACTCCCAGCCACAACTGCGGATTCTCGCCTGCGCCATAGGAGCTCTGGTCGGTCTTTGCGACCAGTTCAATCTGGCTAGGAAGACAGTCGGGTGGCTTAATAACTTCCACCGCAATCTCTGGTTCGGGCTCTGGTGTTGCCGGTACCCCAAACCCTGGGCGAACAATGATCAGAACCACCACAACGACAAGTACGACAAGTCCACCCAAAACGGCAAGCCGACGGCGCCAATAGATATTGGAGGGAACCTGTTGCCGGGTATTGGACATGCTCCTAGAGTATGACTGGGGAGCCTAAAAACAGGGGTTTTCAGCCGGCGAGCCTGAACACTGCCCCTAACTAAAGGGTTTTCACCATCCGAGAGTTGCCCAGGGTGTTGGGTTTCACCCGGGCCAAATCCAAAAATTCTGCCAAACCCTCGTCGGGGGAGCGAACCATTTCGGCATAGACCTCGGGGGCGACATCCACCACTTGTTGGGTGTGGAAACCATGCGCGCTAAAAAAGCCCACCTCAAAGGTGAGGCAGAAGAGCTTCGTAAGTCCTAAGTGTCGCGCCTGCGATTCAAGCTCCTCCAACAGGGCGTGACCGACACCTTTATCTTTGTGGTCAGGGTCGACGCTGAGTGTGCGAATTTCTCCTAAGTCTTCCCAGAAGACGTGGAGTGCCCCGCACCCCACCACAGCACCAGCATCGTTGACCGCCACGGTGAATTCCTGGACAGACTCGAATAAGACCACCAGGTCTTTACCCAAAAGGATTCGCGCATCTACCAGGGGCCGGATGAGTTCAGCAATAGGTCGAATGTCGGCAGTGGTTGCCGCCCTCACCACATAATTTTCTGCTGGAGTCACGACGCCAGCGTAGTAGCTAGGACTCGAGTGCGCCCGCTGGTTCCGCCTCGACCTCACGCTTTTTCGAAGCGAACAGGAATTCGGTGCCGTCGAAGTCTACGTCCACAGTATCCCCGGGGGAGAGCTCTCCTTGGAGAATTCTCTCGCTCAAAGCGTCCTCAACGTTTTGCTGAACCGCTCGCCGCAGTGGCCGGGCGCCCATGGCGGGATCCCAACCAATCAGGATGAGCTGCTTACGCGCAGCCTCCGTCACCGTCATCGTGATATCCCGATCAAGCAAACGGTCACCCAAACGCTTGATGAAGAGCTGAACGACCTCCAGCAATTCTTCTTTAGTCAGCTGGGGGAAGACAATGGTCTCATCCACGCGGTTGAGGAATTCAGGCCTGAAGTTCTTCTTCAGCTCCTCGACCACTTTGGCGCGCATCGACTGGTAGCTGGCATCAGCGTTTCCATCGAGAGTGAACCCAACGGGTCCTCCCGTAATGTCCTTGGTTCCCAAGTTCGTGGTCATGATGATTACAGTGTTCTTGAAGTCCACCACTCGACCCTGGCCATCGGTCAGGCGGCCTTCTTCAAGCACCTGAAGCAACGAGTTGAAGATATCGGGGTGGGCTTTTTCGATTTCATCGAAAAGTACAACACTGAAGGGCTTGCGGCGAACCTTCTCGGTGAGCTGACCGCCCTCTTCGAATCCCACGAACCCTGGAGGGGCACCGAAGAGTCGAGACACCGTGTGCTTTTCGCCATATTCCGACATATCCAGAGCGATCAGAGCGTCTTCGTCGTCAAAAAGGAACTCCGCCAAGGCTTTTGCAAGCTCCGTCTTTCCCACACCAGTGGGGCCAGCGAAGATGAAGGATCCACTGGGGCGCTTCGGGTCTTTCAAACCGGCCCGGGTCCGACGGATGGTCTTCGAGAGCACAGAGATGGCCTGTTCTTGACCAATGACCCGCTGGTGGAGGGCTTTCTCCATGAACATCAGGCGTGCGGTCTCTTCCTCGGTGAGCTTGAAGACAGGAATTCCAGTTGCAGCAGCGAGAACTTCAGCAATTACGCCTTCATCCACCACGCCGACTCCGCCTGCTTCACCGGTGCGCCACTTCTTTTCCAGTTGGAGACGCTCGCCAAGCAGAGTCTTCTCTTCGTCGCGAAGCGAGGCTGCTTTTTCGAAGTCTTGTCCCTCGATGGCAGCTTCTTTGCGCGTGCGCACATCCGCAATCTTCTCGTCAAATTCCCGCAACTCGGGTGGGCTCGAGAGCAGCGACAAACGCAAACGCGCTCCCGCTTCGTCAATGAGATCGATGGCTTTGTCAGGCAGGAAACGGTCCTGGACATAGCGGTCGGCCATATTCACGGCAGCGTCGATAGCGCCATCAGTGATGGAAACCCGGTGGAACGATTCGTACCTGTCCCGCAGACCCTTCAAGATGTTGATGGTGTGGGCGGGAGAAGGTTCGTTGACCTGCACCGACTGGAAGCGACGCTCAAGAGCTGCATCCTTCTCGAAGTGTTTGCGATATTCATCCAGAGTGGTGGCACCAATGGTCTGGAGCTCGCCACGAGCCAGCAGAGGCTTCAGAATGCTGGCAGCGTCGATAGCGCCCTCTGCTGCACCTGCCCCCACAAGGGTGTGGATCTCATCGATGAAGACAATGATGTCTCCCCGGGTGCGGATCTCCTTGGTGACCTTCTTGAGGCGCTCTTCAAAGTCACCGCGGTAGCGGGAACCGGCGATCAAAGAACCGAGGTCCAGGGAATACAGCTGCTTGTCCTTGAGCGTTTCTGGCACATCGCCCTTGACGATGGCCTGAGCAAGCCCTTCAACCACGGCGGTCTTTCCCACACCGGGTTCACCGACCAAAACAGGGTTGTTTTTGGATCGACGAGACAAAATCTGCATCACGCGTTCCATCTCGCGCTCGCGCCCAATGACGGGGTCGAGTTTTCCTTCACGCGCGGCGTGGGTGAGGTTGCGACCAAACTGGTCCAACACCGTCGAACCCTTGTCGCTGGAAGTTTCTGATCCTCCCACCGACACGGGGTCTTTGCCCTGGTAACCCGAGAGCAACTGGATGACTTGCTGGCGAACGCGGTTGAGGTCGGCGCCAAGCTTAACCAAGACCTGGGCGGCAACGCCTTCGCCTTCACGGATGAGGCCCAGGAGGATGTGCTCGGTGCCGATGTAGTTATGGCCCAACTGAAGGGCTTCCCGCAGGCTCAGTTCCAGCACCTTTTTGGCCCGGGGAGTGAAAGGAATGTGACCGGTCGGAGCCTGCTGGCCCTGGCCGATGATTTCTTGGACCTGTTCCCGCACAGCTTCGAGAGAAATGTCGAGTGATTCGAGCGCTTTTGCGGCCACCCCTTCGCCCTCGTGGATGAGGCCCAGGAGGATGTGCTCGGTGCCGATGTAGTTGTGATTGAGCATCTTGGCCTCTTCTTGGGCCAATACAACGACTCGGCGTGCTCGGTCGGTAAACCGCTCAAACATGTGTGCCACTCCTTAGATCGGGGTATCAGTGAAACTCTCACCACTACTCGTTCTTACGAGAATATGCGCGAAAGTGTCCCCGTGGGCAGGTGTTCGCCCCCAGCGTGAGGGGCTCCTCAGCGTTCCTTGGGATACCGACCCTAGACTCGGGAGGAGATGAACAAAGCACCGAAGAAGTCCGCCTGGCCGCCGGCCAGGGTTGCGCTTCTGGTCATTCTGGGCGGGTTCATCGTTTATGGTCTAACGGCTCTGATCGGATAAGGGGGAACGACATGATCGAGAACTTCTGGCTGAATGCCCTTTTTTCGGTAACGCCCACCGCGCTCATGGGTGTGCTTTTTTGGTTCATCATTCGTTCCATCTTGACCGCAGATCGCCGTGAACGCTCTATTTACAAGAAAATGGAACAAGAAGAGCGCGCCAAGCGCGCACTGGCTCTCGAGGACTAACTCACTTCACGAGGGGAAAAAGAACCGTCTCTCTGATTCCCAGCCCCGTGAGAGCCATCATCAGCCGGTCAATCCCCATGCCCATTCCGCCGGAGGGTGGCATACCGTGTTCGAGTGCGCGAAGGAAGTCTTCATCCACCCGCATCGCCTCCTCATCACCTTTGGCGCCCAAACGAGCCTGCTCCACAAAGCGCTCCCGCTGAATGACAGGGTCAATGAGCTCTGAGTAGCCGGTCGCCAATTCAAAGCCTCGAACATAGAGATCCCATTTTTCGACAACCCCAGGGCGCGAACGATGTTCTCTCACCAGTGGCGAAGTGTCCACGGGATAGTCCATGACGAAGGTGGGCGTCGTCAGGGAGTCAATAACAAAGTGCTCCCAGAGCTCCTCGACAAGTTTTCCATGGGTGGGTTGTGCGACTTCGATACCGACAGCCTTCGCCATCTTCTCCAACGTCACCATGTCTGTTTCAGGAGTAATTTTCGTACCGGAAGCCTCTGAGAGGCTCTCATAGAGCGAGAGGCGATCCCATGTCCCGCCGAGGTCATGGTCACTCCCGTCAGCCCAGGTCACGGTGTGACTACCGGCAATAGCCATCGCCGCGTTCTGAATCATCTCCTGGGTCAAATCTGCCATCTGCTCGTAATCGCCGTAGGCCTGATAGGCCTCGAGCATCGAAAACTCGGGGCTGTGGGTGGAATCAGCACCTTCGTTGCGGAAGTTGCGGTTAATTTCGAAAACGCGTTCCAGACCGCCCACCACCGCGCGCTTGAGGAATAGCTCTGGTGCAATCCGAAGATACAAGTCAGTACTGAAGGCATTGGAGTGGGTAACAAACGGTCTCGCCGTGGCGCCACCGTGCAGGGTCTGCAACATCGGAGTTTCGACTTCGAGGTAGCCGTGGCCTTCAAAGGTGGCGCGAAGGGAGGAATTAACTCCAGCGCGCTGGCGCACTGTTTCACGGGCTTGGTCGCGAACAATCAGGTCCAGGTATCGCTGGCGGACTCGAGTTTCTTCGTTTAATTCTGAATGCAAATTCGGCAGGGGCATCAAGGCTTTTGACGCCAAGGCCCACGTACTCGCCATAATCGAGAGCTCGCCCCGCTTGGATGCGATCACTTCGCCCTCCACAAAGAGATGGTCGCCCAGGTCTACCAGGTCTTTCAATGATTCATAGGACTCTTCACCGACCTCACCAAAAGAAATCATGGCCTGCAAGCGCTCGCCCGAGCCTCCTTGAAGCGAGACAAACGCTAATTTCCCGGTCACCCGCATGTGAACGATCCGTCCCGCGACGCCCACACTTTCACCGGTGGCCTGCTCGGGTTCCAGCTCAGGGTACTTCGCCCGAACGTCAGAAATTGTGGTGGTTACCCCCACCGACACGGGATAGGGGGCCACGCCTTGCTCGAGCATTCGAGCACGCTTTTGGAGGCGGACTTCGAATTGTTCAGCGGAGTCACTAGCCTCGCCGGGTGGAACAGGTGAATCGGTCATAAGGCTCTTTCAACCAGGGTGATGTCCCCGCTAGCCTACTGACCAAATGTTAGGCGGGTGTTGTCGATAAGGCGGGTCTCCCCTATTGTCACCGCCACAATCATCCGAGCCTCGCCGCGATAGCCGGCCCCCTCGATAGGCAGAAAGGTTGCCGGGTCCACAGTCTCGAGATAGTCAATCTCCACACTTTCCTGGCCCCCCAGGGTGTCCCGCGCTTCAGCGCGGGCGCTTTCTAGGTCTCTCGCCTGAGCGGCAGCAGCGAGGGCGCGACATATCACCCGCGCACGGGTGCGGTCTGGTGGTGAAAGATAGGCGTTCCTGCTGGAAAGAGCCACCCCGTCTCTGTCACGCACCGTTTCGACCGGCAACAGGGTAACGGGGAGGAGCTCCCGCTTCACCATCTGGGTGACAAGAAACAATTGCTGGGCATCTTTTTGCCCCATAACGAGGACGTGTGGGTGGACAATATCAAGCAACCTCTTCACCACGGTGAGCATCCCGCCAAAGTGGCCCGCGCGTTCTACCCCCTCAAAGAGCGCGCCGATTTCTCCCGCGTCAATCGCTGGGGCGCGCTCTTTCCCTTCGGGATAGATGTCTGCCTCCAAGGGAGCAAAAATCACATCCACCCCCGCCTCTTCCAGGAAACCGGCATCCGAAGCGAGATCTCTGGGGTACTGTTCAAAATCTTCTCCCTGACCAAACTGCAAAGGGTTCACATAAATACTGACCACGACCCGATCGGCATGGGCGGCAGCCTCGGTGACGAGTTTCTTGTGACCTTCGTGGAGGGCTCCCATGGTGGGCACGAAAGCGATGGTCTGTCCTAATTCCCGCCAGCGTGCAACCTGCGCAGAAAGCTCAGTGGCTGAAGAAGTGATGGCCGGGGTGGTCATTCCCCACCGCCTTCAACATCGTTGCCTGACACGCCACGAAGCGCATTTTCCACACTCGAGCCCACCAGCGCAGCCATCACAACGCCGGGATTCGCAATTCCTGCCAGGCGCAGCCGGTCTGCCGCTTCGGTGATGGTCGTATGGGAAAAGCTGGTGGCCAATGCCACCGCTGAGGCTATATGACTGCGATGTTCTTCTGCCACCACCAGGGGTTCCATCCCCATTTCCACCGCAAGTGCGTGGGCTATCGGGGACGCAACGGCGGGAGCCGACACCACACACCACGCACCAGTCATCTTTGCGACATCCATACTCCATCCACTGAACTCCATCAGCGGGTGAAGGCCAACGGGTATCACACCCTGCGCAAGGGCTGGTTTCAGAACCTCCAGGCCGTGAACAATCGAGGTGTGTGCCACAATCTGACCAGCAACAAAACCGCCCGAGCCCGCCATGCCCTCGATGAATCCTCGCAATTGATCATCGGGCAGCGCCAGAAGAACAAGTTCACTTCGTTCACAAATGTCGTGTGGGCTCAGAAAGGGCACTCCCGGCAACATCGCGCTGACTCGCTCGCCATCGGTGCCAGGTGGGGTAATCCCCACAATGCTGTGTCCCGCCCCGGCAAGGGCTAAGGCGAGGACGGGTCCTACTTTCCCAGCGCCAATAACGCCAACACCCAAGCGTGAGGGGTCCATCACGATGACACCTTCTCGTGTGGGGTGGGGCTCGCTTGATGAAGCGCTTGCGTAATGGCGTGATTGACACCCTCCCACCACGCAACGGCTTCTGTGGCATCCATCCCCGAAACCCGCAAACTAATAGGGCCAGAAACGCTCTGAAGCTCTAGGCGGGTGAGGCCCAGCGCACGGTGCCACGGGCCTTCGGACACGCTGACACTTTGCACTCGCATCAGCGGGGTGATGCTCACCCGCGCAACAGCACGGCCCCGGCGCAAAAGAACCGACTGGGGCTGAAGGATCGCGCCGGTGAGGTGGGCAGAAAAGGGGATGCGCCACTGTGCTCGCGGAGGGCAAACTAAGGAACCCGGCTTCGCCCACACCGAACGGGTGTCCTTCAGCATGCTTTCCAACAGCGTATGGGTCCCCGTCTCAAAATGGTCGGGCATGCCCAAGGCCACCACTGTGATTACCTCCGCGGTTGTTGCCACGGGCAAGATCACCGTGTGCGCTGAGGCCTTGGTGTCGGTCGCCCCCGGCTGGGACGCCAGGTTTGCGTTCAGCCGCCACCAGCCAAAGAATTTCCACGCCCACGGCTGACTGAGCTCGAGCGAGTGGATTCTCTCGGGGGGAATAGTCTCCACCGAGGTAGAGAGCAGCCCCAGAGAAACACGGATATCGCCTTCGAGTGAATCGATCACGAAGTTTCCCGACCGAATCATGCGCTCACCGAGGTACACCACATACACAAAGAGCGCCAACACTAACGCCAACCACACCGCCATTTCCCCTGCCCACACGGCAAAAATGGTGACACCGGTGATGACCACAAACAAGACCACCGTTTCAACGCTTACGACCAAAGCGGCAAGATAACGAAAGAGGGGGACCTCCACCTCCCGTTGGATTTCTTCTCCCTCCTGACCCTCTGGGGTAGTGACGTCGCCGGCGAGAATCATCCGCCGCAAATCCTGTGCCACCGAAACTGGCAAGTATGCGAGGACGACACTTGCATCATTCCCGGCAGCCTGGATATCAAGTTTGGCTAATCCCAGCAGTCGGGGAATCAGAGGCCGACGAACTCCGATCGTGTTGATTCGGTCAAGCCGCGCGCGTCGAGAAGACTTCACTATCAGCCCGCGCTTGACCTCGATCATGTCAGCATCCATCTTGACCAGGTGCACTCGCCACTCAAGCCACAACACGAGAACAAGCGCCACCACCGCCAGCACCGCCCCGAAGGCAATCCACCCGAGTGACTGACCGACAAGCTCCCACAATCGGGAATCGGGGCCGTCGCTAACGACGCCAAAAAACTGCAGAAGGGTCGGCAGGATGATGCCCTCCCACAGCCAGGCAAGAGCTGCGGTCAATATGGCGAGAACAGCGACACCGCCCTGTAATAGCGGGGTCAAAGGGTGCAGGCGATACCAGCGACCATCACCAACCTCGGAGGCAGCGCGAAGAGTGTGAGTGCGCACTAGAGACCGGCTCGGCGCGTTTCCGCCAGTGCAATGAGGTGGTCCCTAAGTTCTTCGGCGGTGTCTGCGGGTAACCCCGGGATGCTCACACCTGTTGACGCGGCAGCGGTCACCAAGCTCAGCTTGGACAGCCCCAAAATTCGAGCTACCGGCCCACGGGCAACATCCACCAACTGCAATCGGCCATAGGGCACCGCCACCAGTCGTTGGAAAAAGATGCCCCGGCGAAACACCAGATCATCATCGCGGAGGGCATAGCCAATCGCCTTCACGCGTCGGGGAACAAAAGCCACGCTCACCACAGCGACAATCGCCACTCCCACCAGCGCAATCCACGACCACACACTGATGCTCCCCAGCGATACCCATAGTGGAACCGTTGAAACTGCGAGGGGAATGAGAAACCCCAAGCCTGTCAAGACCATCAGCTCCCGCTGATAGAGGGGACTGATGGTGCGCCACGAAGTTTCTGGTCCCCTCACGAGCGTTCTCCTTCTCGTCCTTGACTACCGGTGTCCTCGGGTGGGTAGGCGCACCACCGCTCCGCCACAAGGGCGCCGGCCATTAAGACTAGAGCGCCAAGAAGGGCAAACCCGACCGACCACAACGCAGGAGCGGACACCACGGGGCGGGAGAGAAAGAACACTCCCACACCCACTGCACCACCGGCTAACCCCGATCCGGAAACCGCGCTTGCCTTAGCCAGCAGGAGAACGCGGGTTGCGTAGAGAGGGTCAATCAGGCTGGTCTTCACCTGGCGGGTCACGCTCTGTCGAACAGGCCAGGCGAGAGAAAGAACAATCCCGCCCAGGAGGAGCAGCGTTGCGCCCCAGGTGATGGGGGGAATCAGTGCGTTCTCACCAAGGCGCGCTGCCGCCCACTGCCCCAGACCCACCACTGCAGCGCCCGAGAGGGCAAAGATGGCAAGGGTTGACAGCTTGGTGAAGGTCATTACCCATCCTGGGGAAGCGCCAACAGTAGCTCCTGGGCGGACCCCAGCCCAGGGATCGTTGCTGCGGCGTCGATTTCTAGCCAAGGTTCGAGGACGAAAGACCGCTGGTGGGCTCGCGGGTGGGGGAGAGTCAAAAATTCTGTCTCCTGCATCATCTCGCCATAGGTAATGAGGTCGAGGTCCAGGGTTCGATCGGCATAGCGCTCCCCCGTCCGCTCTCGACCGTGCGCCTGCTCAATCTCGAGCAATTTCTCCAGAGTCTTCTCCGGTGACCAAGCCGACTCGAGCACGATCACCTGATTCACATACCCCGGCGCGGAAGCGTCATACCCTTTGCTCGTCAAGGCAACTGTTTCGTGCAGGGACGACGCTTGAGTCACCGTAAATCCTTCGACAGCGCGAACATCCGCAAGCGCTTGAAACGCAACGTCTTCCCGGTCACCCATGTTGGTCCCCAATGCCACCACGCAGTATGTCCAGCCGTTTCTCACGAAACTTCACCCCGCTCTCGACGCATCGATACGGCGGAATCTCCCACCACTACGGGCATCGGCGCCTGGGGCTTATGAATGGTAACGGTGACGGCGTGGGCTGAAGAAAAACCGAGCGCCACCCGAATCAGCCGCAGGCAGAGTGTTTCCAGAAGGTTCACCGGATCCTGGCCCGCATCGACAGAAATTGCTTCTGCCAGCGCTCCGTAATCGATAGCGTCAGCCACATCATCGGAAGCGGCGGCAGGACCCATGTCGTATTCGACCTCAACGTCAATCACGAAGGTTTGACCATCGCGACGCTCCGACGGAAACACGCCGTGATGGGCAAAAACTTCGATGCCCATTAACCGAATCACGTCAGCCACGGAGACCTCCTTGTTGAAAAGCCTGCCAGACATCGAGGGCGTGAGTTTGCGCGGCGACGTTATGCACTCGCAGCACCCCCACTCCCTTCTCGGCGAGTAACACGCCCAGGTGCGCTGTAGAGGCATCGCGTTCCTGGACCTCATGGCCCTCTGGCAATAACTCTCCCAAGAATCGCTTGCGTGATGCGCCCACTAACACGCGGTAGCCGGCAGGAATTGCCTCTTCCAGTTGGGCGAGAAGCTCCCAGTTGTGCTGGGAGATTTTAGCAAAACCGAGGCCGGGATCGAGAATGATGTTCTCAGCGGCGATTCCCACCGCTAAGGCCGCCGCCACTCGCTCCGCGAGTGCTTCCCGCACTTCATTCACGACGTCGTCATACACGGCGACCGAGTCCATTTCTTGACTGTGGGCTCTCCAGTGCATCAGGACGACGTTGCAGCCCTCGAGGGCCATCATCGGGAGCATCTTCTCGTCTGCCATCCCCCCCGACACATCGTTGATGATGGTGGCGCCAGCCGCCCGCGCTTTGAGGGCCGTATCCGCCCACATCGTGTCAATGCTCACAGGAATGCCCTGGGTGGTCAGTTCGGTGATCACCGGTAACACCCTGGCCTGTTCGCTCTCCACGTCAACCCGCGAAGCTCCAGGCCTGGTGGATTCACCCCCCACATCAATCACCGACGCGCCCTGAGACATCATGTCGTGTGCGCGGGTGACTGCGCGATCAAGCGCGAAGTACTCGCCGCCATCACTAAAGGAATCGGGGGTGACATTGAGCACCCCCCACACTTCGGGTCGCCGGTGGAGGCTCACGCCCAGTCGTCTCCGCCAACCAAGAGAAGTGCTTCATGACGGGCCTCGCCCGCCGATAAGGTCCCCTCGCTTGCCACAGTGACCGTTGTCAAGGCTTGTTTGGGTCCGCGGAAGCGAACGCAACCGTGGGTTGCCGACACCAACACCAGCGCGCCTGCCGCCACCTCGGATTCCACCAGAGCATGCGCCACCGTCTCGCCCAGCCGTTCTTGAAGCTGCGGTCGAGCAGCACTGACCTCGACTAACTTTGCCAGCGTCCCAAGTCCCAAAATTCCCGCCGCAGGCTGATAGACCACGTGGGCGGTGCCCTCAAAGGGAAGGAGGTGGTGCTCGCACAGGGAATGGAAGGAAATATCGCGCAAAGCAACAAGCTCGCCGCGTTCATTCTCATCACTGACCAGTGGCTTGGCCTCACGAATGACCGAGAGAGGGTCCACCCCTACGCCGGAATACAGGTCGGCGAACAATTCGGCGACACGATCCGGCGTGCTGTTCAAGCCCTCTCGGGCTGGGTCTTCCCCCACCGCGACCAAAATGCTGCGGACGGCTTGGCGGATTGCTTCGCTATCCACCAGAGCCCTTGGCGGGTGGGGCCTGCACG
>JAFMDO010000029.1 GCA_017857245.1 Pontimonas sp.
CTTTGTTCAAGGCATGAAGGCCCTCGTGATGGGTGATCCTATGGATCCCGCAACTCAGGTGGGCCCTCTCGCCACAAAGAATGGCCAGCGCGACATTTCCGAGCTCGTGGAGGACGCAAAATCTAGGGGTGCGAGCGTGCTCGTTGGAGGTGAGCTTCCGGGAGGACCCGGTTACTTCTATCCCCCCACCGTTATTGCCGACATCACGCCTGACATGCGAATCACCATGGAGGAAGCCTTTGGGCCTCTGGCCAGCATTTACCGAGTGAAAGACCGTGACGAGGCCATCACGATTGCTAACCAGACCTCCTTCGGTCTGAGTTCTGCGATTTGGAGCACCGATGCCGAGGAGCAGAACTTCTTCACCGAGAAATTGGATGCGGGAGCGGTGTTCGTCAACGGGATGACAATCTCTTACCCTGAACTCGCCTTCGGCGGTGTGAAAGATTCAGGATTCGGTCGCGAATTAGGAGCACCTGGTATCCGGGAGTTCACGAACATGAAGACCATCTGGAAGGGCTAGTCCAATGGCGGAGATCGGTTTTCTCGGGCTCGGCACAATGGGCCTTGCTATGGCCCGCCGACTTATGAGCGGCGGGCACACCGTGGTGGTGTGGAACCGATCTCCCGCAGCAATAAGAACCCTAGTCTCTGAAGGAGCCATCGAAGCGAAAAGCCCGGATGAAGCCCTAGCTACCGGCAAATCTTTTTCTATGTTGGCAAACGACGCCGCGGCCAAGGCAGTGCTGACACCCACTGCTGCGGCAGCCGCGCGAGACGGCTTCCACGCGAACATGGCGTCAGTTTCACCTGAGTGTGGAACCATGCTGCACGGGATTTTTACCGCGGCAGGCGCGAGTTACGTATCAAGCCCAGTCCTCGGTCGCCCAGCGGTCGCCGCCGCCGGTGAGCTGAATATTCTGGTTGCTGGGGATGAGGCGGCTGCCGCGGGAGCGCAGCCTTTCTTCGATCTCATGGGCAAGAAAACCTGGCCACTTGGCACTAACCCTTCTCAAGCGAATATCGCCAAAGTCGCGGTCAATCTCAACATTATTCACGCCATCCAAGCGATTGCGGAATCAGTAACGCTGGTGGAAGGAGCCGGGATTGACGCTGAGGGCTTCGTGGACTTGCTAACGAACACCTTATTTGGAGGAGTGGTGTACTCGGGGTACGGCCGAATGATTGCCCAGTCTTCTTACCTGCCTCAGGGTTTCTCTCTTGAACTTGGTCTCAAGGACCTCACGCTTGCCGCCGGCATTGCGTCGTCGCAAGGGAATTCCTTAGCCACATCAGACGCACTAGCCAGCGTTTTTGAGACAGCGCTGTCCCGCCCGGAACTCGCGGAACTCGACTGGGCAGCGCTGGCCGAAGTTGCGAGGAGCGCGCCGGAGACCCCAACCACGGCATAGCGTTACTGAGCGGTCGAACCCCCGTCAATCACAAGTTCTGTCCCCGTGATGTAAGAGGCGTCATCAGATGCCAAGAAAAGGGCGCCCTGCGCGACCTCGAGGGGGGTTCCCAGCCGGCCAACCGGGGTTTTGTCGATCAGCTCTTGGGTGAGACTCTTGTCCTGCGCCATGACCATCGGGGTCCCGATAATCCCCGGATGGATGGAATTGGAACGAATTCCCTCGGCCGCGTACGTGAGTGCGACGTTCTTACTCAGTGACCTCACGGCGGCCTTTGAGGCGGTGTACGCAGCCACTCCGCTCGCGCCCACATAGCCCCACATCGAGGAGGTGTGAACCATGGCGCCATAACCTGCCTCGCGCATCGCGGGAAGAACAGCTTTCGTGCCGTAGAACACCCCGTTGAGATTCAAATCGATTATTCGGTGCCAATCGTCGAAGCTGATATCTGCAATTCCGTCGTAGGAACCGACCGCGCCAGCGTTATTGAAGAGAATGTCAATGCGTTGTTGTTCTCTCAGCACATTCGCCACGAGAGCATCCCACTGCTCGGGTGACGTGACGTCCATATGAACGCTGCGAACAGACTCCGACTCGAATGGCTCCTCAAAACTGAGATCAACCGCGTAGACGATCGCTCCCTCGGAAGCGAATAACTCCACGGCCGCTCGCCCTATTCCGCGAGCACCTCCAGTGATGATGGACACTTTTTGCGCGACACGCATGTTAACCCTCACTCTCTGTCAACTTTGACAACACAAAAATGGCTAAGTTTCTAGATTTGCCTCAAAATCCATAGTATCGTTAGCCTACACAGAACACCACAGGGGGTAGACGTGCCAAACCCGATCATCGTTTCGAATACAGGTTCTGCGTCACAGGTCATTGGAGTGCACGGCGGCTCTGGGCTAATGCACTGGAAACGCTTCGTGACCGGCCTGATGTTGCACGCCGCGTGGGACTCGTTCGAACACAATGTTTTGGAGCCGGGTGCCGCCGTTGGAGAGCATGTGCACTCAAGAACCGAAGAAATTTACTTCATCGTGTCCGGCACAGGAATGATGAAGTACAACGGCGATGAATTTGACGTCGTCCCCGGCGACCTCATCATGACGCCCCTCAATGGCCGTCATGGAATCGTCAATCACGGCAGTGAACCGCTCGAATTCGTTGTGGTCGAGGCTCTTCCCCCGTCAATCGTGAACGCCCTACCGGACTACTCCCCCTCCGTCGCTAACGCCTAAGGATTTGGAATGAACAAAGCACGAGTAAATCTCTATGAGACCGGTGATTCGGGGATTACCGACATTATGGAGGGGCCCTGGAAGGCGATTCAGGTCGTCGCTCTGGAACCCCTCGCAACTACCAGCCTGACAACTCAGGGCGAAGAACACTGTGTTTTTACCGTTGAGGGCACGGCGACAGTAAACGAGCCCGACGGGCGTTCATGGCAGTTCAGCAAGGGAGACACCGTGTCTTTGCCGCTTGGCGGCAAATGCACCATCACCGCCGGCCCCGACGGATTCCGCTACCTCATCATCTCCATGCGTGTGGACTAAGGCTAAAACGCGACTCAGTAAGGATTTGCGACGAAAAGCTCTTGCGCGGGGAACCGCGTCAGGACCTCGGCGCCCTTCTCCGTGATGACGACCTCTTCTTCGATGCGTGCAGCAGAGACACCATCCGACGCGGGGCAGTAGGTTTCCAGCGCAAACACCATTCCAGCTTCAATCTCGACGGGTTTGGTCATCGAGTTAAGGCGGGAGATAATAGGGCGCTCGTGAAGGCCCAGACCCAAGCCGTGGCCAAATTGAAGCCCAAAAGCCTCCATCTCGTTCGCGAAGCCAAACTCCTGCGCTTTTGGCCACAGAGCTGCCACTTCGTCAGTCCCGACGCCGGGCCTAACCTTATCGATGGCGAGGTCCATCCACTCGCGCGCTTTCCGATACGCATCGTGCTGGGGTGTGGTTGAACTGCCGACCGAGAAGGTCCGGTAATAGCAGGTCCGGTACCCATTGAACGAGTGGATGATGTCGAAGAAGGCTTGATCGCCAGGGCGAATAATCTTGTCTGTGAAATTGTGAGGGTGCGGATTGCATCGCTCTCCGGAGACCGCATTAATTGCCTCGACCTGGTCGGAGCCCAACTCATAGAGGCGCTTTGAGGCAAGTGCGACTATCTCGTTTTCGCGGATGCCAGGCTTCAGAACGTCGACAATGTCCTGATAGACGCCGTCGACCATCGCGGCTGCCTGCGAGAGCAACATAATTTCGTCCACAGACTTAATTGCACGCGCATCCAGCATGTGCTGCTGAATATCGACCACCTTGAGGCCCTGTGCTTGCATCTCGAACAAGAACGCCGGCTCCACGATGTCCACGCCAATGGGGTCGTTTGCGACACCAGCATCGACAAGCATGCCCTTGATAGTCGTCACGGCTTCCTTCATCAATCCGACATCAGGCGAAATGGCTCCTCGCAGGCCCAACATACCGGCATGGGAGTGGCCATCGGCAAGCCAGGGAGCAAACAATCGATGGTGTTTCGCGGCGGAGCCAAAGTCCCAAAGGTGTGGTTTGCCATCGGGCATCAGAAGGGCATATCGGGACATTTTGTCGCCTAGGGCTCCGCCGATCCACGTTTGGGTGGTGTATCGAATATTGTAAAAGTCGAACAACAAGAAAGCGCCGCATTCGCTAGCCTCGAGAGACTTCATTGCTCGATCGAGACGGTAGGACCGCAAGCGGTGGAAATCGACACGCTGTTCGTAGTCAACACCCATCGAACCGTGAGCAGGGATCTGCCGGTTAGCAAAGTCAAGAGCGGGCACTAGTGGTGCTGGGGTGAATTCTTTGGTCATGTCGTGTTCTTCCGGGGAGAGTGCGAGGGCTAGTTGTGGGAGCCCGTGGGCAGTGCTTCTGCGATTGTTCTGGGGAGGGCCCAATGGCCCCCCCCAGAACTCACGCTGGTGCTAAAACCGGGTTAGCGGTTTACCACTCAGGGGCGACAGAGACGTCATCCCAGTTGTCGATAGTCACCTTGGGGTTTGGCATGTACAGCACAGAAGCACCGTCATCGCGACCCTTTTCGGTTGCACCGGTCATAGCTGCGTGGATCCCAATTACAGCATTTTCGCCATCCCACGAGGATGTCTGGAAAATGGTGCCATCGAGCTCGCCAGATCCAACCAAGGGGTTACCGAGGAAGGTGTTTCCGATCGAGGTGATGAACAGGTCTGCTACAGCGATGTCACGAGCCTTGAAGGCGTCGATTCCACCCTTGACCATCGTGTCATCCGCGGCATACATACCCTGCACGTTCTCAACGCCGACCGAGGTCAGCATTTCGGACGCAGCGATCTGAGAGTCATCTGCGTTCCAGTCACCAGGCTGTTCGGCCAAGATGCTGACGTTGGGGCAGTTTGACGCAACGGTCTCTCTGAAACCATCGCCACGCAGCTGCGCAACCGAGTTTCCGGTGAGTCCGTTGATCTGGATGATCCCGATTTCTGCGTCGCCGACGATCTCACACATGATTTCGGCCGACGCGGCACCCTGGCCGTAGCTATCGGTTCCGGAGTAACCATAGGTGAGAGGCTTGTCAGCTTCGTTGACATCAGCGTTACTGATCCAGACTGGAATCCCGGCGGCGTCAGCTGCCGTAAGGCAAGGAGTCACGGAGTCCGCTTGTCCAGGCCAAAGAATGATTCCGTCAGGCTTTGCGGCAATAGCAACTTCACACTCGGAAGCCTGCTTGTCACCGTCATACTCTGAGTTGGTGATGGTGAGGTTAATTCCCAGCTCGGCTGCCTTTGCTTCCATTGGGGGAAGATAGGTGGTGCCGTATGGCTGGTCGTTACCCTGGGGCAGAAGTGCGTACACTTCGAATGTTTCGTCAGCTGGAGCAGCTGCAGTTGACGCTGCCTCTTCAGTAGCAGCCTCTTCCTCGGCAGCAGCACAGCCTGCGAGCGTGAGCGAAGCAACAGCCATGATTCCAGCTGTAGCGAGCCCGATACGCGATTTCCGCATATTCTTGCCTCTCTGTTATTTCTTCCTGTTACCGGTCGGTAACAGGTCTCTCGGACTTAGCAGTACGAGAACCCGAGCGCCCCTGGCGAACCGACCTAATGCTTCCCAGCACCGCACGAAGACTGGTGGGATCGGTTGTCACAGCTAGCAATAAAATGAGGCCAATAAAGATCGACTGAACCGGGACTTGCACACCGGACAGCGTGAGCGCAATCTGGAGAACACCTAGCGAGGCAGACCCGATGAGCGTCCCGACGATGGAACCGCGACCGCCCTTCAGATAGTTTCCGCCAATAATCGCAGCCGCAAAACTAGCAAGCAACACTGTCTGGCCAGCCCTCGGGTCTGCAGACGTGCGCTCCAGAGTGTTTATAACCCCCGCGAGCGAGGCAACAAAACCTGAAATCATGAACCCGGTGAAAATGCGACGGCGGACGGGAATACCCGCATCGGAGGCTGCTTGCCTATTCCCACCAACAGCAAAAAATTCGCGCCCCGCCTTCACTCGTGAAACAAAAACCTGGATCGCGACGAAAGCGAGAACAAAGATTAGGACGCGCGGAGTGATGGCTCCCACGAGGGGGGTTCCGAAGGCGATCCCCGCATCAACATTTGATATTCGAACCGGCTCCTCATCCGAGAGCACGAATGCCAGGCCACGCAGAGAAAAGAGAGTCCCCAGGGTCGCAATGAAGGAGTTAATTCCAACAACAGCAACGAAAAAAGCATTGATTACGCCGATTATCAGGCCTGTTAGCAGAGCCACCACGATTCCCACCCAAATGTTGGGGATGAGAGCCATGATGACCCCCGAGACCGCCAAAGTACTCGCCACGCTCAGGTCAAGCTCACCCATCAGAATCACAGCAGTAAGCCCGAGCGCCACAAGTCCAATGAGTGCGATACGCCCCAGGGTTACCGGATATGCGGTAAAGACAAGAGGTTGAGTCAACGAAACGAACACCAGCACCAGTGCAAGGAGTGCCACACCGCGGCCTTCCGTCCGGCGAGCCAGGACCAGACGCATCCGGGTTGCGAATCCTCCGCTTGCTTTTCCTAGTTGAATACTCTGGGTCTGGCTCACGATTTTCCAACCTTTCGGGACACTGCATCAACTGACACGGCAATAACAATGAGAATTCCCAAGGCAACCTGCTGATAACCAAACGAGATATTCGAAATCACCAGAACGTTTGTCAAAACGCTGACAAAAACCACACCCAGCAGGGTTCGGAGCACGGAACCCTTGCCGCCAAACACACTCGTTCCTCCGACGATAATCGCGGCGAGGGCTTGAAACTCGTAACCTTGGCCGTTGGCAGAAACCGCGGTGTTGGAGAAGGACGCCAACACCCATCCGGCGACCATCGCCGCCAAAGCGGTCACAAAGAAAGCACCGATAATCACGAGGCCCGTGTTCGTGCCCCCAAGACGCGTTGCTGACTCATTGACCCCAAAAGACTTCACCAGAAATCCAAAGTTTGTCCTTGTTAGCAAAATCGACAACACAATGGTCACTATGACCAGAACAACCGCAGAATACGGAACAGGCCCAATTTTTCCGGTCCCAAACGCGCGGATGGGCCCATCCTCCGGACCAAAAAAGATACTCCCACCCGAAAAAAATCGAAGCAGCCCGAGCCCGATATAGGTTGTTGACAACGTGACAATAACTGCGTTTGCTTTGAAGTACCCAACCGCAGCACCATTGACGAGGGAATATAAAACAGCGCAGGCTAAGCACGCCAGCATAGCCAGCGGGAGGCCGTATTCGTTGCTAACAGCGAGGAAAATAACCGCTGAAGAGGCGACCTGCGCCACGACAGATAGGTCCAAATAATTCCCACTAATCACGACGAATGTCATACCAGCCGCGACGATGCCAATAGGAGCGGCGCGGTGGAACACGTCGGTAATGTTCTGAAGGGACGCGAAGCCGTCAACAAGGAATGCCGCGCTGATGATCAGCAAAGCCGTGAAGACGAAAATACCGTTGTTCGCCATCCATAAGAAGGTCCCCCTCGAGGATGAGGGTTTTTCTTCCGGTGCCTTGCTCATCGCGATGGCTTCCGTGAGAGTTTCTTTTTCCATTATGACTTCACCATCTTTTCTCCCGCAGCGAGTGACATGACGCTTTTTTCGTCCGCCTCGTCTCCGACGAGCGTTCCCGTTATAGCTCCATCTCGAACCACATGGATCGTGTCCGAGAGTTCCAGGAGCTCAGGCAAATCGGAGGACACCATTAGAACCGCGGTACCGTCGTCGGCAAGTTTTTTTACCAACCGGTGAATTTCCGCTTTTGCCCCGACATCGACTCCTCTTGTTGGCTCATCGAGCACAATCAGCTTGGGCCGCCGGCCGAGCCATTTTGCCAACACAATCTTTTGCTGGTTCCCGCCGGAGTACTCACCAGCCTCTCGAGCCGTGTCCGCCGGACGCAAGCCGACGGTATCTGCCAGTTTTTGGGCAAAATCTGCGATGCGCTGGCGGAGTTGGAAACCCCATCGTGAGAGTTCTTCACGGTTCGGAAGTGTAATGTTCTCGGCAACTGTCATCGTCAGGGCCAGTCCGTCGGTTCGACGCTCTTCTGGGACGTATGCAACACCGTTGCGAACAGCCGATTGGTATGACGTAATAACAGTTGTGTGACCGTCGAGGGTTATTGTCACACTCCCTGCGCTTCTATTATCCGCACCTATAATCGCCCGGATGAGCTCGGTACGTCCTGCACCCACCAATCCGCCCAGGCCAACAATTTCTCCCGAGCGGACCGTGAGGTCAATTCCATTGACCCCCTTTGCCTGAATGCCGCGGGCTTCGAGTACGGTGTCGCCCGGCTTTTTTTGTCTCCGTGTCTGAAGGCCGAGCTTCAGCTCTCTTCCCACCATCTGATCTACAACACTCTCAGGCGTTGTGTCTGCCACAGCGGAGATAGCCACTCGCGTCCCGTCTCGCAGGATCGTGACGGTGTTGCAAATCTTAAAGACCTCTGGAATTCGATGTGAAATATAAATAATGGCCATGCCGTTTGAGGCCAAACGCTGGAGCATTTGGAGCAGATAGTCGGTTTCCGCCGGAGTCAGCGTCGCCGTTGGCTCATCGAGAATCAACACCTTAGGCTGCCTCGCAACGGCCCGCGCAATTTCAACAAACTGTCTTAGCGCGACGGAAAGCCGGGAGATGCGCTCGTTGAGGTCGACAGAGACCCCAATTTCATCCAACGCAGCTTTCGCCACGCTCTTCATTTCTTTAGTCTTCGTGAATCCAATCGCGGTCGGCGCGTACCCGAGCATGATGTTCTCGGCCACCGTCATCTCGGGTACGAGACTGAGCTCCTGGTGAACCAGGGCAATACCGGCGTCAATCGACTCCTTGGCGCCCTTTTCAAGCACGCGCCCTGAAACACGAACCTCGCCGACATCTTGCGCAATTACGCCTGCCATTACGCGCATCAAGGTGGACTTGCCCGCTCCGTTCTCGCCCACTACCGCGTGGATTTCGCCCCGACGAACGGAAAGGGAAACATCATCAACGGCAATGGCACCGCCAAAGCGCTTCGTGATGCTGACAGCCTCAAGAACGACGTCTTGTTGAGAGTGGCTCTCTGTGGTCATGCTTCGGGGCTCCTTTGCCTAACCGCGATGTGCTTTCACACGACACGAAGTTAGGGTAAGTGTAAACACAGACATAACGTTTTGTCCACTTACAGGGCCATAGTGACCAAAACGTTACCTAAGGCAGAACGTTTAGGAGTTCGTATGGTGATGAGAGGTCGAATTAGCCCCGGGGAAGTCTGCTTCCATGTCTTTTGCTATCGCGTCCCAGACGAACCAGACCGCTTTCACCTCGCCACCGGTCTGGTTCCAAAACCGGTGGGGAATGCTTGAGTCGAAAGCAATCGAGTCCCCGACGTGCATTTCTGCCCGCCCGAAACCAACCTGAACGCTCAGCGTGCCTTGGATAATAATCCCGTACTCACGGCCGATGTGGCGGATGAAGTCCTCAGGCGGAGCCGCGCCCTCCGCGGGTGCATAAATAACCTCAATGAACTCCGCTCCCACCTCAGGTTTTGCGGTCAGTCTCTCCCAACGCGGACCTGACTCAAGCTGCATGCTCGGACGCGCCGAGCTCCGCAAAACAATTCCCGCTTCATCGAGTGGACCAGCCTGGGCAGTGGCAGCGACCTCATCTTCGATCCGAGCAGGGCTCGACTCGAGCGTCGAGCCTTCGAAGAGAGAATCCATGGAAATGCCGAGGATACTCACCACGTTGTAGAGAGCGCGAACGCTAAACGAAGCGAGCCCACGCTCGACTTGTGAAACATGGCTGGCCGAGACATCAATTCGTCGAGAGAGCTCTCTCACGCTCATCCCTGCAGCGTCGCGTGCGAGTCGGATTCTCTCTCCGACTGTCTCCCACTCAGTTTCCGTATTCATAGCGCCCATTCTTCAAACATCACAGCTACGGTACTACGAAAACTGCCCAATCGTTCTCTGCAGCAGAACAGTCTCTCGCGAGTGCGGGTCCGTTAGCCGTTCTCGACAGTCACTTTGGTCGGTTGCAACCACAACACGATCATCACGATCGTTCCCAGGCCCACAGCAAGCCCAATAAAAATCAAACCCCACGCAAGACCGGCATCCCGCAGGCGTCGAACGCCGACAGCGAGGAAGGGCACAAGGGTCGCGAAAAACCACACCGCTCCGAGCGCCTCGCCCAAAGCACCAAAAACCAGCGATCCGAGCACCAGAAAAAGGTTGAACCACCAGAACTCGGATCGCGAGGCAACCCCTGTGAAGTCGGCGTACTTGCGCAGTCCTGTGGCGATGGCGGTGCCAAAACTCATGATGTGAATCCCTCTGTGTCGGATACCCGAGGCTACCAGGCAACCCTTGGCGAGCGGATACGGTGGAGGGATGGTTGCCGAACATTACTTCACGAGCGACCCGAGTAGTCCGTTGCGCGTGAGTGAACACGAGCTCGTTCTTCGGGGTCACCGGGTGGCATTGACCAGTGCTAGTGGCACTTTTAGTCCAGGATCTCTCGACACCGGCACCGCTCAGCTACTCAAATACGCCCCCGCTCCCCCGCAGCAGGGCACTTTTTTAGATCTTGGCTGCGGCTGGGGACCGCTAACGATGGCTCTGGCGCTGGAAAGCCCCGAGGCATCTATCTGGGGCATCGATGTTAACGAACGAGCCCTGCAGTCGACCCAGGCCAATGCCGAGGCCCTCGGCCTTTCCCATGTCACCGCCTCGCTACCGGAGAATGTGCCACCTGACATCGCTTTTGACCTCCTGTGGTCAAATCCCCCGATCAAGGTGGGAAAGGAAACCCTCCACCGAATACTTTCGACCTGGTTGCCCAGGCTTTCTCCCGCGGGCGAAGCGTGGCTGGTGGTCGCAAAGAAACTCGGTGGAGACTCACTCCAGGCTTGGATCAGCGCAGGAAACGCCGGTGATTTCAACGCAGAGCGCGCGGAAACCTCAAAGGGTTACCGCATTATCCGAGTGACGCGGTCCTAGATCTCCACAACCGTGGAATACACCAGCGTGGCTGGGCCCGACAGGCTGACGTGTTCGCCCTCTTCCGTGGGAAACATCCGCACACCGAGCGTGCCGCCTGGGACTTCTACCCTCCAGTGGTGGGGGGCTCCTTCCCCCGCCCAGTGCCTGGTCGCCAAAGCTGCAGCCATCGCTCCCGTGCCACACGACTGGGTCTCGCCCACACCACGTTCGTGCACACGCATCGAAATCACTCCGACGCCATCAACCACCATCGGGTCAGCGGGAACCACGAACTCAACGTTCGCGCCCTCTGGGGGCGCGGGTTCCACAACGGGCGCGATCGACAAATCGAGCGCCTGAAGCTCTGCTTTGGAAGCGAGTGCCACCACCACATGAGGATTAGGGACAGTAATCGAGATCCCCGGTCGGGAAACATCGAGGCCCCGAGCTGACACCACAACGTCGCCCTCTCTGAATTTCCAGCGACCCATATCAACCTGGTAGGTGCCTTTGGGGCTCCCAGCCACCTCGACGATTCCCGCCCTCGTAGCAACCGGCAAGGTGCTTCCTGGAGTGAGCTGGGCCAGACCCTGAGCTACCAAAAATTCTGTGAAGACACGGACCCCGTTCCCGCACATTTCTGACTTGGTGCCGTCGGCATTTCGATAGTCCATGAACCAATCGGCATCAGGCTCTTCACCGAGCAGGTGCGCTGCTTCGGGGGATGATTTCGTCAACACCGCTCGAATCACACCGTCGGCGCCCAACCCCACGTGCCGATCTGCCAAAAACCGGAATTGTGCATCGGTGAGCTCGCCTGATCCGTCGGGGTCCGCAAAGAGCACGAAGTCGTTCCCGGCGCCGTGGCCTTTGGTCACGGCCAAGGACCGCGGGGTGGAATTCTTCACTTCTTCAGCCTACGCGAGAGCGCTCAGCACCAGAGAGGCCGCAACCGTCACTCTGCGGTCGTCTTTGCTGCCCAGCCACGTGATGGAGTCATCTCTTCGAAACCAGGACACTTGCCGCCTTGCATAGCGCCTGGTGAGGGCCTGGGTGTTCTCGATGGCTTCACTCTCGCTCATGGCGCCATCAAGGATGGCGAGAGCTTGGTGGTAACCGATGGCTTTCGAGGCGGTGACACCCTCTCTCAACCCCTCGGATACAAGCAGCCGCGCTTCCTCAACTAGGCCCTGCCGCCACATTCCCTCCACGCGGTCATCCAATCGGGGTGTGAGCGCATCGCGCTCAGAGTGCAGGCCCAACACCACCAGGTTTTCTTGCCACCGATGGCGTTGCGCATCCAACCCCGCTCCGAAGGGTTTCCCCGTGAGCATCACCACCTCCAAAGCCCGAATCAGCCGTCTCGAATTTCTGGAATCAATGGCCACGGCAGCAAGGGGGTCCTGCTCGGCAAGCTCGCGAACCAGGGCTTCGCGGCCTTCCACTTCGAGCCTATTCTCCAAACGTTCCCGAAGCGCTGGATCGGTGCCGGGAAATTCAAACTCGTAGATAACAGAGGAAACATAGAGCCCCGACCCGCCCACAAGCAGGGGAATCACACCGGAGGATTGCAGGGAGCCAATCGTTGCCCTGGCTAGGCTTTGATACTCCGCAACACTGGCTTCTTTTCGCAGGCCCCAGACATCGAAAAGGTGGTGGGGAATTCCTCGCCGCTGGTCACTCGGAAGCTTTGCCGTGCCAATGTCCATCCCCTGATACAGCTGCATCGCATCGGCGTTGATGATTTCTGCTCGATGTCCCTGTGTTGCCAACGCCTCAACCAGATCGAGGGCGAAGTCGCTCTTTCCCGTCCCGGTGGCTCCCACCACGGCAACGATGGGGCACAAGGAAGCGCCCAGGGGCTCAGCGAGCTGAGCCGTCATGGCGTGGGTGCGGAAGTTTTGAGAGTGGGCATTCCCAGGCTCACTCCTGTGGAAATAGCATCTGGTGTGGGAGCACCACAGCTTTCTGCTTGCCAACGATCCCACGCGTCGCCAGCTCTGGTTTTGCGAAGAGAAAAAGTGTCAGCGGGGCCATCCGCTAAAAGAAAGTAGGGCTTGCCCTCGGTAACCACGGTTGTGGCGACATCTCCCGGGCGAGGGGCTACCTGCCCTGCGGGCAGGGTGAAGTGAACAAGGCGGCCATCTTTCGCGCGCCCAGAAAGGCGGTCTGTGGCAAAACCTTTGCGACCGGTGTCATTGGCCACCACGACCTCCACGAAGGTCCCCACCAGTTCTTTATTGAGCACCCAGGACATATCGTCTTGGAGAGCCATGAGGCGCTCAAAGCGTTCCTGAACAATCTCTTTGGGGATTTGATCAGGCATCGTTGCCGCTGGAGTCCCGGGCCTTATCGAGTATTGGAACGTGTATGCCTGGGAGAATCGGGCTTGCCGAACCATGTCCAGAGTGTCCTCGAAGTCAGCATCAGTTTCGCCGGGGAACCCCACGATGATGTCGGTGGTAATCGCGGCTTCGGGAATCAATTGCCTCACCCGCTCCACAATTCCTAAAAACTTGTCCCGCCGATAGCTTCGACGCATAGCCTTCAGAACAGCATTGGAGCCTGATTGAAGCGGCATATGGAGCTGGGGCATCACGACGTCGGTTTCCGCCATTGCTTCAATGACATCGTCAGTGAAGGCCGCTGGGTGGGGACTCGTGAATCTCACCCGCTCCAATCCTTCAATGCCTGCGGTGGCGCGCAAAAGCTTGCCAAAAGCGAGACGGTCGCCGAACTCAACACCGTAGGTGTTGACGTTTTGTCCCAACAGGGTGATTTCGATCGCACCATCGTCCACCAGGGCTTTCACCTCGGATAAAACATCGCCGGGGCGCCGGTCTTTTTCCTTGCCACGAAGGCTTGGCACGATGCAGAAGGTGCAGGAGTTATTACATCCGACCGAGATGGAGACCCATCCGGAATAACTTGACTCTCGCTTACTGGGCAGCGCTGAGGGGAAAGTCTCCAGGGCCTCGAGTATTTCTACCTCCGCCTTCTGGTTATGACGCGACCGTTCCAGCAGCGCTGGGAGTGACCCCATGTTGTGTGTGCCAAACACCACATCAACATAGGGGGCGCGCTCCACAATGGTGGACTGATCCTTTTGGGCCAAACAGCCCCCCACGGCGATTTGCATGCCCGGGTTCTCGCGTTTGATGGAGGCCAACTGACCAAGATTCCCATAGAGGCGGTTATCGGCGTTCTCTCGGACCGCGCAGGTATTAATTACCACCACGTCGGCAATGTCGTCGGGGTCCGCCGGAGAGTACCCCGCTGCTTCCAACGCTCCGGACATGCGCTCCGAATCATGGACATTCATTTGGCAGCCATAAGTCCGCACTTCATAGGTGCGCTGGTGAGCGGTATCCAGTGAGGCGATATCACGTGCAAGTGTCTTGCGCGTATCAGCCTCGTCCATCATCGTCACTTCCCCAGTCTAGGCACCGCCACCCACCACCGACAGAACTCCGCCATTCCTCTTCGGCGGTTGGGTCAACTGATGGAGTCAGTCTGAGTTCAACACCCGGTCGAGGGTCGAAAAAACCTCCGAAGACGAGAAGCCCTTCCGCTGCAGGTAGGCAACCAAGCGCCTCTTAGTCGTCA
>JAFMDO010000001.1 GCA_017857245.1 Pontimonas sp.
GGCACACCCAGCTCGGGAGTATCCACCGCGTGAACCAGGGATGATGCCCCGGCTTCGGGGGAAATCTGCATCCATCCCGAGAGGCTCAAAATCAACCGACCGCTGCGAGACTCTGCCCCAAAACCGCTGCGCACGTAACCGGGGTGCACCGGGTAACTTTCCAAGCCCGTGCGCTCTGCGAGCGAGCGCGCATAGAGAATGACCCCAAGTTTGGCGGAGGCGTAGGGCCACCACCCTGCCCCATATCGGCGCTTGGCATACCCGACATCGTTGATGGCGATCCGCCCAAATCGGGAAACGAGCGATGAGGTGTGAATAACCCGACCGCGAGTCTGCATCAGTTTGGGGACAAGTCGCTCGGTCAAAACCACTGCACCCAACACGTTGCGCTGGAGCGTTAGCTCGTGGCCGTCCGCGCTGTCTTGTCGCTGAGCAACGATGCCGCCTGCGTTATTGACAATCGCATCAATGCGTTCGTATCGGGTGTCCAGGGTCTCGGCTAGTTCGCGAACATCATCGAGGCGATCAAAGTCGCAGACAAAAGGAACACCATCGACCATTCGGGCGACTTCTTCCGTTCGAGAGGTATTGCGCCCCACGACAGCAATTTGCCAACCCCTGCGAGCAAGCTCGCGCGCCACCTCAGAACCAATTCCACCACTGGCGCCGGTAATTACTGCGGTGCGAGCCATAAATCCTTACCCTTGTCCACGAATAGCCTGAAGAGCTCAGTTGCCCTCAAAAGTCGCCGGTTGTTTCGTCATGAAAGCCTGTAAACCCCGTTGCATATCGGCGGTTGCCATGAGCCGTCCGAGGCGATGGGCGAGCTCTCCGTGTTCCCGCTCACGCCCGCTGAGGGCTGCTCGAGCAGAGGCCAGGGTTTCTTGCACGGCAAGCGGCGCCTGCTGGGCAATGCGTCCAGCGATTTCTTGTGCTCGATCCATAGGGTCTTCGCCAACTACTTCGGTGACGATATTCATAGCTTGCGCCTGATGCGCACTAAATGATTCGGCGGTGAGAAGCCAACGCATTGCCTGTGACCAACCCGCGGCCATCGGCATCCGGGTGGTTGCGCCACCAAAAGGCAAAATTCCCCGAGCCACTTCTAGTTGGGCAAAAACCGTGTCTTGGTGGGCGATGACGACGTCAGCAGCTAGGGCGAGTTCCACCCCGAGGGTGAAACAGGTTCCCTTCACTGCCACAACCACGGGTTTTGACACCTGGTGGGTGGAGATTCCCCAGGGGTCAAGACCGCCGTCAGGTATGGGCAGCCCGGCGCCCGATTGAAGCGCTGGGCCGACGTCCACGAGGTCAAGACCGGCTGTGAAGTGGTCGCCGTGAGCAAACACAACCCCCACTCGAAGATCAGGATTTTTCTCGAGCTCGCCGTAGGCGAGCGCTAACTGGGACAGCATCTCGGTGTCGGCGGCATTGCGCTTCTCGGGACGGTTGAGTCCGATGAGAAGGAGGTTCCCCTTTTGGTCGAGTGTGACCTTGCGCCCGCTATGGTCTGCCATATATTGAGCCTATCCAGTCACTGGCGAAGCCGCACTCGGGTTGATTCGAGCTCGGCGCTGATGCCGGCGGGGAGCCTGGAGCCAAAGGTGGAAAGAAAGGTCGCGGCCTCTTTGAGTTCTCGCTCGTGTTCCAGCGGGTCCACGTGTAGTAGCACCTCCAGCTCTTCTGCGCTCAGGGCGAGTCCGTCGATATTGAGCGCTGTGGGGAGCCAGCCCAGGGGGCTGGCGGTCGCTGACACCCGCCCCTCCAAGCGGTTCACCATCCATTCGAGAACGCGCGAGTTCTCGCCAAACCCTGGCCATATAAAGCGGCCTGCGTCGTCTTTTCTGAACCAGTTCACCTGAAAGATGCGAGGGAGTCGACCCGTTTTACGCAAAGTGTTTCCCATGTCAAGCCAGTGACCCATGTAGTCACCCATGTTGTAGCCGCAAAATGGCAACATGGCAAAGGGATCTCGGCGGACTTTGCCGACCTCTCCTTCCGCAGCGGCAGTTTGTTCCGAGGCAATCGTGGCTCCGAGAAACACCCCGTGGTTCCAGTCTCTGGCCTCCAGAACGAGGGGAACGGTGCTGGAGCGCCGCCCCCCAAAAATGATGGCATCCACCACGACCCCTTCGGGGTCCATCCACTCTGGCGCCAGGGTGGAGCACTGTTCCAAGCCGACCGTGAAACGAGAGTTCGGGTGGGCGGCGTGCCCGCCAAGCGCGGGGTTGAAGGGGTCACCCTTCCAGTCGGTGAGTCCTTCAGGAGCTTCGGGGGACTGGCCCTCCCACCACACATCACCCTCAGCAGTTGTCGCGACATTGGTGAATATCGCATTTCCCCAGAGCATGTCCATGGCAACAGGGTTGGTCCCTGGACCCGTTCCTGGCGCAACACCGAAGAAACCGGCTTCGGGATTAATGGCTCGGAGTCTGCCGTCCTTACCCGGCGCCAACCAGGCAATGTCGTCCCCAAGGGTTTCCACCTTCCAGCCGGGGAGGGAAGGCTGCATCATGGCAAAGTTTGTTTTCCCGCAAGCGCTGGGGAAGGCGGCGACCATGTTGTAGGACTTTTGTTCGGGGCTCGTCACCTTAACGAGAAGCATGTGCTCGGCAAGCCAGCCCTCCTCTTTGGCCAAAACAGAGGCGATGCGCAGGGCAAAAGCTTTTTTGGGAAGGAGCGCGTTGCCGCCATAGGCCGATCCGTAGGACCAAATTTCTCTACCTTCCGGGAAGTGAGAGATGTATTTCGTGTCGTTACACGGCCACGCAACATCCACTTGGTGGGGAGCGAGCGGTGCGCCCACCGTGTGGACACATTTGACCCAGTTGGCGCCGGAGTCGATGCGCCCCCACACTTCCTCGGTCACTCGCACCATAATGTGCAGGTTGAGCGCGACATAGGCAGAATCGGTCACCTGAACACCCATTCGCGCTAGCGGTGAGCCGAGGGGCCCCAGGGAAAAGGGCACGACATACAGTGTTCGCCCCGCCATGCTTCCCCGGGCGAGCTCCCGCAGCTTTTCTCGCATCAGCTCCGGGTCTTCCCAGTTGTTGGTGGGGCCTGCATCTGCTTCCTCACGGGAGCAGATGTAGGTGCGAGCTTCGACTCGCGCAACGTCGCTGGGTTCGCTCCGTGCCACATAAGAATTGGGGCGAAGATCAGGGTTCAACGGGTGGAGTGTCCCCTGCTCCACCAGCACGCGAGTGAGGTGCGCTGCCTCTTCCGCTGATCCATCGCACCAGTGGATAGAGTCCGGTTCCATCAGCTCCACCAGAGCGTTTACCCAATCCTGGACGCAATCGTGAATGATGGGCGAGCCTGACAGGGGCGACAGAAGGGTTGGGTTCTTTTGTGTGATGGACATCGTTGGCTCCTAGGGAAGGTATTTCTCCCACTCTTGTCAATAAGAGGGTTAACCCATGACCAAATTGAGTGTCAAAAATTCCCGTTTTTGTTGTATTGTCGAATTTATGGTGGAAATTATGGCTTTAGGCCAAAGAATGAGGCATGTTCGACAGGGTGCGGGACTCACGTTGGAAGAACTCAGTGGTCGGTTAGGGATAACCCCCAGCCACCTTTCTTTGCTCGAGACCGGCAAGCGAGAAGCCAAAGTGGGCGTGCTGACAGCGTTGTGCCAGGAACTCGGAGTCGAGATGGCACAGCTATTGGATGACTCTGCCCCGAGCGAGCGAGCTCAACTGGAGCGAGATTGGCGAGCCGCGCAACAGGGTCCGCTGTTTGCTTCCCTCGGGGTGCCGCCGCTCAAAATCACCAAATCTCTCAACGATGAGCAACTGAAGACCCTCTTGGCGCTGCACGCAGAGCTTGTTCGGCGGGAGAAACGCGCGCTGGCGACTCCTGAGGAAGCACGGCGAGCCCATACTGCTTTGCGTCGGGGGATGCGGGAGATAGACAACTACCGACCGGACCTAGAAACTCTCGCCTCTGAGCTCGTTGCCTCCATCGGTCACGACTCCATGGGAGCGCTGACCCACCGAGAAGTGGCGATGATGGCTCAACGATTCGGGCTAGAGATTGTGCACGTCGGGGACCTGCCGCGCAGCGCTCGCAGCGTGACCGACCTGGCGAATGGTCGAATCTATTTACCCCCCGCATCAATTCCCGGCGGTCACGGGTTGCGGTCCCTCGCCCTTCAGGCAATCGCCCATCAGGTGCTTCGACACCGTGTCCCTGAAACGTATGAAGAGTTTTTGCAACAGCGTCTGGACATTAACTACTTTGCCGCCGCCTGTCTAATGCCAGAGACCCAAGCAGTGGATTTTCTCACCCAGGCAAAAAAGGAAAAAAACCTTGCTGTGGAAGATTTCCGCGACGCCTTTGGTGTGACACACGAGGCAGCGGGGCTGCGATTGATGAATCTGGCGACGACCCATTTGGGTCTACCCATTCACTTCTTGCGCGTCGGCGATGACGGAGTGGTTTACAAGGCCTATGAAAACGATGGCTTGGTGCTCCCAGTGGATGTTTTCGGATCGCCCGAGGGTCAAATTGTGTGTCGCCACTGGAGCGCTCGCGAAGCCTTCGCTCGCACAAATCGCACGACCGAGTATTACCAATTCACCGACACCCCGGAAGGAACTTTTTGGGAATCTACCCAAATAGGTACCTCCGCCACGGATGAATTTTCGATCACCGTTGGAGTCACGTTTGAAGATGCCAAATGGTTCCGGGGCCGCGATACCCAGGCCAGACAAGCTTCGAGGTGCCCTGATCGTGGTTGCTGTCGAAACGCGCCGGAGGACATGCGCTCAAAATGGGCCGGGAAGGCGTGGACGAGCGCCAGGCTTCACGCGCACGTGCTCTCGCCGTTGCGCGGTGGCATGTTCCCAGGCGTGGACGATGTGGAACTCTTTGAATTCCTGCAAAACCACGAAAGTCCTGACCACATCACGCCCGGGGAATGACACTTTCGCGTGAACAAAGAAGGGGCCTTGCCTGACAGGTGGTGAGGTGCCCGCGAGCAGGAAGCGCCCCCAGCAGGATTCGAACCTGCGGCCTTCTGCTCCGGAGGCAGACGCTCTATCCCCTGAGCTATGGGGGCCCAGGAACCCCCTTAGGTTACAACCTCGAGGGCTGGTAATACACCCGAGGGTAGGCTTAGCGCTTGTGAATCCTCAGGCGCTTGCAGAACGCATCGCTGAACTAGCGATTTCTCGACTGAAAGCGCTGGACAGTGCTGATGTCCCCGAATCTGTTGACGTTGCACTGGAGCGGCCCCGCAACAAAGACCATGGGGATTGGGCCACCTCGATTGCTTTGAAATTGGCCAAAGGCGCCGGGATGAACCCCCGGGATTTTGCCCAGGACCTAGCTCGCGACATCGATGGGTTGGAGGGTGTTGCCTCCACCGACGTGGCGGGACCAGGCTTCATCAACATCACCCTTGAAGCGGGCGCAGCGGGTGAGCTGGTATCGATTATTCTCGCTAGCGGCGAAAGCTA
Organism: Pontimonas sp.; assembly: GCA_017857245.1. Lineage (GTDB taxonomy): Bacteria > Actinomycetota > Actinomycetes > Actinomycetales > Microbacteriaceae > Pontimonas. The sequence continues at coordinate 5,466 of JAFMDO010000001.1, forward strand.
TGGCGCCGGCAGTGCACTAGCTGGCGACACCATCAACGTTGAGTTTGTTTCCGCCAATCCCACCGGCCCACTCCATATTGGGCACACGAGGTGGGCGGCACTGGGGGATTCTTTGGTGCGGGTGTTGCGATACGCCGGCGCTTCCGTGACCAGCGAGTTTTATATCAATGACGCCGGTTTACAGATGGACACCTTTGGTGAATCTATCCTCGCCAGCATCCTGGCGGAAGAGCCGCCAGAGTCGGGATACAAGGGTTTATATATCCAGGAGCTTGCGGCGAGGGTGGTTGCTTGCGAAGCAGGCATTGCTGAGCTCCCGCGAGACGAGGCGGTTGCCCGCGCCCGTGATACCGGGTATGGACTTCAGCTTTCTGACATCAAAAAATCCTTGGAGTCTTTCGGCGTCGAATTCGGTGTGTGGTTCTCGGAGCGCACCCTCCACGAAAAAGGAGCAGATGGCGTCAGTCTGATTGACGGGTCCGTGGAGCGCCTGCGCGAAGGCGGTCACGTCTTTGATGAAGAGGGCGCAATCTGGGTGCGCACTACTGACTTTGGTGATGACAAGGACCGGGTGATCCGTCGTGCCAATGGCGTCTATACCTATTTCGCGGCGGATGCCGCGTATTACCTTTCCAAATCGGATCGTGGGTTCGCCAAAAAGATTTACCTGTTGGGCGCGGATCACCACGGTTATATTCATCGCCTGAAAGCCCTTGCGGGGGCTGCCGGAGATGATCCGGATACAAATGTGGAAATTCTTATCGGGCAGCTGGTGAGCATCAACGGTGCCAAGCTTTCCAAGCGCGCGGGCAACATTATCGAACTCGATGACCTAAGGGAATGGTTGGGCGTGGATGCGCTTCGCTATTCGCTTGCCCGATACCCCGCAGACTCACCGCTGAGTTTGGACCCAGAAATCCTGACCAAACGCAGCAACGACAACCCCGTTTTCTATGTTCAATACGCGCACGCCAGGACCCACCAGGTCGCGAGAAATGCCGAAGGCTCTGGAGTGACTACCGCCACCTTTGACCCTGCACTGCTGGGTCAACCCACCGAGGCGGCTTTGATTTCATCACTTGCGGACTTCCCCCGCATTGTTGTGCAAGCAGCGCAACTGCGGGAACCTCACAGGGTTGCCCGCTACCTCGAAGAAGTCGCTGCGGTGTATCACCGGTGGTATGACTCTGCCCGGGTCACCCCGCAGGGGGATAACCCCATCGAGCCGGTGCACCACACCAGGTTGTCCCTGAATAATGCCACCGGACAGGTGTTGCGAAACGGGTTGGGCCTCCTCGGCGTCAGTGCCCCCACAAGAATGTGAGCTCGGAGACATACTTCGCTATCCTGGGGGTGGCTTCAGGAACCAATCCAGGTTCGCTCGCCTCACACTCAACTCCCCACCCGTGAGGTTCGTGCGAATCCATGTCTAACCCGCTTTCCCCGTCCTGGCTCAGTAAGCCAGACGATGCCAACGCCCTCCGCGAGGGTGTGTGGCCGGGGAGTGCCGTACGCAACACCGAGGGTGAACTGGTCTTTGGCGGTGTCCCAGCTTCTGAGCTGATTAGCGCCTATGGATCACCGGCCTATGTTGTTGACCAAGAGGAGCTCGAATTACGAGCGAAACATTTTCATAACATCGTCACACGGGCGTGTGAGCGAAACGCAACCGTGGGTCACGTTTATTACGCCTCCAAAGCCCTCATCACGGGACACGTCGTGCAGTGGGTGAGCGGGCAGGGCTTGGGCTTTGACGTTGCCAGTGGCGGCGAAATGGCAATCGCGCTTGCCGGCGGAGCCCCAGCGAGCTCACTGGAATTCCAGGGGAACAATAAATCTGAGTCAGAAATCACCGCGGCGTTGGAAGCGGGGGTGGGATGCATCGTGATTGATGCGCCGATCGAAGCAGAGCGAATCGATAGCATCGCGGGTTCGATGGGGATGGTCGCTCCCGTCATGGTGCGCGTCAACACCGGCGTCCACGCTGACACGCACGAATATCTCGCGACGGCGCGGGAAGACCAGAAGTTTGGCCTCTCTCCCGCAGAAACCGCGAAGCTCGTAGCGGTTATTCGTGGCAGTAAAAACCTGCACTTTGAGGGTCTCCACTCCCACATTGGGTCACAGATTTTCCAGGTCGAGGGATTCCTGGAAGCGGGAACCCGGCTGATTGCGCTCTATCGAGAGCTGTTGGAGGATGGCCCGGTAGCGACGATCAACCTGGGCGGCGGTTTTGGAATTGCCTATACCGAAGCCGATGACCCGATGGAGCTTGGAGCGATGGTGGACCAGATTGTGGATCACGTTGCTTTCGAAGCTTCGAAATATGGCATTCCTTTGCCTGCCCTGGCTTTTGAGCCGGGGAGAGTAATCGCCGGTCCTGCAGGAGTCACGCTGTATTCCGTGGGTGTCACGAAGCCGGTCGTGGTTCACGATGACCAGGGGAGCGAAGCCACCCGGTTGTATGTGAGTGTCGATGGCGGAATGAGCGATAACGCGCGACCAGCGCTGTACCACGCCAGCTACAGTGCTCGGATTGCTTCTCGCGAATCTGAGGCGGAACCGGCCCTCGTGCGGGTGGTGGGCAAACACTGCGAAAGCGGTGACATCGTTGTTTCGGAGGAGTATCTCCCCGGAGATGTTGCCCCCGGTGATGTGCTGGCCGTCCCAACGACGGGGGCGTATTGCTATTCACTTTCGAGTAATTACAACGCCCTGGGACGGCCCCCCATGATTGGGGTTCGGGACGGGCGCCATTTCTTGATGGTCGCGGGGGAAAGCATTGATGATGTGTTGGCAAGGGATCAAGGATTCTCTGTGAAGGCTGGGAGCTAAAGAATGAAAGATAACTATCGTGACCTCCGCGTCGCCGTGCTGGGTGGAGGAACGGTGGGAGCCCAAGTGGCCCACCGACTTCTTGAGGGAGCCGCCGAACTAGGTTCGCGCTCTGGCGCAGGCCTTTCCCTCATCGGGGTTGCCGTTCGTGATCTCACTGCCGAGCGAAGCGCGCCCCTTCCCTCTGAATTACTGACCACCGATGCCCACTCGTTGATTCTCCAAGCCGACATTGTGGTGGAACTCATGGGGGGCATTGAACCGGCCCGCACCCTGATTCTGGAGGCGCTGGGTTCGGGAGCGGATGTGGTCACAGCGAACAAGGCTCTCCTTGCTGAGCACGGACCGGAGCTGTTTGATGCTGCAGCCCGGGTAGGCGCGCAGCTTTATTACGAGGCAGCGGTTGCCGCCGCTATTCCCATCATTCGCCCGCTTCGAGATTCCTTGGCAGGGGACCGTGTGACAAAAATCATGGGCATCGTGAACGGGACGACAAACTTTATTTTGGATCAAATGGACTCCAAAGGCTTGAGCTTTGACGCAGCCCTCGCCGAGGCCACCGCGCTGGGCTACGCCGAGGCGGATCCCACGGCCGATATCGAGGGGTTTGATGCCGCCCAAAAAGCGTGCATACTTTCCTCCCTCGCTTTTCATACGGCAGTCCCGCTCGAGGACGTCTATCGCGAAGGCATCACGGCGGTCAGTGCGGAACAAATAGAGGCAGCAAAGAAATCCGGTCACGTCATCAAGCTGCTAGCAATTTGTGAACGAAGCTTCGACACTGCCACGGGCCGCGAAGGGGTCAGCACTAGGGTTCACCCCACCTTGATCCCCAGGTCTCACCCCCTTGCTGCCGCTCATGGCGCCAATAACGCGGTCTATGTGGATGCGGAAGCAGCCGGCCCTCTCATGTTTTATGGGGCAGGTGCCGGTGGTGCGGAAACGGCATCTGCCGTCTTGGGAGATGTCGTCTCTGCCGCGAGGCGCCACGTTGCCGGGGGTCCTGGTGTAGGGGAGAGCACTCACGCAGACCTTCCCAGCATTCCCCTGGACCACGTCGCAAGCAGGCTGAATATTAGCTTGGTGGTGAAGGACCAGCCAGGTGTGTTGGCGGCCATCGCGCGGGTATTTAGTGACCACGATGTGTCGGTAGAAACCTTGCATCAAAGTGCCAGTGGCGAAGGGGCGAGTGGGTCTGAGACCGCTACGCTTGTCATTCAGACTCACAGCGCACTTGAGGCTCGAGGACGGGAAACCGTTGACGCACTCGCTGCAAACCCTGTCGTTGTTGGAGTCACCAATGTTCTGAGAGTGGAGGGCTAATCGTGGCTAAGAGAGGGCTTTTTTCTCGCCAGCGGCCCAAAGGACCGCGACACAGCCGGGGTTCTCGGCAGTGGCGCGGAGTAATCCATGAATACGCCGATCGGCTGGACGTCAGCAGGGCCACCCCGGTCGTCAGCCTCGGTGAGGGCGGGACACCGCTCATTGAAGCTCACAACCTTTCGGCCAGAACGGGCGTTCGCGTTCTGATTAAGTTTGAAGGAATGAACCCCACCGGTTCCTTTAAGGACCGCGGGATGACGATGGCGGTCACCAAGGCTAAAGAGCACGGTGCGAAGGCCGTCATTTGTGCCTCCACCGGAAATACCTCCGCTTCGGCTGCCGCCTATGCCGCCCACGGTGGACTCACCAGTGCCGTGCTTGTGCCCGATGGCAAAATCTCGATGGGGAAGCTCTCTCAAGCCATCGCCCATAATGCTCACGTTCTGCAGGTCGCTGGCAACTTCGATGACTGTTTGGATATTGCAAGAGATTTAGCAGAGAACTATCCGATCCACTTGGTGAACTCGGTAAACAATGACCGAATCGAAGGCCAAAAGACCGCGTCGTTTGAGGTTATTGACGTCTTGGGGAAAGCGCCAGACTTTCACTTCCTGCCGGTAGGGAATGCCGGAAACTACACCGCCTACCACCGGGGCTATCAGGAAGAAGCCAAACGGGGCGCCATCAACCAGATGCCACGAATGTTTGGATTCCAAGCCCTCGGTTCCGCGCCGTTTGTCACGGGGGAGCGGGTGAAAAACCCCGACACGATTGCCACCGCAATCCGGATTGGCAATCCTGCGTCCTGGGACCTCGCTCTTGCGGCCCGCGAAGATAGCAATGGTTACTTCGGAGCGATTGATGACCCGGGCATTCTTGCCGCCCACCGGTTATTGTCCCAAGAGGAGGGCATTTTTGTGGAGCCCTCCTCTGCCATCAGCGTTGCCGGTTTGATGGAACGCCTTGAAGCGGGCGCGATTCCCAAGGGCGCAACCGTGGTGCTGACTGTTACCGGGCACGGGCTGAAGGACCCGAGCTGGGCCCTGAAAGATTCTTTGGGTGCTGAGATTCAACCCACCAAAGTTCCGATTGACCCAGCCCATATCGCTGAAGTATTGGGATTGGGGGCTGCGAAATGAGCGCACCTATCGCTCTTGGACGGAGTGTGAGCGTTCGGGTACCGGCCACCACCGCGAATCTTGGCCCGGGTTTTGACACGCTGGGCATGGCCCTCACGATTGAGGACACCTTGCAGGCCACCGTTCGTGAAGGCTCGGGGGTCCACGTGAGCGTTCATGGCGTGGGAGAAGGCGAAGTTCCCACGGATGAAACCAACCTCATCGCCAGGTCGATGGCTCACGCCTTTGCTTCAAAAAACATCGACATGCCGGGAATTGATCTGATTGCCACTAACGTCATTCCGCACGGGCGAGGCCTAGGTTCCTCCGGCGCAGCCATCGTCTCTGGTGTGATGGCTGCGAAGGGTTTGCTCGAAGGGATAGTGGAGTTCACCCCCGAAGAGCTGCTCGCCTTGGCAACAGACATGGAAGGCCACCCGGACAATATTGCGCCCTCCCTTTTTGGCGGGCTCACGATTGCCTGGATGAGAGATGACGGCCCCAAGCACAAGAAGCTCAGCGTGCATCGCGGAGTGTCCTTGGTGGTTGCTGTTCCCGAAGATGCCAGCATGTCGACCCAGTTGGCGAGAAGCTTGCAGCCAGAGACTGTCCCCCACCAAGATGCGATTTTTAACCTTTCTCGGTCTGCCTTGCTGATTGCGGCCCTGATTCAAAGCCCCGAGCTGTTGTTCGAGGCCACCGAAGACCGTCTGCACCAGGACTACCGGGCTAGCGCGATGAAGGACACCGATGCTTTGCTTCAAAGCCTGCGTAGCGCAGGGTTTGCTGCTGTGGTCTCAGGGGCAGGCCCTTCGGTGCTGATTTTGTGCTCCGACCCCGCCCAGCGACTTGAGGTACAAAAAGTTGTGGATGCTCATCAGGGAGGCGTATGGTCGAGCCATATGCTGACCGTCGATGAGCGGGGTGCTACAGTAGAAGAGCTTCCGGCGCTCGCGGACTGACCCCAGTTAGCGCTCCGGATTACCTCATCACCACACCGCCTCGTTTTTAAAAAGGCGTGAGGGTCACTCGTGACAGAGGAGCCGCAGGCTCCTTCAGCCCCCACTGTGGTGAGGAAGAGGTTGAGAGCATTTCGATCGCCACATTCGTGGCAGACAATAAGGAGAGACCATGGAACAAGAGAGTTCTTCAACACCCAGTACCAGTGATTCAAGTGAATCCACCCCCACTCGCAAGCGCGCCCCTCGCCGCGTGAGCTCGGCAACCACCGAGATCACCGCGCCGGCAGAAACGGACAAACCTAGCGAGCCTAAGCCTGCCGAGGAGAGTGAGCGCCCCAAGCGTCGCCGCTCCAGCGCTCCCTCAAAAACCGAAGCCTCAGAGGCCAGCGGGTCCGAGGGTTCCGACAGCAATGACTCCAGTGATGACGGCGCCGAGGCAGGCGGAGCACGCAGCCGGAACAGCGGCAACTCCCGCGGTCGCGGTCGCGACCGTCGTCGTGGACGCGGCAGTTTCGGCGAAGAAGGTGAACCCGAAGTCTCCGATGATGACGTGTTGATTCCCATCGGGGGCATTCTGGATGTTCTCGATAACTACGCTTTCGTTCGCACCCAGGGTTACTTGCCTGGACCCACAGACGTCTATGTGTCTTTGGGACAGGTCAAGAAATACAACCTGCGCAAGGGCGACGCCGTGATCGGCGCCATTCGTCAGCCCCGTGACGGTGAACACCAGGGTCGGCAGAAATACAACGCTCTGGTGAGCGTGGACACTGTCAATGGACAAAGCGTTGACGAAGCCGGTGCGCGCTCAGAATTCTCTGCTCTTCGTGCGGTGTATCCCACGGAGCAGTTGCGGATGGAAACCTCTTCCGATGTCCTCGGCACCCGGATAGTGGACCTCTTCGCCCCTGTGGCAAAGGGTCAACGCGCCGTCATCGTGGGAGCAACGAAGACGGGAAAGTCTGACCTGGTTCAGGCAATGGCTCAGGCCGTTGCCCAGAACGCGCCGGATGCTCACCTCATGGTCGTCCTTATCGATGAGCAGCCAGAGACAATCTCTGACGTTCAGCGCGATGCGAAGGGCGAAGTAATTGCCTCCAGCTTTGACCGCTCGGTGGATGATCACACCACCATCGCCGAACTTGCCATTGAGCGAGCTAAGCGATTGGTGGAATTGGGACACGACGTTGTTGTGGTGATGGATTCTTTGACCCGCCTCGCTCGCGCCTACCAGTTGGGATTGGGTGGCGGTTCGCGCACCGGAGCGATGGACACCGCGTGGGTGTATCCGACCAAGAAATTGTTTGGTGCTGCGCGCAACATTGAAGGTGGCGGTTCGCTCACGATGCTTGCGACGCTGGTGACAGAAACTGGTCTTGCCATGGATGACGTCGTTGCAAGCGAAATTTCTGCTGCCGCGACCATGGAGTTGACCCTGGACGCCCATGCCGCTGGGGCGCGGGTTTTCCCAGCGATGAATATCGCTCGCTCCGGCACCAGAAAAGAAGAAGCCATCCTCGGCAAAGACGAGGTCGCTGCCCTCGCCGTAATCCGTCAGAAATTGGCGGGCCATTCCACGCTCGAGGGGTTGCAGGCCGTGGTGAAAACACTGTCTTCGAGCTCTTCGAACGTCGAGGCACTGGTCTCCTTGCAGAAGAACCTCGGTAGCTAGGGCACCATGTTTGATTCTGTTGACGCGTTGATAGCGGAGCACGCTGAGCTTCAAGTGAAGCTGGGCGATCCCGCTGTCCACGCCGATGCAGGGTTATCCAAAAAGCTGAACCGGCGCTTCGCCCAGCTCTCCAAGATCATCGCAGCCCATGACCGCATGGTTGCACTGACCGATGACCTGGCTGCGGCTCAAGAGATGGCCAGTGAAGATGAGTCGATGGCTGCCGAAGTGCCTGTTTTGGAAGCTGGTCTTGCAGAGGCCACCGAATCTCTTCGGTCCTTGTTGATTCCTCGGGACCCCGATGACGGGCGCGATGTCATCATGGAAATTAAGGGCGGGGAAGGTGGCGAAGAAAGCGCTTTGTTTGCTGCTGACTTGTTGCGGATGTATCTGCACTATGCGGAGTCTCGTGGCTGGAAAACAGAAGTGCTCGATAAGACCGAAAGCGACATGGGTGGTTTCAAAAACGTCCAGGTTGCCATCAAGAGCAATGCGAGCGACCCTGCAGAAGGCGTATGGGCGAGCATGAAATATGAAGGTGGCGTCCACCGCGTGCAACGCGTTCCCGTCACCGAGTCACAGGGCAGAATCCACACCTCAACCACAGGGGTGCTCGTTTTTCCCGAGGTCGATGAACCCGAAGAGTTGGATATCAGTACTAACGATCTCAAGATTGACGTTTTCCGGTCCTCTGGCCCCGGCGGTCAGTCGGTTAACACCACTGACTCCGCCGTGCGGATCACCCACCTCCCCACGGGCATTGTCGTCTCGATGCAAAACGAGAAGAGCCAGATTCAAAACCGTGAAGCGGGGATGCGTGTTCTGCGCGCCCGCATTTTGGCGCGACAGCAGGAAGAACTCGCCGCTGTCCAGTCCGATGCCAGGAAGAGCCAGATTCGTGGGATGGACCGATCCGAGAGAATTCGCACGTATAACTTCCCCGAGAACCGGATCGCTGATCACCGCACCGGGTATAAGTCTTACAACCTCGATCAGGTGATCAATGGGGCACTAGAGCCCGTGATCCGGTCCTGCATTGAGGCCGATGAAGCGGAGCGTCTCGCTGCCTTGAATCCCGAGTAATGCAACTGCTGGCAGCCCTCAAAGACGCCACGGAGCGCTTAACACGCTCTGGAGTTGCCTCTCCCCAGGTTGATGCCGAACTACTCCTCGCTCACGTGACGGGTGTGTCTAGGGGTGAAGTGCTGGCATGGGTGCACACGGACAGAAGCCTCACCGCTGACCAAGTAGTGGACTGGGACAGACTCCTCGCAAGACGGGAGAAAAGAGAGCCTCTGCAACACCTGACGGGCACGGCGGCCTTCATGTCTTTTGAAGTAAGTGTGGGGCCCGGTGTCTTTGTTCCCCGCCCCGAGACCCAAGCTCTTGTGGAAGCGGCAATCGACCAAGCGCTTGCGATGGCAGTGGGGGAGGAGGGTGTGAGAATTCTTGATCTCTGCTCCGGTTCCGGTGTGGTTGCCATTTCGCTGGCCCGGGCCATCCCTCACGCCAACGTAAGTGCTGTGGAAGCATCGCCTGAAGCCCTGGCATACCTCGAGAGGAATGTCGAGAACCTAGCCCCCAATATTCGCGTGGTGGCCTTGAGCGTTGCCGAGTGTGCCGAGGAATTTGGTGGTTCAGCCTTTGACATGATTCTTGCCAACCCGCCCTATGTCCCGGTCTCTGAAGTGCCCAATGATCCCGAGGTCGCCACCTACGACCCGGCGATGGCGCTGTTCGGGGGAGCAGATGGTCTCGATGTTGTCCATCACATTCAAGCTCTGGCGAATTCCCACCTCAGACCTGGTGGCTATCTTGCGATCGAGCATTCAAATCTTCAAGGCGACGCCGTCCGCGCAATTATGAACTCAGCCGGCATGAGAAGTGTTTCCACCGAGAAAGACTTCGTGGAGCGAGAACGGTTCACCCACGGTTTTCGTCCCTAAGGCTGAGCTTCCAAGAATGCCGTCATGGCAGAGATCACCGTTTTCCCGTTGTCATGAGGGGAAAACCACTGAGTGGTGATTCCTGCCTCGTTGGCCCCCCGCAAGTTTTCCGGGGTGTCATCGACAAAGAAAGTGTCTGAGGCGAGCGCGCCATAGCGATCAAGCACCCTTTGATACACCAGGGGGTCCGGCTTTCTGGCTCCGTAGTGGGCGGTAGCAAAGAGGTGGTTGCCAAAGACGGGGGCAAGGTGGGGGGCAACCTCTGCGAGGTGCTCTCCAATGAGCATGCCGTTATTCGTGAGAAGAGTTACTTGGCCGTGCTGGGTGGCGAATTCGACCGCGCTGAGAACCTCTGGCTTAAACACCATCGCTTCCTTGCGCATCGAAACCCAGTCTTCTCGGGTAATGCTGGAGCCGAAGGATTCGTTGACCCGGCGCAAGTATTCGTCGCCGGTATCGGGGTCCCCAGCTTCTGCTTTCCACTCTCCCTCGTCGTGCCACCAGCGACGGCGAAGATCCTGGTAATCGAGCCCCGTGATGTCGGTGAGTGCGTCCATCCTGTGGCGGGTGTGATAGTCGTAGAGGACGTTATCCATGTCAAAGATGAAAAGCATGATGACCCCAGACTAGGCCCGGGACCGGCGCGCTGAGGCAACGTACACTGGGCCTATGCAAGCCCAACGGTTCGATGCTTCTGAGCCTGGCTCTCGCCTCGCGGGAATGACAGCCGCCGTCGAAGCCCTCGCTGGCGGGGAAAGCATTGTCTTGCCCACCGACACGGTCTATGGAATTGGGTGTGACCCTTTTAGGGCCTCGGCGGTGCAGGCTCTGTTGGCGCTCAAAGGTCGCTCGCGCGCCATGCCGCCACCGGTGTTGATCCCCGACCTCGAGAGGGCCACCGCGCTGGTGACTTCCATTCCCGAAGCACTCGCTCCTGCATTGGAGCGGTTCTGGCCGGGTGCATTGACGGTTATTTTCAGGGCATCCCCCGAAGTGAGCTGGGATTTAGGCGATACCGGGGGGACAGTTGCCTTGCGGATGCCAGCCCATGATGTTGCTCTCGAGTTGTTGCGTCTGGTGGGACCGCTGGCGGTTTCCAGCGCCAATCTCACCGGTCAGCGTCCAGCCCAGAGTGTGGATGAAGCGATTGTGCAGCTTGGTGAGGGCGTGGGGGTTTATCTCGACGCTGGTGCGGTCGGCCACAGTTTTTCCGATTCCCCAGGAAGCTCCGGCTCCACGATTATTGATGCGAGCTCTGTCGATGCGGGCGGCGCATGGCGAGTGGTGAGGCGCGGCGTTGTGCCCATTGAGGCTTTGGTTTCCGTCCTTCCGGGGGAGTGGGAGGGCTAATGGGTTACTTTTTGATTGCGGGAGTGGCAGCAGCCACCGCATTGGGTGTTGCCTACGTTCTCCTGCGCTTGGCCAAGCGTTACGAATGGCACCCTGAAATTCGCCCGCGGGATGTCCACCAAACTCCGACCCCTCGCCTGGGGGGAATCGCGGTTTTTGCCGGGATGCTAGCGGGAGTTCTGGTCGCCAGTCAGCTCGGCTACTTCGACGATGTCTTCCTTTCGCCCCGTGCCATCATCACCGTCTTTATTGCCGCAGCTATCGTCTTGGCGCTGGGGGTCGTGGATGACATTTTTGATTTGGACTGGCTGACGAAGCTCTCTGGTCAGTTTCTTGCCGCGGGGGTTGTCGCGTGGCAGGGCGTCCAAATTGTGTCCCTCCCTATCGGTGGAATCACACTTTTTTCTCCCACTTTGTCTCTGCTTTTGACGGTTCTGGCGATCGTGGTCGTGATGAACGCCGTCAACTTTATTGATGGGCTCGATGGGTTGGTCGTGGGAGTCGCCCTCATTTCCAACGGGGTTTTCTTCCTCTATTCCTTTGTGCTGTCACTGGGCGACCAGGGTGCACCCTATTTTGGTTTGGCGACGATCATCACCGTGCTGCTGGCGGGTTCGCTGTTGGGCTTCTTGCCGCTGAACTGGAATCCGGCAAAGCTGTTCTTGGGAGATTCTGGTGCACTCCTCGTGGGGTTAATGATGTCGGTGAGTGCGATTTCGGTCACCGGGCAAATTGATCCCGGCGCCCTCAATCCCACCCAGTTGCTCCCTGCTTTCTTGCCGGTGATTTTGCCTTTGGCGGTTCTGATTGTTCCTCTCCTTGATTTTTCCCTTGCCGTGTTGCGCAGACTTCGCCGGGGGATGTCGCCTTTTGATGCAGACCGTGCCCATCTCCATCACCGACTGCTCGATATGGGACACACCCATCGACAGGCGGTATTGATTTTGTATTCGTGGACCGCCGTGTTGGCTATTGGAACTCTCATGTTTCTTTTCGTACCCTGGTACTGGGCACTCACCATCATCGGCGTGGGGCTCATTGGTTCCACCGTGGTGACACTCTCACCCGATAACCGCTCAGAAGACGATCCGCTACTGATTGACCAGGAGACCGCATGAGTGTGAACCGCGTTGTTCGAACCGCTTTTCTCTCCGGCTTGGTGATGACCTCGCTGGTTGCCTTCGTGGCAGCAATTTGGGGCGCGCTTGTGTCTGACCTCCCAGGGGTGTGGGGCGCTCTGGTGGGCGCGTCTATTGCACTCGGCCTTTTGGGTTTGACCCCTTTGAGCATCCTGTGGGGATTTCGACTGGGGAAGGGTGATGTTCTCTCCCCGGGTTTCTTTGCCTCGGTGTTAGGGACGTGGCTCATTAAGTTTGTGGTGTTCCTCGCCGCGGTTTTTTGGCTTGGCGACCAGGGGTGGCTCGATAGAACGGTTCTGTTCTTGACCATCGTTGCCGCCCTTCTCGTGGGCTTGGTGACCGACCTCGTTGTGGTGGCTCGCTCGCGTATGCCCTACGTGTCTGACGTGAGCTTGCCGGGGGACCCGCCCAGGGAGTGACCCAGGCCCGAAAGCCCCCCAGCCGTGAGCGGCTAGCATGAAAGTGTGACTTTCGGCCTCTCGATGGAAAAGCTCCTGCTCATCGGTGTCATCGCGCTGTTTTTAATCGGCCCTGACCGACTGCCGGGCTATTCGGCACAGTTTGGTCGTCTGATCCGGCGCTTGCGCGACATGGCCTCCGGGGCAAAAGATCGTATGCGCGATGAACTGGGGCCGGACTATGACGATATGGACTGGAAGAAGCTCGATCCCCGGCAATATGACCCGCGGCGCATTATTCGGGAGGCTCTGGACGAGCGCCCCGCATCAGCTGCCATCGAGAATGCGGCGCCCGCCGTGATCGAGTCCTCGACCCTCAAGCGAGAGAAGTTGGCGCAGGGCGTTTCCGCACCTTTTGACCCCGACGCGACCTAGGGCGCAGAAATTACGCTGTGAGTTGCGAGAATCACCACATGACTTTGCGCCAGGGCGCAGGCTGCAGGTTGCCAGGCTCACCTGACCGACATCGGTGTACCGTAGAAGGTAGCCGAACTGGGCCCGCGAGAAGCAACAGCTTGCGCACCGGGACGCGTTGAGCCGAGGAATATTGATGACGCCCTTCCGCAACATGGCCCTGATGAGCCCTGATTCCACCAAAAGCGCTGTCGCCGCGTACACAGCCCATTTTCGCGAAGCTGTGGAAAGTCTTTTTTTGTGACTGCTCTGGTATTCACAACCACGAATCCGGCAGAGTTGCTGAGTGGCATGCGTCATGCCCGGATGGCCATTGGGAAGGGCGAAGTCGTTTGTGTGCCAACGGACACGTCCTATGCGCTCGTCGCAGATGCTTTCAACCCCGTGGCTCTCGACAAGCTTCGTGCCGCGAGGCGGATGCAAGACCGGGCGCCGTTGTCCGTTTTTCTGCCTGGAATTCCCACTTTGAATGCTCTTGCTGAGTCAGTACCCGAAGAGGTGGAAGCGCTGGCGACGGAATTCTGGCCGGGGGCACTGACTGTGATTGTCCGAGCGGGAGAAACCTTGGCATGGGACTTGGGTGACACCGCGGGAACCGTGGCCCTTCGCATGCCAGCGAACCGGATAGCTTTGGAATTGCTGAGCGAAACAGGCCCGTTGGCGCAGTCAGGTGCCTTTGCACTGGGCCAATCTCCGCTGGTTTCTCCGACGGCTTTGGCCAAGCGCTTCGAGGATTCCGTGTCGGTCATTGCTGCTGCGGGTGATGAAAAAACGGGGAAGAGCCTTTCCACTGTGATCGACGCAACCTCTCTGGATTCACCTCAGGGAAAGCTCCGGATCGTCCGGGAGGGGGCTATTTCTTCCCTCGAAATTTTTCGTGTCGTCGAAGCGGACCAGTTCGTCTAAACCACCAGCTGAAGCCTCGATTAGTGCCTCCCAGCCGGGTTTGATACAGTGCTCTAACGACGTCGTTCGCCGCACAACTGTGTGCCCCGAAACTGGAGACTGAGCTGTTAGCTGAAGCCACCGAGATACTCATCCAGTTCCCGGCCAGTGACGCAGGAGGATTCTCTCCCCCGACAATTGACGAATTTTTTCCTCCTGCCATTCTTTTTGAAGGCACCATCTTTGAAATGAACCGCATCGTGCTGGTTCGCTTGTTTGCTGTCGTTGCTCTGTTCCTGGTCTTCTGGTTGGGAACCCGCAAGATGCGCGTCATTCCCGGTCGCTTCCAGGGCGTTGTGGAAATGGGTTTGAACCTGGTGCGGGTAAACATTGCTGAAGACTTGCTGGGAGAAAAGGACGGGAAGCGTTTCCTGCCCTTACTCACTACGATTTTCTTCCTGGTGCTCTTCATGAACCTCACAGGCGTGATTCCAGGAATCAACATCGCCGGTACCAGCGTGATTGGGATGCCGTTGGTCTTGGCCGTAGCGTCCTACCTCGCTTTCATTTATGCCGGATTGCGAAAGCATCCCGGTGCTTTCTTGAAGAACTCCTTGTTGCCCCCCGGCGTCCCCTGGCCGCTGTACATCATCGTGACCCCCATCGAATTTGTCTCCACCTTTCTGTTGCGCCCGGTGACCCTGACTCTGCGGTTGCTGATGAACATGGTGGTCGGCCACTTCCTGCTCGTACTGTTCTTCTCAGCCACCCATTTCTTCGTCCTCTACTCTGGTTCGGTGATGGGCTTCTTTGGAATTGGAACCATTGCCTTTGGCATCGCCTTCACGTTCTTTGAGATCTTGGTGGCAGTGCTGCAGGCCTACGTTTTTACCCTTTTGACCGCCGTCTACCTCCAGTTAGCGCTGGCGGAAGAACACTAAACCTCAGCCCGATATGGCATCGGGCTGACCCAATGGAAGGAAACACCAGTGGACGCAACATCGGTTATCGCCGAACTATCCGGAAACATCGCGACGGTCGGTTACGGCCTCGCAGCAATTGGTCCCGCCATCGGCGTGGGAATTGTTGTGGGCAAGACTATTGAGTCTGTCGCTCGTCAACCAGAACTTCAGGGTCGCCTGACAGTTTTGATGTATATCGGTATCGCCTTTACAGAAGCATTGGCGTTCATCGGTATCGCCACATACTTCATCTTCACCGGTTAGGCCTCACTATGACCACAGAAGCACTTCTTCTTGCAGCGGAAGGGGAAGCGACAAACCCGCTGATCCCCGCGATTTATGACATTGTCTGGTCGCTTATTCCGTTCGCTTTAGTGTTGCTGCTTTTCTGGCGCCTGGTATTGCCGAGGCTTCAAAAGACCCTTGATGAGCGCTCCAGCGCCATCGAGGGTGGTATTGCCGAAGCGGAATCTGCTCAGGTGGAAGCCAAGGAAGCTCTGGACAAATACACGAAGCTCCTGGCTGACGCTCGCGCGGAAGCTGCTGAGATTCGCGATGGAGCCAGGGCGGAAGGGGCAAAAATCCTTGCCGAAATCAAGGAAGACGCTCAGGGCGAAGCCACGCGTATTGCGGCAACAGCGAAAGCTCAGATTGAGGCAGAACGCCAGCAAGCTGTGTTGTCCCTGCGCAAAGAGGTGGGGACTCTCGCTCTGGATCTCGCCTCGGCAGTGGTTCAGGAGCGTTTGACTGAGGACGCCCAGGCGGCCTCAGTCGTCGACAAGCTCTTGGCCGATCTCAATAAGGAGTCCTCCGCCACCGGCCAGAAAGCCGCGGCAAAGAAGGCGCCTGCGGGGAAGGCCAAGAAGTAGTCATGGGAGCACAGACGAATCAATCCTTGGCGGCAACCAAGGCCTTTGTGGCGGGTGCGCGCGGTGACGCGATGGCGCTCGCAGAGGGTCTTTTTGCTGCCGCCTTTGCATTGTCTTCGTCCCCACCACTCCGGAATCAATTGGCCGATGCTTCCCTTGATGTGTCGTTGCGTCAGAAGCTGGCTGACAAGGTTTTTGCATCGTTGTCCACGGATGTGAAAGCGCTCATGAGTCAGAGTGTGGAACTTCGCTGGTCGCGCCCTGAAGACCTCCAGATGGCGTTTGAGGACATGGGAATTCGACTGGCGGCGCAATCAGCGGGAGACTCGGCTGATGTCGTTGGCGAGCTCCTCGCGATTTCCACCCTCGTGCACGGCAACGCCGATGTCGAACTGGGCTTAGGGTCCAAGCGAGCCGCTGCCTCGGCGCGTTCTGCACTGATGAAAAAACTCGTCGGGACGAAAGTGTCCAGTCAAGCCGCGGCTATTGCTGCCCACCTCGTGGCAGACCCGCGGGGACGTAAGATCGGCGCGATGTTGAACCACGCGGCAGAGATTGTTTCCGACGAGCACGGTATGGGATTGGCCGTTGTTCACGTGTCCCGGGCTTTGAAACCAGCACAGCGCTCACAGATCGATGCCCTCCTGGTTAATCGATTTGGTCGCGCACACTATCTCGCAGAGCAGGTGGACACCTCCATAGTCGGTGGTGCCCGCATTCGCGTGGGGGACATGATCATCGATGGCAGTATTGCTACTCGTTTACAAGATTTGAGAACGAAACTCGCTGGCTAGCGCCAGAAAGTTTCGCCGTTGAGAACACCCAAAAAAAGGAAGAACCATGTCAGAAATCACCATTAACCCGGATGAAATCCGCGAAGCCCTCAAAGACTTCGCTAGTTCCTATGACCCCGGGTCCGCCTCGACCACGGAGGTCGGTCACGTTGTGGATGCCGCCGATGGCATCGCTCACGTGGAGGGTCTGCCAGGGTGCATGGCCAACGAGCTGGTCAAGTTTGCCGATGGCACCTTGGGTTTGGCACAAAACCTCGATGAGAACAAAATCGGTGTGGTTGTTTTGGGCGAGTTCAGTGGCATCCAAGCGGGGCAAGAAGTAACCCGGACCGGAGAGGTTCTCTCCGTGCCCGTGGGCGAGGGATACCTCGGACGCGTGGTCGACCCGCTCGGAAACCCTATTGATGGTTTGGGTGCCATCAAGAGCAAAGAGCGTCGCGCATTGGAGCTTCAAGCACCGGGCGTCATGGCTCGGCGCAGTGTTCACGAACCTTTGCAGACGGGAATCAAGGCCATCGACGCCATGATTCCCGTGGGCCGCGGTCAGCGTCAGCTGATCATTGGTGACCGCCAGACCGGCAAGACCGCCATCGCCATCGACACGATCATCAACCAAAAAGCCAACTGGGAAACCGGCGACCCCACGCAGCAGGTTCGTTGTATCTATGTCGCCATCGGGCAAAAAGGTTCCACTATCGCTGGTGTGAAGGGTGCACTCGAAGCCGCCGGGGCAATGGAGTACACCACCATCGTGGCTGCTCCTGCTTCTGACCCTGCAGGGTTTAAGTACCTCGCTCCCTACACCGGTTCCGCAATCGGTCAGCACTGGATGTATGACTCCAAGCACGTGCTGATCATTTTTGATGACCTCTCCAAGCAGGCCGAGGCTTACCGCGCGGTTTCCCTGTTGCTGCGTCGTCCGCCAGGCCGTGAAGCATATCCCGGAGACGTTTTCTACTTACACTCTCGCCTCCTGGAGCGTTGTGCGAAGCTCTCAGACGCATTGGGTGGCGGTTCGATGACGGGTCTTCCCATCATTGAGACGAAGGCTAACGATGTCTCGGCCTTCATCCCCACCAACGTGATTTCCATCACCGACGGTCAAATCTTCCTGCAGTCCGATCTCTTCAACTCCAACCAGCGTCCCGCCGTGGACGTGGGTATCTCGGTGTCTCGTGTGGGTGGCGATGCGCAGGTGAAATCGATCAAGTCGGTGTCGGGAACACTCAAGCTCGAGCTTGCCCAGTATCGGTCCTTGGAGGCGTTCGCCATGTTTGCCTCAGACCTCGATGCCACAAGCCGCCGCCAGTTGGCGCGTGGGGCAAGGCTCACCGAGTTGCTGAAGCAGCCCCAGTACTCGCCCTACCCCGTCGAAGAGCAGGTTGTCTCGATTTGGGCCGGTACCAACGGAAAGCTTGACTCCATTGCTGTGGAGGATGTCCTGAAGTTCGAATCGGAGCTTCTGGATCACCTACGTCGCAACACCAAGATTCTCACCACCCTGCGCGATACCAAGGTCTTGGATGACAAGACAAAGGCAGAGCTTGAGAAACAGGTCGACAGCTTCGTGACCGCTTTCCAAGGCTCTGGTGCAGAGGGCTTGGGCCAGCCGGGGAGTGAAGAATTTGATGCTTTGGAAAACGAAGACATCAACCAGGAAAAAATCGTTAAGCGCAAGCGCTAAACGCGAGATAAAGGGACACTAAGACCATGGGCGCGCAACTTCGGGTGTATCGGCAGAAGATTCGTTCTGCCACGACCACCAAGAAGATCACACGAGCAATGGAGTTGATTTCTGCTTCCAGAATTCAAAAAGCCCAGGCTCGAATGACGGCAGCCATTCCTTATTCTCGCGCGGTAACGAGGGCGGTCTCTGCTGTGGCTACCTACTCCAACATCGACCACCCGTTGCTGACCGAGTCAGAAAACCCCACTCGAGCAGCAATGGTGATTTTTACCTCTGACCGCGGACTGGCGGGGGCCTTCAGCTCCCAGGTCCTGAGAGAAGCCGGTGACCTGCGCGCCCGTCTCGAAGGAGAGGGCAAGCAAATCGTGAACTATGTGATTGGTCGTAAAGCGGTGGGTAACTTTGCTTTCCGGCAGCGCCCAGTGGAGAAGGCATGGACAGGTAACACGGATCAGCCCGAGTTTGAAACGGCCAAAGAAATCGCCTCTACCCTGATCGAGGAATTCATCAAAGACTCCGCTGAGGGCGGTGTGGATGAAATCCATATTGTGTACAACCGTTTTGTTTCCCTCGTGACCCAAACCCCTGAGGTCGTTCGCGTGTTGCCTCTGGAGGTTGTCGAAGGGGTCGAAGAGCCTGGTGACACCGAGGTGTTCCCGCTCTATGAGTTCGAGCCCGAGCCCGATGATGTGCTCGACGCCCTGCTGCCGGTCTATATCGAAAACCGTATCTTTTCCGCCATGCTGCAGTCCGCTGCTTCAGAACACGCAGCACGTCAGAAAGCCATGAAGTCTGCCAGCGACAACGCCGACAAACTCATCCAGCAGTACACCAGCCTTGCGAATAACGCTCGCCAGGCCGAAATCACCCAGCAAATTTCCGAAATCGTGGGCGGCGCCGACGCCCTCGTTTCGGCGAAGTAAAGAAAGAGAAAGACGATATGAGCAAGAGCGCCACCAAGCAAGCAACTGCCACAGGTCGTGTTGCCCGTGTTACCGGGCCCGTTGTTGACGTCGAATTCCCCCATGATTCGATTCCCGATATCTATAACGCGTTGCAAACTACTGTCACCCTGGGTGGCGAAACGATCACACTGACGCTCGAGGTCGCACAGCACCTCGGGGACGATCTGGTTCGCGCTATCGCGCTGAAGCCCACCGACGGTGTTGTTCGGGGCCAAGAGGTTCGTGACACGGGTGGACCCATCACGGTCCCTGTTGGGGATGCCACAAAAGGAAAGGTGTTCAACGTTCTCGGCGAAGTGTTGAACTCCGATGACAAGCTTGAGGGCGTTGAGCGCTGGGGAATCCACCGCACGCCACCCCCCTTCGACCAGCTCGAGTCGAAGACTCAACTCTTCGAAACCGGAATCAAGGTCATCGACCTCCTGACCCCCTATGTTTTGGGCGGAAAGATTGGTCTCTTTGGTGGAGCCGGTGTGGGAAAGACCGTTTTGATTCAGGAAATGATTCAGCGCGTAGCCCAAGACCACGGTGGTGTGTCGGTATTCGCCGGTGTGGGTGAGCGTACCCGTGAGGGGAACGACCTCATTGCAGAAATGGAAGAAGCGGGCGTTTTCGACAAGACCGCACTGGTGTTTGGCCAAATGGATGAGCCTCCCGGGACCCGTCTTCGCGTCGCGCTGTCGGCTTTGACCATGGCGGAGTACTTCCGTGATGTTCAAAACCAGGACGTGTTGCTCTTCATCGATAACATTTTCCGTTTCACGCAGGCAGGCTCAGAGGTTTCGACACTTTTGGGTCGTATGCCCTCGGCCGTGGGATACCAACCCAACCTGGCTGATGAGATGGGAATCTTGCAGGAGCGAATTACCTCCACGCGCGGTCACTCGATTACTTCCTTGCAGGCCATTTATGTGCCTGCCGATGACTACACCGACCCCGCACCTGCGACCACATTCGCCCACTTGGATGCAACCACAGAGCTCAGCCGGGAAATCGCTGCCAAGGGTCTCTACCCTGCAGTGGACCCCCTGACCTCCACCAGTCGAATCCTTGACCCGCTCTACATCGGTGATGACCACTACCGCGTCGCCACCACGGTGAAGCAGATTCTTCAGAAGAACAAGGAACTCCAGGAAATCATCGCGATCCTCGGTGTTGACGAGCTCAGCGAAGAAGACAAGGTCACCGTCTCAAGGGCTCGCCGGATTCAGCAGTTCTTGTCCCAGAACACCTACATGGCGAAGAAGTTCACCGGCGTGGAAGGTTCGACTGTGCCGCTGAAGGACACGATTCAGTCCTTTGACGCTATCGCTAAGGGTGAATTTGACCACGTGGCCGAGCAGGCCTTCTTCAACGTCGGATCCATCGAAGACGTCGAAGAGAAGTGGGCTGGTATTCAGAAGGAGAACGGCTAGCCGTGGCTAACCTTCAGGTCACTGTCGTCTCCGCGACTGCTGAAGTGTGGTCGGGGGAGGCGTCAATGGTTGTGGCAAAAACCACCGAGGGCGAGATTGGTATCCTGGCCGGCCACGAACCCACTCTCGGTGTTTTATCTGCTGGAGAAGTTCGCATCACGACCGCGGATGGGCAAAAAGTCACCGCCAAAGCAGAAGATGGGTTCTTATCAGTGGATAACAACATTGTGACGGTTGTGGCTGGCCTCGCGGAGATTATTTAGCGCCTGATGCTGGTTATCCTCCCGCCCTCGGAGACCAAAGTCTCCGGCGGAAGAGAGGGAACAAAACTCGATTTAGTTGGCTTGAGCTACCCCAGCCAGACGGCATTTCGTCAGACGCTTCTCTCTGAGCTTCGCAAGCTTTCTGCGGAGCCTGAACAAGCCAAAAAAGCTCTGAAGCTTGGCCCAAAAGGGGAAAGCGACATCGAGCGAAACCAGGTGGTGGCTTCCTCACCTGTAGTGCCAGCGCTCGAGCGCTACACAGGGGTGCTCTATGACGCGCTGGGCTATTCAACCCTTGAATCATCGAAGCGTGCGTGGGTGGACCGGCACGTGGGGGTGTTCTCAGCGCTCTTTGGTCTCATTCGAGCTGCTGATCTCATTCCTGCCTACCGGCTCTCATTTGATTCGAGCCTTGCCTCGGGCACACCGGGAAAATCATGGGCTTTAGCCCGTGAGTCCTTGTGGGCGGAAGTGCCAGGTTTTGTCCTTGATCTGCGAAGCGAGGGGTATCGGGCACTCTCACCGGTCCCGGCAGGTCGCGGCGTTTTTGTGGCTTTGGTGAGGCCTGGCCCGCTAGGTTCCCGGAAAGCCCTGGGTCACACCAACAAAGCGACCAAGGGAGCCTTGGTCAAACGTCTTGCCGACACCGGTGCCGTGCTGGAGACTGTGGCAGAGCTGGTGGCATGGGGGGCAAAGGAAGGATATGAATTTGACCCAGCGAGCCACCACGAGGGCCGAATCGATCTGGTGATCAGCGGTAGCTGATGCCTTCTAGGGCGAGAAGTTTCTCCTTCGTGGGAATCCCCTCACCACCGCTATAGCCGGTGATCCGCCCAGTGGAGGCGAGAATGCGGTGACACGGCACCAGGATGGGAATCGGGTTTCTCCCCACCGCCCCTCCCACAGCGCGAGGCGCTGTGCCCCGGCCTGCTTTTTCACCGAGTACCTGGTAACTCAGGGTGCGGCCATAGGGCACGGTTTGCAACGCGGTCCAGATGGCCTCTTGGAAAGCTGTCCCCGAGAGGTGAAGCGGCAAATCAAAGGTAGTTCGAGTGCCCAAAAAATACTCGTCGAGTTGGGTTTTGGCCCTCCCCAGCAGCGGCGTGGATTCAGAATCGGCATGGCGAATTCCGATGGCAAGACCGACGATGGCGTCGCCCTCGGCTGAAACAGTGAGGGGGCCGAGTGGGCTTTCCAGTGTCAGGTGTTCCATTCCCCCAGCCTAAAACAGTCGGTGCTGTGGTGGAGCGGATAAAGAGAAACTGTGGATTAGTTCTCGCTGAGGGTTTCCTCGCTGGAGATCAGCTCGTCTTTCGACTCCAAGGTGATATTGATTCCTTGATTGAGCTCAGACACTTCGTTATTGAGCGTGGTGAGCTCATCGAGTCGCAGGTTGTATTCCGCAATCTTGCTCTGCAGCGTGGAACGCATTGTTTCGAGACGGGCTTGGCGCTCTTGGAGGGGGACCCGCGCCTGCTCGAACTGAGACTTGGACGGGAAAGCTCCCGGTGTCGAAGCTTTTTCGTTGAAAGCATTGATGTCTGCCCGGAGCGCCGCATTGGCTTCATCGTAGGCAAAGCGGAGCCCATCGATTTCTGCGTTGAGGGAGGTCAATTCATTGCTCAGGTCTGTGAGCTCCTGCTGCAACGATTCGAACACTGCATCAACGGCATCGGCATGCGCCACAACCTTCGCCCGGTCGGCAAAATACTGCGCATAGTGTGCCGCCAGAGGAGCGGGAATAGTGGCGATTTCTGTGCCAATGATGGAGTACAACTCCGGGATGCGAGAAGCCGCACTAAAGCTTTCGTAGCTGGCGATGCGTTCATAGAGTGGGTGGGTGGATGGCAAGGAAGCGAAAGCTTCCTCCAGCAGAATCGCGATTTCTTCTTTCTCGGCGGCAGTGAGTCTCGCCCATGCGGCATGGAGCATCTCGTGGGCTGCCACTACAGGCTCGATGCTGGTGAGGCGAGGGTCTGTGACATCAAACAAATAGATCCGGCGATCGTTCAGGGTGTAACACCCCAGCACGCCGATCCCCGGCTCGTTTCGGCTGCAGTAGCGGGCAAACTCGATAGCCGGCACTACCTGAGGGAGAGAGGTCATGAGGTAGAGCTCCCCCGTTTCCGAGAGGCCCGCTTGCGTCACTAATTCTTGAATCTCGGATGACGCGTCAAATTGTTGGGCAACGAGTTGATCCTTCAGGAGCTGCTCGTTGTCCCACACCCAACGCGCACCCCACGCGGCTCCGCCTTGCACAACAAGTGCACCCAGTGCGAGCACAGCGATAAGGCTGCGACTGACGATGCGAGCTGCGGACACGGGTACTCCCTTTTTCTTGTGTCTCTATTGTCCTGGAGGGGTGCCCTGGGAACGCTGTGCCTCGACCGGGTGTTGGGGATTATGCGTGTGGGTTGAGGGTGGTTGGGAATGCGCCCGGTAATCTACACGCAATGAGTCTTTTTGATGCAACGACGGTCACTCCGCCGGCGCCCTGTTCGCGGTGCGGCGAGTTGGTCAACGCGGTCAGTATGTTTTGTCCCGCTTGCGGTCAATCCGGCATTCGACCTCTGCCCGCCCCGGTGGTTGACGAACCAGATCCTCTCGTTGAAGCCGAATTAGAACCTGATCACCAGCAGCAAGAGCAAACGACAGACCCTCTTCAACGAGCGACCGGTTGGCTGCGCCGAAGCTTGAATCTCGGGAAAAGACCGATTTCTGAGGGGGAAAAAGTCACAGGACAGTCCACTCCGGTGGATCATCCCACAGAAGCAATGTCTCTTTTTGAGATCGAAGAAGCCGAGAAGGTTTCACACGATAAACCACGAAAAAAGCAGGCTTCCCTTCGGTTTGTGTTGAAGTTTGAATCAGGCCTGTCCTTCACGATTGGCGACACTCCAGGAGTTGTGGGGACTTCCCCGATGTCCGAGGAGCCCGAAGAGGGGCTCCATCGAATCTCGGTGTTTGATGAGGCGGGCACTGTTGCTGAGGAACACCTGCAGTTCGGGGTGAGCCGGGGTGTGTTTTGGGTCAAAGATTTGCAGACAGTAGCTGGAACAGTGGTGGAAGAGCCTGGTTCTCCCGCACTGCAATGCATCCCGCTCGATACCTACTCCCTGGTGCGTGGCTCGCGGGTCAGAATGGGTGGCCTTTCCTTCACCCTTCACTAACCCCGCGGTCCACATCCCGCGAGCGATGCTGATGTTTCACCTGACTGTCCGCTGACTCCCTCCAAGCCATCTCTGTGTGGTTCACTGCGCCGGTGCGCACCGCTGAACCTCAACAACCCGCTGTTTCACCTTCGCCTCGCTTTCCGTGGATTCCCGCTGTTACTCCCGTGGTCTTGGCGGTACTAATGTCGTTGCTGTTCCAGTCTTCCCTTGCACTGATCATGGGAGTTGTGGGACCCGCCATGGTTGCGGGCGCCTGGTGGGAGAGCCGAAGAAGCCACCACAGAAGCGACCGGGCGAGCTGGCAAGAATACGAAGAACAACTCTCTCTCTGGCGCCACAGCCAAGAGCTGAGCCGAGAAAACATGAAACGCGAAGCGCTTGCCGCGCAACCGGGGTTGCTGAAACACCTCAGAGATCCGCTCTGGCGAGACAGACCAGGCGCCATAACTACTCTCCGGATCGGTACCGGGTGGTGGACGCCGCCACCGGGGGACTTTCCGGAGGCCTCAGAGGCGGTATCAGGGATGCCAGCTCTCGTTGAGGGTGGTCGGGGAATTGCCCTGGTGGGCCCTGACACTCTGATGCCGATCTGGCGTTCACTATTGGCTGTCTGGATTAGTGCTTCACGCCAGGAGCAACGCGATTCTCTGCCGGAGGGTTTAGGAGAGGGGGCCCCAGCCCCGAGGGATTACCGAGGCCTTTCTCGAGCAGCGTGGGTCTCCCGCATCGAGGATGTGCCCGGAGAATGTGAGATTTTGGTCGTTGCCTCGGGCGCCCACCACGTTCACCTTCGGGACTCAACAGGTGTGACCCGAACAATCTCCCCCGACCGACTCTCTGGCGCCGAGTTTGCCTGGGTTGCCCGGCGTTTAGGGCTACCGCTCGCCCAGGAGGCGGGGAGCCTGGAACACGATTACACCCGGCGCGATGAACTTTTTCTCGAACTAGGGGACCGTTCGCGGTGGGACTTAGTGCAACAGGGTCCTCACGGTGTGGTGTGGGGGTCCACGGGTTCAGGGAAAAGCGTGACCGTTGCCTCGATGGTGTGTTCCCTTGCAACCAGGTATTCCCCAGAAAAGTTTGTGTGTGTGGTGATTGATTTCAAAGGCGGTGCGGGTCTCGCGACTCTCACAACGCTTCCCCACACGGTGGGATGTGTCACCGACTTGGACCCTTCTCGGGCACAGCGCGCTCTGGCGGGCATTACGCGGGAAATGGAAGCCCGGGAGCGGCTACTTCTCGAAAACGAGGTAAGCGACATCGCAATGCTTCCGGAGGCCGTGCCCTGCCCTCGTCTCATCATTGCCCTGGACGAGGCAGCGTGGTTGCTAGGAAACTTCCCTGCGTGGGCGAGTGTGCTGGCAGATGTTTTGGCTCGCGGGAGGTCTCTCGGGATTCATGTCCTCATTGCCACTCAGCGGGTTCACGGCGTCCTGAGCCCCGCCATGATGGCCAACATTTCGCTGCGTGTGTGTGGTCGAGTGAGCGACGAGGGAGAGATTACGGCGTGGATGTCGGGGTTATCAACCAGGCGCATAGAAGCTTTACGCGGCGCACCGCCAGGATCCGCGGTGGCGGTGGGCGCCCATCGACTTGCCACAAACGTCACCCTTGCCCCACCTGATATCTCAGGCATGCCTGGTTTTCAGCCTTCGTCATGGCGGGTGTGGACTGAGGAGCTTCCCCAGGAGCACCCCCTTGCACCTGGATCCTGGGGACTCCTGGATGACACGCTCCATCGGTGCCACAAAGCGGTCACTTTCGACCCGTGGAGCGAAGGCTCAGTTTTGGTGGTGGGCGACCCTCGAAGCGGGAGAACGACGGCGCTTGCCGCCCTGTCAGCCCAGTGTTCAGAGGTAGTTGTAGCCCCACAAGACCCGCTCTCGGTTCTCCTTCTTATCCAAGCGGCCTCGCAGGAGAGCATTCTGGTCATTGATGATGTTGACGATCTGCTTGCTCGGTCGGGATCGGAGGGTGCTCCCTATCTTCTTGAGCATTTGGCCGCGAGGCGGGGTGTGGTTCTCATGAGCACAAAGGCCAGCACTCCTTCCCTGAGAGGGTTGAGCCGAATTGCCTCTCACACCCTCATCTTGTCCTTGGCCAACCCCGAGAGTTCGATGGCTGTGGGTGGAGCGGGGAAACAGGCCCCGGGACGCGGCACATGGGACGGGCGGGAAGTTCAAGTTGCGTGTGGAGGAGAGCTGGGAGTGCCGAGTCACAATCGGGCGAACAGTACTTCGAACTGTCCGCCCATCGTTATTTCCCGCTTCCCAGAGGAGTGGCGGGGTGTGGAAACCTCGTTCTTAGGCCGACCAACCGACCTCTTCGCTACTTGGGCATCGCTGCTGAAGAGTGTTGACAAGCACCCCGTGATTATTGATCGGGTGGCGCCCCTGGAGCTTCGCCAAGCAACCGCCGGATACCTCGTGGTTCCTCCGATCGCGCCACCCGAGGGAGCGGCGCTCTTGTGGGAGAGAGGAAAACTGTGCGTTGTTATGCGAGAACGCTGGCAACGCTGACGGTGTCATGACCTGTTGCCAAGCCCACCGGGGCGTTGGTGAGTTGTCCCCCGTGGGTGTTCAGGCCCTGGGCCAACCCTGCATCGAGAGAGAGCGCCTCTTTCCAACCGCGGGACGCAAGAGCCCTGACGTAGGGCATGGTCGCGTTGGTGAGCGCCATGGTGGAGGTCTGCGGCACAGCGCCTGGCATATTTGCCACGCAGTAGTAGACGCTGTTGTGGACCGCAAACGTGGGATCAGCGTGGGTGGTGGGTTTGGATCCCTCGAAGCAACCGCCCTGATCCACGGCAATGTCAACGAGGACGCTCCCTGGCTTCATTCTGGAGACAAGGTCCAGAGATACGAGCTTCGGTGCTTTAGCGCCGGGTATCAGTACCGACCCAATCACGAGGTCGGCGGCGAGGCAGGCCCGCTCGATTTCCAAAGAGTTTGAGGCAGCAGTTTTGATGCGCCCCGCATAGAGTGCGTCCAATTCCTTCAATCGTTGAAGGTTGGTGTCCAAGACAGTCACATCTGCACCCAGCCCAACCGCAACAGAAATGGCGTTTGTTCCGGCAACACCGCCACCGAGGACGACGACAGAGCTTGGTCTCGTTCCCGGGACGCCGGGGACCAATTGACCCATGCCTCCCGCGGGCTTGAGCAGCGTGGCGGCACCAACAATGGCGGAGAGCCTGCCGGCCACCTCGCTCATCGGTGCCAACAACGGAAGTCCTCCCGTTCGCCCCTCCACGGTTTCATAGGCGATTGCTGTGGTTCCCGCAGCCAAGAGCGCATCGGTCAGCTCTGGCTCGGCGGCGAGGTGGAGATAGGTGAATAGCACCAGGTCGGAGCGAAAATGCCCGTATTCGCTCGCCACGGGCTCTTTGACCTTGACGACCATTTCCGCGCTCTCCCAGACGCTCGCAGCGTCTGGGGCAATCGTGGCACCCTCCGCGGCGTAATCAGCATCAGAGATGCCGGATCCTTCGCCAGCAGCGGTTTCAACGCTGACATGGTGACCGCCCAACACCAGGTCTCTCACCCCAGCCGGAGTGATGGCAACCCGAAACTCGTTGTTTTTTACTTCCCGTGGAATCGAAATCTTCACCGCAGGTACCCCTTAGCTTCGTGGCTAAACCCGGGGATAGTCATTCGCTATCGACCCTTAGTAGCAGGCTCTCACATGAGCCCGGCTCAGTCTATATCGTGGCTCGAAGTCCTCCAATAACCTTTTCTCCGCCCAAGACAGCAGTGGACACTCGGGCCGTGAGTTCCCCTGCAACAGAGGAGGTGATTGCTCCGATTTTTGCGAGGGCCGCCAGCGCAACAGGTGTCGTGGCGCGCATGGAACCATCGAGTATCTTCACAGCGACGGCCACTCCACTTGGTGTTGCGATCGTAACCAATCCTTCTGCGCCGATCTTTGCGATGCCACCGATCGTGTCAATGGTCACCGTGTTGTCGCGACCATGACCATCGAGGGCCCACGAGTGGGCTGCGACCGCTGAGAGAAGGCGTTGCTCGGGCTCGGTGTCTGCCTTCCCAATCTTGGCCATGGCCCGCGCAAGCCCCTTCACGCTGATCGCGTGAAGGGGCGCGCCGCAACCGTCGGCGGAGCTGTGGGAGGGGACTTCTTCGGTGTAGCGGACGATGGTGTCAAAAACCAGACTTTGAAGCGGATGCTCCGGCTCAAGGTAGGTGTCCTTATCCCACCCCGCATGCTCGCACGTTGCCAGGAAGCCAGCGTGCTTTCCCGAACAATTCATGGCCAGGCGACTGGGAGATCCCACCTCCTTC
Source organism: Pontimonas sp. (assembly GCA_017857245.1). Classification (GTDB taxonomy): domain Bacteria; phylum Actinomycetota; class Actinomycetes; order Actinomycetales; family Microbacteriaceae; genus Pontimonas. Next base: position 33,994 of record JAFMDO010000001.1, read on the forward strand.
TCCATCAGCGCGCGTTCCTTTGCACCCAGAGGCCAATCCTCGGGGCACAGCAGCTGCTCGGGGGACACGCCATGGTTGGTGAGTAGTTGCTCGATAGCTCCGCGGTGTTCTGAAGAACCGCAGTGGCTTGCCGTGCTGAGAGCCAATTCCTGCGGAGTGAGGTCCACCCCGGCGGAGAGCATGGCGAGGGCTTGAAGAGGTTTGACAGTGGAGCGGGGATAAACCACAGCGTCAGAATTGCCACCCTCAAGGAGAACTTTTCCGGTGTGATCCACCACGGCAAAAACTCCATGATGGATCGACTCCACGAGGGAATCTCGAACCAATTCAGCGACAACAACGCCGTCGCCGGATGTGAGCGGGTGGAGACCCACTATTTAGAGCGATTCCAATCCCGCGGCCATAACGGCCACGGCTTCCTCCAGCTGACTATCCGTGATCACCAGGGAGGGTAGGAAACGAAGCACATTTCCAAAGCTCCCGGCAGTGAGGATGAGCACACCCTGCTGGAGGGCATAAGCCTGGAGGGCTTTGGCGATGTCGGCGGAAGGTTTCCCGGTCGCGGGGTCATGGAACTCGATGGCGATCATTGCCCCGATGCCTCGAACGTCTGCGACGTGAGGGAATCGGTTCTTCAGGCCGTCGAGGCCTGACATCAGAGTCTTTTCTATTCTCTTGGCTTCGGCCAGAAGACCAAGTCTTTCCACTTCGGAGAACACCGCGACCACCGCTGCGCAGGAGACCGGGTTGCCCCCAAAAGTCCCACCCAGTCCGCCTGGGTGGGAAGAGTCCATGATCTCCGCGCGCCCCGTAACGGCGGCAATCGGCATTCCGCCACCAATTCCTTTGGCGCTTGTCACCATGTCGGGAACAATGCCGAAGTGGTCGCTGGCAAAGTACGAGCCCGTCCGGGCCATCCCGCTTTGCACTTCATCCGAAACATAGACAATCCCATTGTCGTGACACCACTTGAGGAGTGCGGGGAGGTAGCCCTTTGCCGGGACGATGAAACCCCCTTCACCCTGAATAGGTTCGACCACAAGGCAGGCGATTTGGCTGGCGCCAACGCGTTTTTCCAAATGGGTAATCGTCCGCTCGGCAGCTTCTTCGCCGCTGAGCCCATCGTGGAAGGGCGAGGAGTTAGGTGCATGGTGAACAGATCCTGCTAGCGGACCGAAACCCGTGCCATAGGGGTGCATGTTGTAGTTCATCGCCGAGGTCAAGTTCGTGCGTCCGTGATAGCCGTGGTGCAACACGGCTATTTCTGTCCGACCGGTGTGTTTGCGCGCGATTTTCACAGCATTCTCAACAGCTTCTGCGCCGGAATTCACCAAGACGGATTTTTTCGCAAAATCACCGGGAGTGTGACGGGCGAGCAGTTCACAGACCTCGATGTAGGGCTCGTAGCCCGCCACCGCGAACAAGGTATGGGTGACTTTGGCGGCCTGCTCAGCGATGGCGTCCACCACGGCGTCGTTGGTGTGGCCGATGGTCATCACACCGATACCCCCAGTCAAATCCAGGAACTGATTGCCATCTACATCGACAATGATCGCGTCGTGAGCGTGGGCGGCATACACCGGGAAAGTCGCGGACACTCCACCGGACACGGTCGCTTGGCGACGCGCGTGAAGCTTCTGTGATTCGGGCCCGGGGATCTCCGTGATCAGGCGGGGAGACAGCGCACCTGTCTTTGCGGATCGGGAGGAAAGAGTGTCGGTCATAAAGCCCCAGTGTAGACCTGTAGCCTCGAAAAACAGCGGGAGCAAGCCTGGAGGGGAGCGGTTATGCCGGAACATTTTTTTGAGGTATCGGTTCAGTGGACGGGTAACGCGGGAACCGGGACAAGTGGATACAAGGATTACCGGAGGGACAACGAGCTCAGCGCGGGAGGCAAGCAGATCATCGCGGGCTCTGCGGATAAGGCTTTCCATGGCGACCGCAGCCGCTGGAACCCGGAGGAGCTGCTTATTGCTGCTCTTTCGCAGTGTCACATGTTGAGTTTTTTGCACGTGGCATCTGCCGCGGGAGTGGTTGTCGAGTCCTATCACGATGACTCCTCTGGCACACTTGCCCTGAACGCAGAGGGGGGTGGGAACATGACCGAGGTCACCCTTCGCCCACAGGTGACAATCTCGGCCGGGGACGAAGCCCTGGTTCCCGGTCTTCACGCCAGAGCTAGTAAATTGTGCTTCATCGCAAACTCTGTGAATTTCCCACTGCACCATGAGCCGGTAACCAAGCGAACCCCTTCACATTGAACGCTGGGTCAAGACCTGGCAAGCTAGTGCGGTTGCCTGATCGGCACCGACGCCCCAGAGAGGTCCTTGTGAAACCGGTTAATTCGATTGCCGCTGTTGCCATTCTTGTGGGAGCCCTCGCGGGTTGTTCCGCTGATCCTGTGGGGGTTACTGAGACCATTTCTTCCTCGCCCACTGGTTCCTGCACCCCCACTGGCGAGCAAATTGAGTCCATCAGTTTTGCGGGTGTGTTTGGTTCCGCCCCGGAGGTGACCTTTGACGCTCCACTCGAAATTTTGTCCACCCAGCGTCTCGTGATTAGCAAGGGCGAAGGGCGGCCCGTGGTGAACGGGGACGATCTCGTTATCGACTATTCCCTCTATAACGCGGCCAGCGGAGCACTTATTGAGGAATCCGGGTATGACGAACTCAGCCCAACTGTGTTGAGCTTGGACACCGAGGCCCCTAACTTTGTGGGGGTTTCTCTCACAGCTGCTTGTTCAACCGTGGGCTCCAGGGTTGCCGGACTGATTCCTCCCCTCGAAGCTTTTGGTCTTGATGGAGCGCCAGAGTTTGGTTTGGCAGCCGGAGAATCCCTCCTTTTCGTCATGGATATCATCGAGGTAAAGGCTCCTGCCGAGCCTGCCTTGGACCAGCTTTTGGGCGTGGCAGAGGAAACCCCGGAAGGTTTCCCCACCGTTGAATATGCCGAAACAGGCGAACCCAGCGTCACCATCCCCGAGGGCGATGTCCCTCTCGAGTTTGCTCTTGCCACCGTACTTACTGGCGACGGAGCTGTTGTGGGCGGGGGAGATGTCGTGGTGGTTCATTACCACGGGGTGAACTGGAACACAGGAGAAGTGTTCGACTCCAGCTGGTCCAGGGGCGAGCCGTCAAGTTTCCCCACCGGAGGGGTCATTCCTGGTTTCCGGGACGGACTCGTTGACCAAACCGTAGGGTCGAGGGTCATCATCGTCATTCCCCCGGAGCTCGGCTACGGACCCTCCGGTGGAACCGGCGACGGCTCTATCGGTGCAGAAGACACGATTGTCTTTGTCGTCGACATCCTGGGTGTTCAGTAGCCTTTAGGCGACATTTTTACTCAGCCGCTCGATGCGCTCCATGGCGCGCTTGCGGCTGGTGGATTCGCCTCCCAGCACCACTGCGACCAGCCAAAGCAACACCCGGGTCACCGTGATTGCAGGCCACCAGGGCCGGCGAAGGCCCAGCGTTGCTCGGGTTCGCGGGTCGAAGGTGGAGAGGGCCCCAGCGACGAGTATTTGGTAGGGGAGCCTCGTACCCAAGGGCAGGGGAGGCTTCGTGAGGAACCGAAGTGCCTCTTTGACTCGTTCGTCGTGGCGCAGTAGCGGCTGAAAATCTTCGAGTGCTTGCTCAAGCTCTTTTACAGATTTTGGGGGGTGTGCCATGCCCATCAGAATCCCTGCTTGGGCCCATTCCCTCACATATCTATCTTCGCCTGACTCGCCATCGCTCCCCCCAGGGATTTCGTCTCCCCACGTTCGATGCGCGCGTAAAAAGGCGTCGGTGAAAATAACGTGCACCCATCCCACAAGGTCATCGTCATGGGCGGAATATGCTTTCGCCTTTTCGGCAACCGCTCCGGGTTGGTAGTCGCCTTTCACGCGATCGTGGAGCTTCAAAACCCGTGAGCTTTCGGCCTTTACCGTCGCTGTGGCTCCAAATGTGGTGGTCACCACCCAGCGCACGGTGCCCGAGAGTCTGCCCAGTGGGTCACTGGCATAGCGCGAGTGATCATGAACTCCAGCCATCGCGCCCGGGTGAAGAGTTTGCATGAGAAGTGCCCCCACCCCCGCAGCGATGACGGGAATCCCGCCGTTGACGAGCCACACTGCTGAACCTGGCCCGAAGAACCCGGCGTCCTCGCCGGTGCTCATCTGTTTTACCCAGTCTGGCTCCCCGTCGGGATCCCCCGAAAGCATTGTGAGCATGGTCGAGCGGTAACGCTGTCTGATACCGCGCAGAGACCCAAAATCAGACATATCCACCACCGTGGCAGAGCCGTGCTGAAAGACCGGCTAATACCCTAGGGGGTATAAGATATAATTATGTCACTTCGCGCCACAGAGCCACAGACCATTGTCATTATCGGCGGCGTCGCGGGCGGAATGTCCACCGCGACCCGTCTGCGTCGGATCAACGAAACAGCCACGATCATTGTGCTGGAACGAGGGGGCGAAGTCTCGTTTGCCAACTGCGGATTGCCCTACCACGTTGGCGGAGTGATTCCTGATCGGGGGTCCTTGGTTCTCCAGAAACCCGACCAACTCAAGCGACGATTCAACATTGACGTTCATGTGCGCACCGAGGCAACCGCAATCAACCGTGCCGATAAGACCGTGAGCGCCCTCGATCTCATTACCGGCGAAGACCGCGATTTCCCTTACGATGCCCTCGTTTTGAGCCCGGGTTCGACCCCGTTTAGGCCCCCTATTCCGGGAGTGACGGAGGCGCACGTCCTCTGGAACTTGGACGATATGGATGCGCTGATTGCCTCGGCGGAAAAAGCCCGCAGCGCCATTGTGGTGGGCGGGGGTTTCATTGGACTTGAACTCGCGGAGAACCTGGTGCATCGCGGTCTTCAGACCACCCTTCTTGAAGCATTGCCCCAGCTCATGCCCACGCTCGACGTGGAAATGGCGTGGCCCCTGGTGGAGCGCGCTCGATTCTCAGGCTTGGACGTCAGGCTCAGCGCTGTCGTGACAGAGATTCGTTCCACGGGCGTCACGCTGGGGGATGGGACCACCCTGGGGGCAGACTGTGTTGTCGTCGCCGTGGGAGCCCGGCCTAACACAGAACTTGCGGTGGCGGCGGGACTAAAAATGGGGGAAGCCGGAGGAGTCTGGGTTGATGAGCAGCAGCGCACGTCAGATCCCCACATCTGGGCGGTGGGGGACGTGGCAGAAAAAGCCCGTCCCGATGGCCACAGCCTGGTGCCCCTAGCAGGGCTGGCAAACCGCCATGGACGACTTGCGGCAGATTCCATCATGGGTCGACACGCTGAGGCCGCAACGGCCTATGGGACATCGATCGTGGGGTTTTTTGGTGTTGCCGCCGCTTCGACGGGCTACACCGAGCGAGTGCTGCGCGCTAAGGGCCGCAACATCAGGGTGATCCATACCCATCCGGTCAGCCACGCCGGCTACTATCCCGATGCGAGCCAGCTCGCGATGAAGCTCATCGTTGACCCGGTGACCGATCACATTCTTGGTGCTCAGGTAGTGGGGGAAGAGGGGGTGGATAAGCGAATCGACGTCATTGCTACCGCGATGTCGGCTGGGCTCAGAGCGACCGACTTGATGGATCTAGAGCTTTCCTATGCCCCACAGTTTGCCTCGGCAAAAGATCCGGTCAACATGCTGGGCTATGTGAACGAAAACCGTGCGCTGGGAGAACACTCCTTCCAGTGGCACGAAGTGCAGGACACAATCGATGACGGCTGGGTGTTGTTGGATGTTCGCACCGCAGCAGAATATTCCCGGGGAGCGATTCCCGGGTCCGAATTGGTCCCGCTGGACGAACTGCGCGAGCACGTTGAGCGTTTCCGTGGGCAGCGTGTCATCGTGACATGCCGTGTTGGCCAGCGTGGACACACGGCAGCAAGCATTCTTTCTCAGGAAGACATTGAGGTCGCCAACCTAGATGGTGGCTACCTGACCTGGAATATGGGAATGGCCGCAACCGCATCCCCCACCCCTGTCACCACCTAACCCGAAGGGCACCACCATGTCAGAAGACAACACCCAGGAATCCAAACTGATTCTCAACCGACTGCGCCGCGCTCAAGGCCAACTAGGCGCTGTCATCTCGATGGTTGAGCAGGGCAAAGATTGCCGCTCCGTCGTAACCCAGCTGAGCGCAGTCTGTAGTGCGCTTGATAAGGCAGGGTTCTCCATCATTGCTACTGCCATGAAGGAATGTGTGAGCGATGATGGCTCGGCCACGAACGAGGGAGACCTCAGCGTGGAAGACTTGGAGAAGCTCTTTCTTAGCCTGTCCTAATTTCGCAGGCCTCGGCTTGTAGGGTTGAACTATGACGACTCAAGTGGCAGTGGTGGGTGCCACCGGCCGCTTGGGGGCGCAGGTGTGTCGCGTGGTTGAATCCATGGAGGACTGGGCTGTTATTGCCCGGCTGGACTCCCAGAGTGACCTGCAAGAAGTGTTGGGGGCGGACGTCGTGGTGGATGTGACTCAACCCGGTGTCTCCGCCACCGTGGTTGACTTTGCTATCGAGCAGGGCTTGCCCATTTTGGTGGGAACCAGTGGCTGGTCTGCCGAGCGCCTCAAAGGTCTTGAGAAAAAAGTTACGGATCACCCTGGCGCGAGCGTGTTTGTGGTTCCCAATTTCTCCCTTGGGGCGACGGTTCAAAACCTTCTTGCCGCTACCGCGGCAGAATTTTTCGAGTCGGTGGAAATTGTGGAAACCCACCACGCGGGGAAAGTTGACTCCCCTTCCGGGACCGCCGTTCGTGCAGCGGAAACGATGGCCCGTGTTCGCCAGGACCGCGGTGGCGTACTCGCCCCGCATAGCGAACAAAGTGCTCGCGGGGAACAGGTCCAAGGAATTCCGGTTCACTCCCTGCGACTTCACGGGGTTGTTGCCTCTCAAGACATTGTGTTTGGGGGTGTGGGCGAGACGCTGACGGTGGCCCACCACACTTCTTCGCAGGACGCCTATGCACAAGGGATTGCTGTGTCTTTGCGATACCTCCTGACCCACCCGGGCCTCACCGTGGGTCTCGAACGTGCTCTTGGCGTGAGCGTGCCGTGAATCGACCCCTGCTAGCGGCGGGATTCATGTCGCTGTTGCTGGTTATTTATCTTGCTTTCGCCCTCAACTACGCCTGGATTTTAATCAATGACTCCTCAGTCTTAGCGAAAGCAATGGGTTATGCCCTTGGGCTTCTGCCGCTGCTGGGGGTCTGGGCACTGTTTTCTGAGCTTCGGTTTGGCCAGGCCTCTTCTCGTCTGGCGCGGACGCTCGAGACCAGAGGAAAAATGCCAACCGAGTTTTCTCTCACTCCGAGCGGTCGAGCCGATCGAACCACTGCAGAAGAGCTGTTCCCCGCGTTTGCGCGAGCCGTGGAGGACGAGCCTGAGTCGTGGGAGATGTGGATGCGTCTGGGCATCGCCTATGACGCGTGCGGTGACCGGCGCCGAGCTCGTTGGGCTATCCGGCGCGCTATTGCCATTGAAAAGTCGGGAGCCTAGGATTCCACCAGGCGCTCGATTGCTTCTTCGATGGTCCCGTCATCGAAGCTAAAGCCAAGATTCTGAAGCTCGGTGGAATGAATTTTTTGGGAGGTCAGCAGGAGCGATTCGCCGCCTTCTCCCATTAACCAGGAAATGAAGACCCGGGGTAGTCCCAGCCAGTGCGGACGGCGCATCGCTCTAGCGAGCGTCCTGGTGAGGGTGTTCGCACGAGCGGGTGTGGGTCCTACCAGGTTGTATATCCCGGAGGCCGATGCATGGCTAACCAGGAAGGCCAGGGCTCGTATTTCATCATGCAGGCTGATCCAGGGCCACCATTGTGTTCCCGGCCCAATCGGACCGGCAACACCGAGCGATGTTTGTAGCATCAAGGGCGCCATGGCGCCGCCTTTCCCTACAACCAGTCCGGTTCTACCGAGGATGACTCTCGTCTTGGGTGTTGAAGCTAGAGAGGTTTCGTCCTCCCAAGCGATGACGACATCCGCGAGAAAACCTGTTCCAGCGGTGCTCCTCTCGTCCAGTTCTTCTGTGCCTCTCTCGCCGTAAAACCCCACAGCGCTGCCCTGAACGAAAGCTCGCGGCGGTGTCCGCGAGGCAGCGATTGCTCCTGCCAGGGTGCGCGTGGTTTCTCGTCGTGAGGACAGAATCAGGGCTTTGTGTTTCTTGGTCCAGGGGATTTTTCCAATCGATGCGCCAGCAAGATTGACCACAACATCGACCGTGTTGATTATTCCAGAGTCAATAGTCCCCCTATGTGGGTCCCACTGATGTTCTGTCGGGGAGCGCGGCTCACGTCTGACCAGAGTGTGAAGGTGGTGACCTTGCTGCGCCAGCAGAGCCTTGAGGGGCTCTCCGATCATTCCGCTTGCGCCTGCAAGCAAGATGGTGAGGGACTCGTGGGGCACGGGATTAGCGCAGGGTGGCTTCGAGGGTTATGGGGATTCCCGAAAGCGCTTGTGAGATGGGGCAACCGGTCTTTGCTTCTTCCGCAAACACAGCAAAGGCTGCTTCATCAAGCCCCGGAACACTCGCGATCACCAGCAAATGGGATCCCGTCACCCCTTCGCCGGGAACAAAAGTCACGGCGGCCGTGACCTCTAGGGATTCCGGAGGGGTTCCTGCTCCTGAGAGAGCGTGAGAAAGGGCCATCGAGTAGCACGCGGAGTGCGCCGCACCTAAGAGTTCTTCGGGGTTAGTTTTTCCCGACTGGCCTTCGCTCCTGGCTGCCCAGGTGACGTCGAAGGAAGTCGCGCCTGAGGAGATCAAAGCGGTACTACCGCTGCCCTCCACAAGGGACCCGTGCCAGGTGGTTCGTGATTCGCTGGTTACCGCCATGAGGTGCTCCTTTGTCCAATGCTCTAATCGAACCACGTTCTGGCTGTCAATGCGAGAGTTTCACACGCCATTCACCCTCACGCCGAAGCGCCCTTGACCCACCGGGCACGCACCAGCAGCGCATAAAGCTCACATCCCAGACACAGCCCAAAGACCGAATTGAGGAAAGCCGCGATGAAAGCAGCGGAAGCAGACACCACCAACCCATAGGGAACTCCCGCGAGGTGAAGGATGACCCCCGCCAGGCTGACCAGAAACCCTACGAGCTGAGCGAAGGTGGGGGGCTCGGGTGGTTCGAGAAAGCTTGGCGCAGCAAGCCTGGGTTTAACCCAGGTGGCGAAAAGAATTCCGTAGGGGTGAGCTTTTATTCCTGCAAACGCTCCCCAGGCGAACAGGGCGGTCAGGAGTGCTAGAAGGATGAACGCGGGTTCCCCGGCGCGATCAACAATGCCGCCCTGAGCCAGGGGTGTTTGAAGCCCTAAGCCAATGGTGACGAGCATCAGAGTCGCGGTAATTCCAGCGCCGAAGCGCGGACCTCGCGGGTCGATGCCGCCAGAGTTAGATGAGGTAGCCATCAGAGTGAGCCTTTCGGTATTCCAGGGCGTGTGTGACTTCTTCTGTCACCGCAGCCAGGGTTGATGCCCCACGGATTCGGGAATGCAGGTGACCTGTGGGCGTCACCAGCAAGGTGGTAGGGGTTTGGCTAATCCGGAGTTTCTTGGTGAGTTCCGGGTAGTCGGTGATATCGATTTCGTGATGCGAAACTCCGGGTGTGGCCTGCGAGATTTGGCCAAGAATTTTTCTCATTGCTGCGCAGTAGGAGCAATAGGGGCCAGAAAATTGAAGGAGGGTGAGGGTTGCCGTGGTGTCGATCAACTCGAGAGGAACATCAGCGGGGAGGGCCGTGCTCGGATGGCGGGTCACACGCCCCTGATTGCCTTTCCACCATAGGCCCGCGAGGGTCGCCAGAAACACCAAAGTGAGCAGGGTCAAAAAAATGGCAGAAAGATTCATGGATTTTTCACACTAGGGCCTTTGCCCTGGACCACGCCAGGAAATGACGAAGCGTTACGTGGGGCCAGCGATAAGCTTTCGTTGCTGAGCGAGGGGATTACAGGGTGGGTACCGAAGAGATTGAGTTTCGTTCCGACGTCACCGTCGAATTGGTTCGTCACAGCGCGAGCGATGCTGACGTGCTCTTTGCCGCTCGAGTCAGCACGCAGGGCGAGCAAACCCTTACTGCTGCGTCATCAGGGCAAGCAGCTGGCGAGCGCGATCGCGGACTGATCAACTATCTGATGCGCGATCGGCACGGGTCGCCGTTTGAGCACAATTCCCTGACCTACTACGTCCAGGCCCCCATTTTCGTTTTCCGCGAATTCATGCGCCACCGCATCGCCTCCTACAACGAAGAAAGCGGACGTTACCGTGAACTGCGCCCCGTCTTCTATGTTCCCGGCCCCGAGCGCAAGTTGATTCAGGTTGGCAAACCTGGCGCCTACGACTTTGAAGACGGAACGCCTGAGCAGACGGCACTCGTTCAATCGGAAATCAAAGAGGTTTGTCGGAGCGCGTATGAGAGCTATCAGCGGATGCTTCAGGCAGGGGTGGCGCGAGAGGTAGCCCGTGCGGTGCTGCCCGTCACGCTGTACTCCAGCATGTACGTCACGATGAATTCACGCAGTTTGATGAACTTCTTGAGCTTGCGCACCAAGCGAGAGGGAACCCACTTTCCCTCGTTCCCACAGCGTGAAATTGAGATGGTTGCGGACAAAATGGAGGAACTGTGGGCACCGTTGATGCCGTTGACCTCGGACACGTTCAGCGCCAACGGTCGGGTTGCGCCCTAAAGGGTGCACCACAGAGCCAGTAACGCTAGCCTTGAACAGTGGTAGAACATAATCCTTTTGGCCAAGTCCTCGTGGCGATGGTCACCCCCATGACACTCGAGGGCGAGGTGGATTGGCCGGGAGTTGAATCCCTCATGGATTCATTGATTTCCCGCGGTGCAGATGGACTTGTCGTCACGGGGACCACCGGAGAGACCAGCACCCTGACCGATGCCGAAAAAATCAGGCTTGTCACCACGGGAAAATCTGTTTCCGCAGGGCGCGCAAAAATTATCACCGGCGGTGGGTCTAACGAAACTGCCCACGCCATTGAGCTTTACAAAGCCAGCGAAAAAGCGGGCGCCGATGGCGTGATGGTGGTCACTCCGTATTACAACAAACCCACCCAAGCGGGCGTGCTAACCCATTTTCGCTTGATTGCTGATGCCACCGAGTTGCCGATGCTGATGTATGACATCCCTGGCCGCTCTGGGATCCAGATCACCTACGAGACGATTTTGCGGGCTGCGAAGCACCCGAACATTGTGGCTGTCAAAGATGCCAAGGGCGATCTTGCTGAAGTGTCGAGGGTCATGAACCAGACAGACCTGCTGTATTTCGCAGGCGATGACGCCAACGCCCTTCCGACCCTGGCCATTGGGGGAACGGGACTCATTGGTGTCACCGCCAACATTGCGCCTGAGCCGTACCGGATCATGGTGGATGCGGTCAATGCGGGAAAACTTGCAGAAGCCACCGAGCAGCACAAGTCACTGGAGCCTCTGGTTCGGGCCACCATGACTCACGTGCCGGGAACGGTGGCGGTGAAATACATTCTTCACGGTCTTGGTCGGATATCTTCGCCCAGGGTGCGCTTGCCCCTGGTAGGCCCGGAAGAAGCTGAAGCTGCTGAAATAGAAGCGGACATCGACTTGGTGGAAACTGTGCCCGGTGTCGACTTCTCCAACTTCCGTCCCGACCGCAACGCTGCCGCTGGTGGCGCGTTGCCCAAGGTCGCCGGAACAACCCGATAAGGCTGTATGCCCCAACCACTTCTTGACCCTCCACCGCTGAATCCTGGCACGCTGCGCATTGTTCCTCTCGGAGGAATAGGCGAAATCGGTCGGAACATGACCGTCTTCGAAATTGATGGCAAGCTCCTGATCATTGACTGCGGGGTGCTCTTCCCCGAAGAGACACAGCCGGGTGTTGACCTGATTTTGCCTGATTTCGAGTCGATCAGGCATCGCCTGGAGGACATCGTGGCCGTTGTTCTGACTCACGGTCACGAAGACCACATTGGCGCTGTTCCTTATTTGCTGAAGCTTCGGGGAGATATCCCCCTGCTGGGGTCCACCCTCACGCTGGCTTTGATTGAAGCGAAGCTGAAAGAGCACCGGATTGCGCCCCTGACCTTGGAGGTCAGTGAGGGAGGACGCGAGAAGCTGGGACCGTTTGACGTGGAATTTGTGGCCGTCAACCACTCGATTCCTGATGCGCTTGCGGTCATGGTCCGCACGAGTGCGGGCAGCATCCTTCATACCGGGGATTTCAAAATGGACCAGCTTCCCCTGGATGGTCGGCTGACCGACCTTCGCGCCTTTGCGAGGCTAGGCGAAGAGGGCGTTGACCTTTTCATGGTGGACTCAACAAACGCTGATGTTCCAGGATTTACCCCCCGGGAAGCGGATATCGGGCCCGTTCTGGAGCAAATCATTCACCGTGCACCTCGTCGGGTGATCGTGGCAAGTTTCGCCTCCCACATTCATCGAGTGCAGCAAGTGATCGATGCCGCTGTGTCAAGCAACCGTCGCGTTGCTCTGGTCGGACGCTCCATGGTGCGGAATATGGGCATTGCCCACGAATTGGGATACCTGAAAGTCCCCGATGGCGTCTTGATTGATGCGAAAAAGGCTCCAGATATGCCCGATGAGAAAGTGCTCTATATGAGCACGGGGTCTCAGGGAGAACCCATGGCGGGGCTTTCCCGGATGGCTAATCGTGAACACCCGACGATTGAAATCGGTCCAGGCGACACCGTCATTCTGGCTTCGAGTTTGATTCCTGGCAACGAGAATGCTGTGTATCGCGTCATCAACGGACTGATTGATTTAGGGGCCAATGTCGTCCACAAGGCAAACGCAAAAGTCCACGTGTCCGGACACGCGGCGGCGGGCGAACTTCTCTACTGCTACAACATTGTGAAGCCCAGGCAGGTGATGCCCATCCACGGAGAAGCGCGTCATTTGCGGGCCAACGCAGAAATCGCCATGGAGTCTGGTGTCCCCGCTGACCGCACGCTTGTGGGAGAAAACGGCAGTGTGATTGACATGACCGATGGTGTTGCGACCCTGACGGGGCAACTGGATATTGGTTTCGTTTATGTGGACGGTTCCACCGTGGGGGAAATCACCGAGGCGGACCTGAAAGATCGAAGGATTCTGGCGGAAGAGGGGTTCATTTCCATCTTCATCGCTATCGATACCCAAACCGGTGCGATTATCGTGGGGCCAGAGATTCATGCCCGGGGTTTCGCACCCGATGATGCCGTGTTTGATGATGTTCGCCCGGCGATTATCAAGGCGCTGGAAGAAGCTTCGAAGAATGGCACCCGAGACACCCAAGCCTTCCAGCAAGTGGTTCGCCGCACCGTGGGCCGCTGGGTGAACACCCAACACCGTCGTCGCCCCATGATTGTTCCTGTGGTGATCGAGGCCTAGAAAGATGGCTGTGGATGACCCCATTCCCTTGCCCGATGCGGCTGAACTCGAGGTGGTCATCACTGTTCCTCAAGGGCCTGGGCCGTTTCCCGTCGTGATAGCTGTTCACGAGGCCTTTGGGATTGATGAATCTATGCGGGCTTATCCTCGATTTCTTCGCGTTCGGGAAGAATGATGGGCCCTGTCTCTAGGGCCAAGTCACCCTGCACCACCACGTCGCTCGTCCGGGCGGTCTGGGCAATCACAATTCCCATCAACACTGCCGAGGCGCCAAGGATTTGACTCAGGTTCAATGCTTCATGGAGCCATAACCAGGCGGCGATGAAGGCGAAAGCAATTTCGCTGGTCGCGATGATGCCCGCCACCGTGGCAGAGAGACGCTTGAGGGCACTGAGCGAGAGGAGGAAAGGAGCAAAAGAACCCAGCGTCATATTCCACACGATGAACACCCATATCGGAAGGCTGGCACTCTCGGCCGATGAGCTGAGAGGGACGAGAGCGGTGAAAGTGTCGGGTGTGAAATTCCACCAGCCCGAAAACGGTGCCCAGAAGATGCTGGCGACGGTCATGGTCCAAAACGACAGGGCAAGAGGGGAAATCGTTTGCAACTGTTTTTCTCCGACTAGGAAGTAGGTCGCAAGACAGATTGCGGCACCCAGTCCCCACAACATTCCGACTGGATTGAGGGTGCTGGCCCAAATCTCTGCAACCACCACGAGGCCCACCAAAACGCAGGTAATGGCAATCCACAAGCGCTGGTGGACTTTTTCCTTGAAGAAGAAAAAGGCGACAAGGGCGACGATAAGTACCGCGAGGTATTCCAACAGCAGAGCGATCCCCACCGGCAGCAGGGCAATGGCAAAGGCGTAGGTGGCCTGGAGCATTCCGACACCGACGATTCCTAGAATCGCGATGACAGGCCACTGACGCATCGGTACCCGAAATGATTTCCGGTCCAGGACCAGAAGAATGACCCCGGAAATCACTGCAGCGCCCAGCACTCGCATCTGAGTCAGCTGTATTGCTGTGAATCCTGACTCGATGACGACTTTGCTCACAGAGCCATTTGCCCCAAAAAGCACCGCTGCGAGGAGAGCGTAAAAGTAGCCCATCACTGCCCTGTTTCGGGCACGGGAGCGTTGGCGAGAGAGGCTGGCACAGGATAAGCGTAGGGGGTGAAATGACGACTGGGTGACCAATCTTGAGTGGCTAGGGTTGTGGCCTTCACAGCCCGCTCCCGTAGGGTAAAAAGCATGAAAACTTACGTGCTCGCTGGAGGTTGCTTTTGGTGTCTTGATGCTGCGTATCGGGTGCTCCGAGGTGTGAGTGATGTTGTATCGGGCTACACCGGAGGGGAAGGCGCCAATCCCACCTACGAAGCCATCTGCACCGGGACGACGGGTCACGCGGAAGCCGTTGCGGTCACCTTTGATCCCAACGTGATTCCCTCTGATGTTATTTTGGATGCGTTTTTCACCATGCACGATCCCCGCCAGTCGGACCGGCAAGGCAACGATGTTGGAACCCAATACCGCTCGGCAATGTTCTACCGTGACGAGGAAGACAGGGCACTGTTCGAGGCCGCCAGGGTGAGAGCCGACCACACCTGGGACGGCGGAGTCGTCACTGAAGTCACCCCGCTCGAAGAGTTTTATGACGCCGAGGAATATCACCAAGACTTTTTCGGAAAGAATCCTTTCCAGGGCTATTGCCTCGCCGTTGCTGTCCCGAAAGTCTCAAAGGTAAGGGCAAGCTTCTCCGCATACCTCCTGCCGGTCTAGTTGTCCACAGCCCTAGTTTTCCGAGCGGTGTCCGCTAAGACTGTGAGTCGCGGACACTTCGTCCCGGTGAAACGGCACAGTAACCCCAAGTCGCATCGTGGTTCGGGGGATGTGGCCCATACCTAACCTTCCCCGGCCAGGAAGGACATACCATGAGCGATCAGCTCACCTTGACCGGGTTGGTAGCCACCACACCCCGGCACATCGTCACCTCAGAAGGGCTTGCGATCACCAGCTTTCGGCTCGCGTCCCAGCAGCGAAAGTATGACCGCCAGAGCAACTCATGGGCGGATGGCGAAACGAATTGGTATACGGTCACCGCTTTTCGGGACCTTGCTGTGAATGCTTCTCAGTCGCTGAACAAGGGCGACCGCATTGTGACGGCAGGTCGAGTGAAAGTTCGAGATTGGACAACCGAGGATCGAACAGGCACCTCCATTGAGGTTGAGGCCGACACGCTCGGTCACGACCTTTTCTGGGGCACAAGTCAATACAAAAAAGTCGCTCGTAGGCACGCCGACGAAGAGTCGGGTCCTGACGACGAAACCCTCTAGACCCTTCGATCTTTGTGGACACGGCTCGCCCTCGCGGTGTCCACAAAGTCGGCGGGGCGCTGCCGGTAAAGTCCCTAAACTAGGGGGCTATGGCTGAATTCATCTACACAATGGTCCGTGCCCGCAAAGCGGTGGGCGAGAAGCTCATCCTTGACGATGTCACGATGTCTTTTTTCCCCGGTGCAAAAATCGGTATGGTCGGCCCAAACGGGGCTGGAAAGTCGACCATTCTCAAGATTATGGCTGGGCTCGACACCCCCAGCAATGGTGATGCAGCTCTGACGCCTGGCTACACCGTCGGCATCCTCATGCAGGAGCCGGTGCTGGATGAGACCAAAAATGTTCTTGAGAACGTCCGTGATGGAGTTCGCGAGATTCACGGCAAGGTTCAGCGTTTCAATGAAATTTCCGCAGCAATGTCCGATCCTGACGCAGACTTCGACTCGCTCTTGGCGGAGATGGGAACCTTGCAGGAAGCGATTGATGCAGCGGACGCCTGGGACTTAGATTCGCAGTTGGAGCAGGCCATGGATGCCCTGCGATGTCCACCCTCTGACGCTGACATTACCCACCTCTCCGGGGGAGAAAAGCGCAGAGTGGCGCTGTGTAAATTACTGCTGGAAAAGCCTGACTTGCTGCTGCTTGATGAGCCCACAAACCACCTCGATGCCGAGAGCGTTCTGTGGCTAGAGCAGCACTTGTCAAAGTATCCCGGTGCGGTGATCGCCATCACACACGATAGGTATTTCCTCGACCACGTCGCGGAATGGATTGCCGAAGTTGACCGCGGTCGCCTTTACCCCTACGAAGGAAACTATTCGACCTATTTGGAAAAGAAGGGCGAACGTCTTCAAGTTCAGGGCAAGAAGGACCAGAAGTTAGCCAAGCGTTTGGCCGATGAGCTTGAGTGGGTCCGCTCGAATGCCAAAGGGCGCCAAGCAAAGTCCAAGGCTCGGCTCGCCCGGTATGAAGAGATGGCGGAAGAGGCCGATAGAACCAAGAAGCTCGACTTTGAAGAGATTCAAATTCCCCCCGGGCCAAGGCTTGGTCAGCAAGTCCTTGAAGCCAAGAAGATTAAAAAGGGTTTCGGCGATCGTGTTCTGATCGATGACCTCAGCTTCTCCCTTCCGCGCAACGGGATAGTGGGAATCATTGGACCCAACGGGGTGGGAAAGTCCACCCTGTTTAAGACCATTGTGGGGCTTGAATCACTTGACGACGGCGAATTGATCGTCGGGGAATCAGTGAAGCTCTCCTATGTCGACCAGGAGCGTGGCGGTATTGACCCTTCCAAGACTCTGTGGGAGGTCGTTTCTGACGGCCTGGATGTCATTCAGGTAGGCAAGGTGGAGATCCCTTCCCGCGCCTACGTATCTACTTTTGGATTTAAAGGCCCCGATCAGCAGAAGAAGGCGGGGATTCTTTCTGGTGGCGAACGCAACCGTTTGAACCTGGCACTCACACTCAAGCAAGGGGGGAACCTCCTCCTTCTCGATGAGCCCACCAACGACTTGGATGTGGAGACACTCTCCAGCCTGGAGAACGCACTCCTCGAGTTCCCCGGCTGCGCGGTGGTGATTACCCACGACCGGTGGTTCCTGGACCGTATCGCCACACACATCCTGGCCTATGAGGGAACCGAAGAACACCCCGGGAACTGGTACTGGTTTGAGGGAAACTTTGAGTCCTATGAGGAAAATAAGATCGAACGGTTAGGAGCGGATGCGGCTGCGCCACATCGGTCGACCTATCGCAAGCTCACGAGGGATTAGGAACGCGGACCATTCCCTCCTGGGCAACGGAGGCAACGAGCGTTCCGTCCTGAGAAAAAATGCGACCAAGGGAAAGCCCTCGGCCACCAATGGCCGAGGGAGATTCTTGGGCATAGAGGAACCACTCATCGGCTCGGGCTTCACGGTGCCACCACATCGCGTGATCCAGACTGGCAATTTTTAGCCCCGGCGTCGACCAGTTCATTCCGTGGGCGCGCATGACCGGTTCAAGGATGCTGAAATCACTCGCGTAAGCAAAGGCTGCGCGGTGAAGGTTTGGTTCATCCGGGATCGGGCCAAGACACTTCATCCACACCGCTTGAGTAGGAGATGGCTCTCCCTCCGAGGTGATGTAGAGGGAAGACGGTACGTGGCGAAGATCGAAGGCTCGAGTCTTTGCCCACACATCAGCAATGGGGTGGCCGATGGACCGCAGCACTTCTTGGGCACTCGGCAGAGAGTCAGGGTCAGGAATACCCGTGGGCATCAGGGTCTGGTGGTCCACTCCTGGGTCTTCATCCTGAAAGGAGGCAATCATAGAGAAAATTGGCTGGCCTTTTTGGTAAGCCTGTGCTCGCCTAGTGGAAAATGAGCGGCCATCGTGGATGCGGTCGACGGCAAAAGTTATATCTTCGGTGATGTCACCGGGGCGCAGAAAATATCCGTGGAGGGAGTGAATTGCGCGGTCATCATCAACCGTATGCATGGCAGCCCGCGCGGCTTGAGCCATGACTTGACCGCCAAATACTCGCCCGTGGGGTTGCCATTGGCTGGGAGCGGTGAAAATGTCTTCTTTCGTCCTTGCCCGCGACGCCGTCAAGGTCAGAGCACCCAGCATGCTCTCTACGGGGTCTTGGGGTTCGTCTAATGCTTCAGAAGTGTCCATCGGTTGTAGTTTAGAGAACACCATGGCAACGACCTTAACTTTTTCCTCCACGGAGGCTCTCGCCGACCTTCGAACATTCCTTCAACGCGCGGGTCGGGTGAATAACTCTTCTGCACGGGTCATTGCGGGGGAGGGGTTCCTCCAGGTGTATGTCGGCATACTCGTTCCCCGGGGGCTACTCGATCGCACCCCGACGGTTTTAGGGCTCCGGGTGAGCGCCTTGGCTGAGGCTGTGCAGGAAGACACCATTGTCCCCATGGAGGCTTTCATCCACCGCCTCGGTGTTGCAGCAGAAGCGCGCCTTGCCACAGTGACGCTTCCAGCCTCAGTGCCGTCGTTGGCATGGGCTGCGATTACTCCTCCTAGAGAGCATTGGCACCACCGCAAAAGCGTTTCTGCAAAATACCTTCAGGCCGCCGCCCAACAGGGAATCGCTCGCGTTGCGGAAGCTGTCCCGGATAATTCGGGCGAAGCCATCGTTCAAAAGGTTCGGGCTGAAGTATGGGGGGAGATTATTCCCCAAGCGAAGCGAATTCCCGCCGGGGCCGGCTTTGCCGCCGACGCCCTAGGGTTTTTGGACGAGAGAAGCCTCAGCGTTCACAGCACCGGTCCATGGGTGCGTTTGACCTCCAAGGGCGGCTATGTTCTCGTCAAATTCCCCACGGGGCATGACTTCGGGCCCGATACCGGAGAAGACTAAGGCTCAAAAGTATTCACCATCGACAGCGCTGCGCGCTGAAGATAATCCCACAGCTCTTCATCATCCATCGGGGCAAGCTCCAGAGAGTCCAGCGCTGAGCGCATGTGTGTGAGCCAGTGCTCTTTCGCCTCGGGGTTTACCCTGAAGGCAGCGTGACGCATGCGGAGCCGGGGATGCCCACGCTCTTCGCTGTAGGTGGTGGGGCCGCCGAAGTACTGCTGAAGAAAGAAAGAGAGGCGCCAGATGGCTCCCTCTAGGTCGTCCTGGGGATACATCGGCAGGAGCACTTCATCAGATTTGATGCCTTCGTAAAACGCCTCCACCAGGCGCGTAAAGGTCGCCTCGCCGCCAATTCTTTCGAACAGCGTGGAACCAGGA
Organism: Pontimonas sp.; assembly: GCA_017857245.1. Classification (GTDB taxonomy): domain Bacteria; phylum Actinomycetota; class Actinomycetes; order Actinomycetales; family Microbacteriaceae; genus Pontimonas. Next base: position 53,439 of record JAFMDO010000001.1, read on the forward strand.
TTAGTCATCGGCAGGTGGTCGGAGTTTCGCGGTCCGCGGGTTATCACGGTTATCGACCACCATCCGATTGAGCGGGGGAATGTCGACCTGTCGCTGATCAAGGGAGTCTTTGAGAGCCCGATACAACGCTCGTTCCGCGGCCCACTGCTCTCCCGCGCGCACTTTGACCACAAGGCGCAGAGTGATGGCCTCCGCTGAAAGAGATTGAATTCCCCAGACTTCGGGGTCTTCCACCACTTTTCGTCGCCATTCGGGGGAAGCGGCAAAAGACTTGGCGGACTCTAGGAGGACATTTTGCATTTCGTCAATATTGGATTCGTAGGGAACGGGCAGGTCCAAGATCACCCGGGACCAATCCTGGGTGTGGTTTCCCACCCGTAAGATTTCGCCATTACGAACAAACCACAAAGTTCCGGACACATCGCGTATTTCGGTGATGCGGATTCCGACCCGTTCAACAACGCCCTCGGCCATGCCAAGGTCGACAACGTCACCCACTCCCAACTGGTCTTCGAACACCATGAACAAACCGTTTAGGACATCTTTGACAACAGATTGTGCGCCGAAGCCAAGGGCTGCGCCGATGATGCCAGCACTGGCAACGAGGGCTGTGACGGAGAAGCCCAGCTCGGACAATACCAAAATGAGGACGGTGGAGGCGATGATCCAGGTAGCGGTGTTGTTGAGGACCGAGCCGAGTGTTCGGGCTCTCTGAACCGATCGCATCGCTGCCACCGGGCTTGAACTGAGTTCGGTCGTGTCATCGACTTTATGTGTTTTCTTCACCCCGCGGACAACTTCAGCGACGATGCGCTTCATGAGAAAGCGGGTCACAATATTGGCGATAAGACCAGCAAGGAGGACACCGAGAATCCGAAACAACAGGGTGTATTGCTCGAAGGTTCCTGCTAGAGCGTCCCACCATGAATCCATGGCACCATGCTACGCCTGCGCATGCCGCTAACGGTCAAGGGCTTGGACTCGAAGTGCGCGCTCTACGCCCGCAAGGTTCTCCTCCACGATTCTCCTCAGCGCTGGAATCGCCGGCGCTCCGGCAAGCCATGCCTTCGATGCGGCAACCAGCGGCTCGCCAATAATGGAGCTGGGGTACAGGCCCTCGGCAAGGTACTCGGCAATCTTGTAGGTCCGTGATGCCCAGAGCTCCTCGAGGGCTTCAAAATACTGCCCGATAAACGGCTCCAAAGTCGTTGGGTCATGAGTAGCTGCGAAGCTCATTGACATCGCAGAAACGATGGCGTTTGGTGTCGAATCAGAGGCCACCAACTGGTCAAAAACCGCCTGCTTCGATGCCAAGGAGGGGAGAAGGGCGCGTGCTCGCGCTGCCGCCTGAGCGCCGTTGGCAGTGTTATCCGCTGCACGTTCGGCGTCAATCTCTTCGGCACTGCTTGCGCCGGAAATACTGAGCCCCGCGAGGAGTTCCCAACGAAGGTCCTGATCGATAGCCAGCCCCTCGAGAATAATGGCCCCGTCCAAGAGGCCCCGAAGCGTGCTCGCATGATTCGGAGTTGAGGAGAGCGAGGAAAAGGATTTCAGCAGCTGGAACTGAGTATCTGAACCGGGCGACGCAGAAGATGTGAGTCCCCACAACGCATCGGCAACCTCGACGAGCATCGTGGCGCGATGGGCCGGGGCGAGGTAGTTGCGCACCGTGAGAGAAAGTTGGCCGAGGCTGGTGCGAACTGTGGTGCTTTCGGTTTCGTGAGCGATATTTGCCAACACCAGGTCGATAAATGTCCGAGGGGGAATCTCGGCATCCCGGGTCGAGTCCCACACGCTCCCCCACACCAGTGACCTTGCCAGCGGGTCAGCGATGTGTTTCAAGTTCTCGGTGGCGAACGCCAAGGAATCTGCGTCCAGACGGATCTTTGCGTAGGCCAAGTCCCCGTTGTTGGGAAGCACGAGGTCTCCGCGGTGCAGCCCCACGAGCGGAGGAATCTCGGTAGAGGCTCCATCGATGTCCAGCTCTATCGCCTCGGTAGCCACGAGTGCGCCAGAGTGGTCGGTGGAATAAATTCCCACGCCAATGCGGTGTGGTCGCAGGGTGGGCCAATCGACCGGTGCAGATTGTGTCATTGCAGCCCGGGTAATGATTCCCTCGTCGTCGGTCTCGATATCGAGCGAGAGCGTGTTAACCCCAGCGGTTTCGAGCCACACAGAGCTCCACCCAGCGAGCTCACGACCACTGGATTTCTCTAACTCCGCCAGGAAGTCTTTCAGGACGGCATTTCCCCATTGGTGGCGGGAAAAGTAATTTTGCACACCAGCAAAGAAGGCGTCCTCGCCTACCCAGGCAACCAGCTGTTTCAGGACAGAGGCGCCCTTGGCGTAGGTGATGCCATCAAAGTTCACCTGGACATCTTCGATGTCGTTGATGGAGGCAACGATGGGGTGTGTAGAAGGAAGCTGGTCCTGGCGGTAGGCCCAAGATTTTTCCATCGCCTGGAAAGTTGTCCAGGCTCCTGTCCACTCCGTAGCCTCTGCTGTGGCGAGGGTGGAAGCCCACTCGGCAAAGGATTCGTTCAACCACAGGTCATTCCACCACCGCATCGTTACCAAGTCGCCAAACCACATGTGAGCGAGTTCGTGAAGGATTGTCACGACTCGACGCTCTCGCAATGCATCAGAAACTTGAGAGCGGAAGATATAGGCCTCGGTGAAGGTCACAGCCCCCGCGTTTTCCATGGCGCCGGCGTTGAATTCTGGCGTGAAGATTTGGTCGTATTTGTCGAAGGGGTAAGGGTGACCAAACTTCTCTTCGTAAAAGGTAAAGCCCTTTTTTGTGGTGGCGAAAATGTAGTCGGCGTCCAAGTGGGGAAACAGCGAGGCTCGCGCGAACACGCCTAGCGGAATGGTTTTGCCGCTTGAGGACACGAGTTCGTCAGAGACCTGCTCGTAGGGGCCGGCGATGACAGCGGTGATGTAGGAGGAGATGCGCGGAGTGGGAGAGAAGAACCAGGTGGCGCCACCCTCGCCGGCTTTGGAGCTTTCAGCAGCTTGATTAGAGATCACGCGCCAATGGCCAGGGGCGTGGACAGTGAATTGGAAGGTCGCCTTCAGGTCGGGTTGTTCAAAAACGGCAAACACCCGACGAGAGTCGGGGACTTCGAATTGGGAGTAGAGATATACCTCGTTGTCCACCGGGTCAACAAAACGGTGGAGCCCCTCGCCCGTGTTCATATAGGCGAAATCAGCCTCAACTATCAGGGTGTTATTGGCGAGAAGGTTCGTCAGGGAAATACGAGAATCAGCAAATACGTCTTCGGGGTTCAGAGATTCTCCATTGAGGGTGATCGAATGAACTGCGGAAGCAATTGCGTCAACAAAGGTTTCTTTCTCTCCCTCGGAGACAAAGGTAATTTTCGTGATCGTCCGAAAAGTGGGCGACGTCAAAGCGTCACGAACATCGATGTCAATGGCATAGGACCTGACGGTGATGTGTCCTGAACGGGCGAGGGCCTCGCGGCGAGTCAGGTTTTTTCCAGGCATGGCGGAACTCCTTGATAGTGCTGGGTGTGAGCACGCCCCTACGAGCGGTGACCTCCAGTGTAAAACCTCCCGCAAGAACTGAAGACTAGGCCGCCCTGGTCTCCGCATCGACGGTCACGGGCCGTGCTTCCGCCGGGATGTCTTCCTGGGTTGCTCCGCGACTAATAAGGACCTAGCTTCACTGGCAAGTTTCGGCGGGGGAACCATCGTGATTCCCACTCAACCGGGGTCACGGCTTGGCGTACGCGTTGTAAGTATTCGGTCAGGTATCCGTTTTAGCGATGAATATCGCTCAACATGCTCCCGGCGTCACACAGCATGTCTTCTTCAAGGTCTTCGGTGTCGCGCGAGATTTATAGAATGGAGGTATGCGCATTCATATCGCCACGGACCATGCAGGTCTGGAGTTCAGTCAAGATCTTGCCGAGCACCTCGAGCTTTCCGGTCACGAGGTGATCAATCACGGGCCGACCAGTGTCAATCCACTCGATGATTATCCGAGTTTTTGTATCAATGCAGCTCTCGGAGTTGCGGAAGACCTTTCCCGGGGGGCTCCTGCACTAGGGGTCGTTTTTGGAGGCTCTGGAAACGGGGAACAAATGGCTGCCAACAAGGTTGAAGGGGTGCGGGCTGCTTTGGTGTGGAGCATGAATACCGCCGTCCTCGCTCGCGAACATAACGACGCCAACGTGTGCGCCATTGGCGCTCGCCAACACAGCATTGATGAAGCCTTGCTGTTCATCGACACCTTTATTCGCACGCCCTTCAGTGGCGACGAACGACACGCGCGACGCATCGCGCAGATAAAAGAATACGAAACAACCCGAGCCATTGCCGGTTTCTCCTTGGGACACTAACTCCGCATGCCCGAGGGTCACACCGTTCACCGGGTTGCCAACCTATTTTCGGAACTTTTCCTGGGGCGAGCCCTTGAAGCCGAGTCACCCCAGGGTCGCTTCAGCGCAGGCGCAACTCTTCTCTCAGGTGCGATTCTTGTCACGTCGCAGGCGGTCGGGAAACAGCTCTTTCTTGGGTTCGATAACGACGCAGTCCTGCGGGTGCACCTGGGAATCTATGGCGCATGGGATGTTACGACGCTGGCCGGGAACAGCGCTCGGGCAGGGTCCGCAGCAGCCTCCTCGTTAGGCGCGCCTCGCTCGACCAGGCAGCGAATCGCTGAATCTGACTCGCTGAGCGATCCCGATGAACCTTTTCCTCCGGCACCCAGGGGACAGGTGCGCTTGCGTTTGGAAACACCCGACGCTGTCGCAGACTTGCGGGGCCCGACGGCGTGTGAGGTGCTTACCCCGGAGCAGGCCCAGCAGGTGAGGGAGCGTTTAGGACCCGACCCGTTAGTGAACACGGGAGTTCGAGGTGAGCGGGAATTCGTCCGCCGCGTGGGCGCAACCAAACGCGCCATTGGCTTGGTTCTAATGGACCAGAGTGTGGTCAGTGGCATTGGCAATGTGTATCGCGCAGAGATCCTGTTTCGCCACGGATTAGACCCCCACCGCCCTGCCGCAGCCCTGGATACAGACACCGCCCGAGCGCTCTGGAAAGACTGGACACAGCTGTTGAAGAGGGGAGTAAGAACCGGGGTGATGATGACCAGGGATGATCTCACTGCGGCTCAACAGGCCTCGGCGCTTCGCTCTTCGGCCAACCGCTATTTTGTGTATAAACGAGAGGGTCGTCCCTGCCGGGCCTGCGGCACTGCGGTCTTGCTGGAAATGATGGCCGCTCGAAAACTCTATTACTGCCCCTCCTGTCAGACTTCGTGAAAGTAGCGCCATGATTCTCTCCCGCGTCATCCGTGATTCTCACCGCGAAGAGGGCGCTGTGGACATCCTTGTCGAGGATGGTGTCATCACAGGGATATTTCCTGCCGGCACCGCCACACCGGCGGACCACCGTGTCATCGACCTCGATGGCCGAATCGTGATTCCCGGTTTGTGGGATGAACACGTGCACTTTAGCTTTTGGTCACAACACCGCAAAAGGGTCTCTCTTGCCTCTGCCACTTCAGCAGCGCAGGCTGTTGCCCTGATGGCCCAAGCTGTGGCCGAGAACCTCGCCTCCCCAGAACCTGATCCAGTGGTTATTGGTGGGGAGTATCGAGATGGCTTGTGGAAGGACTCGAAGTCCCTCGTGCTCCTGGATGAAGCCACCGGGGACAACCCGGTGGCTTTGGCTTCGGTTGATGTGCATTCGGGTTGGCTGAACAGCGCCGCTCTGTCCCTTCTTCAGGTGACCGAGCACGACGAACAGGGCGTTATTCGAGAGCGCCCCTGGTTCCAGCTCACGCAGCGTCTGTCCGCGAACTCTGAGGCAACTCTGGATGGCTGGGTGCTGGAGGCCGCCCACGATGCCGCATCCCGCGGAGTCGTGGGGATTGTTGACTTTGAAATGGGGTATTCCCTGCCGGATTGGGTCCGGCGGCAAGCATCCAACGAGGGCCCCTATCCGCTGCAAGTGGAGGCGGCGGTCTATCCCGATGATCTTGAGCGGGCGCTGGCGGAGGGAATGACCAGTGGCGTGAAGCTGGGTGAAGCAATTACGGTGGGGCCATTCAAGATCATCACAGATGGGTCTCTCAACACGCGCACCGCGCACTGCGTGGAGCCCTATCTCGCCGTGGAGGGCGAAGAGTATGGCGCCATGAACTTTCCGCCCCAGGAAATTGAGGCACTTCTCACGAAGGCGCACGCCGCAGGATTTTGGCTGGCCGTTCATGCCATTGGCGATGAAGCCAACCGGATTATTTTGAACATCATTGAACGTCACCACCTCACTGGGCGCATTGAGCACGCACAGCTGGTGCGCGAGGCAGATTTCTCGCGGTTTGCATCGCTTGGCATCATCGCCAGTGTTCAACCCGAACACGCGATCGATGATCGCGATGTGACAGACGTGTACTGGGCTGATCGAGCAGATCGTGCATTTGCGCTTCGCACCCTTGTGGATAGTGGTGCCACCTTGGCATTGGGCTCGGACGCTCCGGTGTCCCCGCTGGATCCATGGATTGAAATTGCCGCTGCGGTGACGAGAACCAGAGATGGCCGCGCGCCCTGGCACCTAGCGGGAGGATTGAGCTTTGATGAAGCGCTGGATTCTTCCGCACGAACCACCCTGGAGGTGGGACAACCAGCCAATATTGTTGCCCTCGAAGCCGACCCACGGTGGCTTCTGGAAGCCCTCGGACCAGATATGCCAAAGGCCAGTGATGCGCTCCGGGGGATGGGTATTGCGCTAACGGTGAGCAGGGGAGTCGTCACCCACGACAACTCGCAAAAGAGGGGATGACGGGAATCGAACCCGCGCCATCAGTTTGGAAAACTGAGGCTCTACCATTGAGCTACATCCCCGCAGGGAACTTCTTCAGCCTCGATGTTAGCGCATCGGCTGACGACCGGTTTTCGAAAGACGGGGAACCGGCTAGACTCTACGAGGTTGTTTCACCGGGTGCGGCTCTCCAGGCTGTGCCCCGCAAAGGTGGAATGTGCCGGGCCATCGGGGCGTAGCTCAGCTTGGTAGAGCGCCCGCTTTGGGAGCGGGAAGTCGCAGGTTCGAATCCTGTCGCCCCGACGGAGAACACCATCACAACAACGGGAGAAAAAGTTTTGCCAACGACCACCAAAGAATCCCTCAGTCCCACCCGGGTCCGCCTCACCATCACGGTGACACCGGAAGAGCTGAAGCCAAGCCTCGACCATGCATATCAGCACATCGCCGAGGAAATGAACATCCCGGGTTTCCGTAAAGGCAAGGTTCCACCCCCCATCATCGACCAGCGCGTCGGTCGCGGTGAAGTTCTCAACCACGCCGTGAGCGAGGGCCTCGATCGCTATTTCCAGGCCGCCGTCCAGGAAGAAAAGATTCGCACTCTCGGTCAGCCCCAGGCTGACGTCACCACGTGGCCGTCAGACAAAGATTTCTCCGGTGACTTGGTGGTGTCCGTTGAGGTCGACGTGCGTCCAGATTTCACCTTGCCCGCCTTTGCCAAGTACACCCTCGAGGTCGAGCCGGTTGTCGTGTCGAAAGAAGACGTTGAGTCAGATTTGGATGATCTGCGGGCTCGCTTTGGTAACCTGGTGACGATCGATCGTCCCATCAAGACGGGCGATTTCGTCCAGATTGACCTGGAAGCCACCATCGGTGAAAACACGATTGATAGCGCGAGCTCGATTAGCTATGAGGTGGGCTCCGGACAGCTCATCGACGGAATCGATGATGCCCTGGACACTCTCACCGCTGGTGAATCAACCACGTTTGAATCGAAGCTTTTGGGGGGCGATAACGAAGGTTCGATGGCTCAGATTGCTCTCACGGTATTGAGCGTCAAGGAACGTGAATTGCCCGAGGCTGATGACGACTTTGCGCAAATTGCGAGCCAATTCGACACCATCAAAGAACTTCGTGACGACGTAGCAGCCCAAGTAGAGCGCCGTGGAGTGTTCAAGCAGGCGCAGCAAGCCCGCGACGCACTCGTGGAAAAGATGCTTGGCGACATTGACCTGCCACTTCCCCAAGGGGTGGTGGATGCGGAGGTCAACAGACACCTCGAGGGCGAAAACCGCTTGGACGATGATGTTCACCGCAAGGAAGTAATTGAGTCGACGGAGAAGTCCCTCCGAAGCCAGCTCATGCTGGATGCTCTAGTGGAATCGCTTGAGGTCGAGGTTGGTCAAGAGGAGCTCACTCAGTATCTGATGCAGTCCGCGAGCCAGTACGGCATGGAACCCTCGGAGTTCATCCAGAGCTTGCAAGAGAACAATCAGATTCCTTCGATGGTCGGAGAAGTGGCCCGTTCGAAGTCGCTCTCCGTCGCTTTGGCCCAGGTGAGCGTGAAGGACACCAAGGGCAAGAAGGTTGACCTCAGCAGCGTCACCAACACCGGCGAAGATTCTGTCGAGGCAGCAATCGCGCAGGCTGTTGCAGACAGCTCTGGGGAAGACGACCACGACCACTAAGCCCACTCTGCCGAGGGCGAACACGCGCGTGTGTGAATCGCCCGCACCGGTACTCTCGAGGGACCGCGCAAGTTGGCCATGGAGGAGAGCAACAAAGTGACGATGTCTGAAAGCATGATGCAACCAAATGTCTTTGACCGGTTGCTGAAAGATCGCATCATTTGGCTGGGTTCTGAGGTTCGCGATGACAACGCAAACGAAATCGCAGCGAAGCTTCTGCTGCTTGCCGCAGAGGACCCTGAAAAGGACATCTATCTCTACATCAACTCTCCCGGTGGCTCCATCACCGCGGGTATGGCGATTTATGACACCATGCAGTTTGTCCCTAATGACATCGTGACCGTTGGTATCGGAATGGCGGCTTCGATGGGTCAGTTGCTCCTTACCGCTGGAACCAAGGGAAAGCGCTACATCACCCCTAACGCGCGTGTTCTTCTCCACCAACCGCACGGCGGCTTCGGTGGCACGGCGAGCGATATTCAAACTCAGGCGCACCTCATCAACGATATGAAGAAGCGGCTCGCTCAAATCACGGCCGAGGCAACCGGCAAGACTTTGGAACAAATTACCGAAGACGGCGACCGTGATCGTTGGTTTAGTGCAGATGAAGCCCTGGAATATGGATTTGTTGATCACATCCGCGCTTCCGCCAGCGACGTTGTTGGCGGCGGCGGAACCGAGCAGGGCAAGAAGAAGTAGGCAGGACAGAGATGATGAACAATATTCCTACGGCTCGTTCCGAGTTCCCGATGCCGGAAGCTCGCTACATTCTGCCCACCTTCGAAGAGCGCACCAGCTACGGTTTCAAGCGCCAGGACCCCTACGCGAAGCTCTTTGAAGACCGCATCGTCTTCCTCGGTGTTCAGGTCGATGACGCTTCAGCTGATGACGTGATGGCACAACTATTGGTTCTAGAAAGCCAGGATCCCGACCGCGACATTGTGATGTATATCAATTCACCAGGTGGTTCGTTTACTGCGATGACGGCGATCTACGACACCATGCAGTACGTCCGTCCGCAGATTCAGACGGTTGTCCTCGGTCAAGCCGCATCCGCAGCTGCTGTGATTTTGGCCGGCGGCGAGCCCGGGAAGCGTTTGGCGTTGCCTAACTCTCGCGTGCTGATCCACCAGCCCATGATGGGGGAAGCAGGCCGCGGTCAGGCCTCAGATATTGAGATTCAAGCAAAAGAAATCGCCCGCTTGCGCGAGTGGCTGGAGGACACACTGTCCAAGCACTCGAACAAGAGCACCGAGGAAGTCCACCGGGACATTGACCGCGACAAAATTTTGACCGCGGATGAGGCACTGGAATACGGTCTAATCGACCAGGTGTTGAACACCCGGAAATCTGCAGGTGTGGCAACCCCCGCTGCCGGACCAGCCGCTGTTACCGCGGGTTAGTGGGATGGGGGCGTCCCCGCCTCGAGTACTCGAGAAGGGTGAGGGCCAGGGCGGTCACGCCGATTCCTAAGCCTATGATCCAGCCGTTGGCGGCCATTGACTCCTCGGTCACCGCGTCATCGGGGGCGACAACGCCAACCTCGATGTCTTGAGTGGGGGCCGCAATCTCCCCTCCGCATGCCGGAGCAGTGGAAGATCCCTGCGCTGCAGCGTGATCATTTTCTGGGGCGAAGGTGACCTCATAGCTCTCGGAGAGACTGTGCCCATCTGCTGAGACAAACTGGTAGAGGATCGTATAGACGCCGGGTTGCCCCAAATCGATTCGGGAATGAATGCGCCGCTGCGTCAGATCGACGCATCCGTCGCCGAAATACAGGCCGGAGCTATCCCGCACAGCAATCGCAAACCCGCGGCTTTTGCCTCCCAGGTCGAGGAAATCACTATCGGTGGCGATGGAGACTTCCATGGGGCTTTCCGTCACGACCGAATAGGGCGAAGGCGTTCTGTTTTCCACCACGTTGTGGGCGAGCGCAGGTGGGGCGACCCCAACAAGCAAGAGGGCGAGAATGGCAGATAGAGAATATCTGCGCGTTTGCGCCGGCGGGAGAGTCCTCACGGTTCCCCAGTGTATTCCCGCCACGCCAAGGGGGAGCTGTGGAAAATCCCTGAGCTGGAGGTGGTCAAAGGTAAGCTCCAAAGGGTTGTCTCCACACAGGAAGGACTCCCATGGCACGCACCGGTGAAACAGGCGAGCTTCTGAAGTGTTCCTTTTGCGGCAAAAGCCAAAAGCAAGTCCAGCAGCTCATTGCGGGCCCGGGCGTCTACATCTGCGACGAATGCGTCGAACTGTGCAACGAGATCATTGATGAGCGTCAGTCCGAGGGGACTGCTCAAGCCATCGGTGACTTCGACCTCCCCAAGCCCAAGGAAATCTATGAATTCCTGGAGGAATACGTCATCGGCCAAGAGGCCGCAAAGAAGTCACTGTCCGTAGCGGTCTACAACCACTACAAACGGGTGCGGGCAGCGGCAACACCTCACCCCGTCGACGCGGAAGACGGCGTTGAGATTCAGAAGAGCAATATTTTGCTGATCGGCCCCACCGGTTGCGGAAAGACCTATCTCGCCCAAACCCTCGCTAAACGCCTTAATGTGCCGTTTGCCGTAGCGGATGCCACCGCCCTTACCGAGGCTGGTTATGTCGGGGAAGACGTTGAAAACATTCTTCTCAAGCTTTTGCAGGCAGCTGATTATGATGTCAAGCGTGCAGAAACAGGCATCATCTATGTCGATGAAATCGACAAGATTGCCCGTAAGGCAGAGAACCCTTCGATTACCCGAGACGTGTCAGGAGAAGGCGTCCAGCAGGCACTGCTGAAAATTTTAGAAGGAACCGTTGCTGCTGTTCCTCCGCAGGGTGGGCGCAAACATCCACAACAAGAGTTCATTCAGATTGACACCACCAACGTGCTGTTTATTGTGGCGGGTGCTTTCGCGGGGCTCGAGGAAATTATTTCCCAGCGGGTTGGGCGCCATGGAATCGGATTTGGCGCTCCTCTGCATTCCAAGAACGCTGCCGAGGACCTTTTCAGCGAAGTTCTTCCTGAGGACCTTCATAAGTTCGGTCTGATTCCCGAATTCATTGGTCGTCTTCCTGTTGTCACGACCGTGACGCCGCTGGACAAAACCGCTCTAATCGATATTTTGACCGCACCCAAAAACGCTTTGGTCAAGCAGTATCAGGCCATGTTCCTTCTGGATGGCGTGAGCCTGGACTTTGAGCAGGAAGCGCTGGAAGAGATCGCAGCGCTGGCAGAAATTCGCCAGACCGGCGCGCGCGGGCTTCGAGCGATTTTGGAAGAAGTCCTGGGGCCCGTGATGTTTGATGTGCCCTCCGCCGACGAGGTCGAGCGAGTCATCATTACGAAGGACTCTGTGTTGAAAAAATCTGGCCCCACCATCGTGGGGAAGACTGCTCAACGCCGCGAAAAATCGGCCTAGTTTCTACCCCTGCACCACTTCGCCGTTATCGAGCGTCGCTATGGGGCGGTTTTCCAGCCAGGTCAGAGTCCATCGAAGCGTTGCGGCTTCTTGGACGCTAAGGCTTTCTTCGACAGTCCGAATGTTGATGATGACATCGGCAGACAGGCTGCTAGGGCTTTCGCCCACGGAGAATCTGCTTCCCAAACGCATCAGCGTGGCCCAGCAATCTCATCTTCGTACATCACCCACGAAGTTTTTGTGGCCAGAGTGTCATAGAGCCTTTGCGCCACAACATTGTCTGCTCCCGTAATCCAACGCAACGTGCCCCCGCCATTCTGGGAGGCGTGCTCGGTAATTGCGGCAATGAGGGCCGTTGCCACTCCTCGTCCGCGGGCAGACGGGTCTGTATATAAGTCGTCCAGGAACCAAGACGATGCGGCCGTGAAGGTGTCGGGTTGATCCCTCACGTGCGCAAATCCCACCATGGTGCCATCAATCTTCGCGATGAAGCAGCGAAGGGGGTGGTCCTCCTTCTTGATCCACTCCCACACGCCTGCTAGGACTTCGGGGGGAAAAGAGGTCTTGTAAAAAACACCGTATTCCAGGAACAGCGCCTCCCAGGCCATGTGGTCTTCGGGCGATGCTATGGAAATACTGATTTCACCGGTGTTACTCAAGGTTTGCGACCTCCAATTCAAGGTGGACCAAATCGATGGAATCGCCCATTTCCCAGGTGAGCTCCGCGATTTTCCCTACCGCCATTACATCCGCCTCGGCACTTTGCAGTAGCACGGGGGCTTTCATCGTGGCGCGGATAACGCCCGTCTTTTGCGCCACTTTCTGGTCGGTCTTGAAGCGCCTAATCGAAATCAAAGCCTCGCTCGCGAGGCCAAGAAGTCCAGCGAAAGTCGTGGGATCAGCAGCGGTGGCAACCTCGGAGGCTGTCGGCCACCCGGCGCGGTGAATGCTGCCCTCGTGGGTCCAGGACCACACCTCTTCGGTGGCGAAGGGAATCACGGGGGCGAAGAGTCGGAGCATGGCATCCAGCGCTCTGCGCAAAGCGGTGATGGCGCTGGTCCTCGCTTGACCTTCGCCTGTATACGCCCGTTCTTTCACCAGCTCCAGGTAGTCATCGGTAAAAGTCCAGAAAAAAGCTTCGGTGACGTCGAGAGCTTTAGCATGATCAAATTCTTCGTACGCAGCACTCGCCTGATTGATCACCTTGGCGAGATGGGCAAGCATGTCGCAATCGAGCGGCTCGGTCACCTCCCCGGTGTCGCCTTCGAAGCTATAGACGAACTTGGCGGCGTTGAGGACTTTGATGGCTAAGCGCCGTCCAATTTTGATTTGCTTTGGATTTTGGGGGTCAAACGCGGCGTCGGTACCAAGTTTGGAGGAGGCTGCCCAGTAGCGAACAGCATCAGAACCATGGTCATCCAACATTGCCTGTGGGGTGACGACGTTGCCTTTCGACTTCGACATTTTCTTGCGGTCGGGATCCACGATGAAACCCGAAATACCGGCATTTTTCCAGGGTATGGTGCCGTGCTCTAGCTCTGCTCGGAGGACGGAGGAAAAGAGCCAGGTTCGAATGATGTCCTGTCCCTGACTGCGAAGGTCGTAGGGGAACACCAGGTCAAAGAGTTCAGGGTCCACCCCCCAGCCGCCTGCGAGTTGGGGAGTTAAGCTGCTGGTTGCCCAGGTGTCCATGATGTCGACCTCGCCGACAAACCCACCGGGCTTGCCTCGCCGGTCTTCGCTGAAGCCCGGAGGGGGCTGCGAGGAAGGGTCGACAGGGAGGGAAGACTTCTCGGGAGCGAGAACTTCGCCCTCCAGTGGTTCACCGTGTTCATCGAGTGGATACCACACCGGAATGGGGACACCAAAGAATCGCTGCCGTGAAATAAGCCAATCGCCGGAGAGGCCATTCACCCAGTTTTCGTAGCGAACCCGCATGAAGTCGGGGTGGAAAGCGACTTGTTTTCCCCGTTCCAGCAACCTGCTCGCGAGTTCTGGGTCTTTGGCGCCGTTGGCTATGTACCACTGGCGCGTGGTCACAATTTCGAGCGGTTTATCCCCTTTTTCAAAGAACTTCACCGGGTGGACCATTTTTTCTGGTTCCCCCAGGAGGGCGCCGCTGGCACCTAACATTTCCACCATGGCAGCTTTCGCGCTGAAAACCGTTTTCCCTGCGAGCTCGGCGAACGATTTTTGAGCATCGGAATCTGTCAGCCAGGGCGGGGTGTCTGACACGATACGACCATCGCGACCCAGAATGGGGCGAGTGTTGAGGCCTAGCTCCCGCCACCAGATCACGTCGGTGACATCGCCAAAAGTACACACCATGGCGATGCCTGTTCCCTTGTCCTTTTGGGCGAGATGATGGGGGAGAATCGTCACCTCCACACCAAACAGCGGCGAGGTGACGGTGGTGCCAAAAAGGCCTTGATAGCGTTCGTCATCGGGGTGCGCGACTAAAGCCACACAGGCGGGAATAAGTTCTGGCCTGGTTGTCACGATGACGACATCATCGCCCCCACTTGCGGACCCAAAGGCGACACGGTGGTAGGCGGAGGGTTGTTCCCTGTCTTCAAGTTCAGCCTGGGCCACGGCGGTTCTAAAGGTAATGTCCCAGAGCGTTGGAGCATCCGCCCGGTATGCCTCACCACGATCGAGATTGTTCAAGAAGGCCTGTTGGGCAACGCGCTGGGAATGGTTATCAATGGTGCGATAGGTCAGCGACCAATCCACGCTGAGACCGAGGGATCGCCACAAGTCTTCGAATTGCTTCTCGTCCTCGAGCGTGAGTTTCTCGCACAACTCAATAAAGTTCCGCCGGCTGATGGGCTCTTGATCACCTGGCTTAGAGCCATCCGTTGTAGCGCCACTCTCCAGGGGTGGGACGAATCTTTCGGTGTACGGGAGCGAAGGGTCGCAGCGCACACCGTAGTAGTTCTGGACGCGCCGCTCGGTGGGTAAGCCGTTATCGTCCCAGCCCATGGGGTAAAAAATCTCTTTGCCTTGCATGCGCTGGTAGCGCGCTTGCAGGTCCATATGCGTGTAGCTAAAGACGTGCCCAATGTGAAGGCTGCCCGAAGCCGTTGGCGGGGGAGTGTCGATGGCAAAGACATTGTCTTTACCCCGCTTCACTGCTTCGTCGCGGTTGAAGCGGTAGGTCCCCTGGGATTCCCAGGCTTCCCCCCAGGTGTTTTCAAGGCCTTCTAGAACGGGTTTCTCGGGAATGGACCTCGTCATGGCCGAACACCTTCTTCGCTATAGGCGGCACCGTGTCTAGGGTGCCTGAGTGTGAGTACCTCTATCGTACAAAACAACTACCGACCAATTGTCCGAGGACGCTGCTGGGGGTTACTCCTGAGCAAAACCCTGGACCACAGGCTCCAGTGCCTCTCGCAGGTAGGTGTCAAGGGGGTGACGGGACGTCCCTGCCTCAGCCCACTCTTGAGTCGCTGCGATCGCCGTTGCGATGCTCGCATAGGCCGCAGCTCTTGCTCGGGGAGCGCTAAATCCGAAGCCTTGGAGGAACTCGGAAATGATAGTTGCCTGGTTGCTAAACCGGGTAAGGGCCGAAGACTGTAGCTCGTGAACGCTACCCATTAGCTCATGCTGCGTAAGAGCGAGCGGAACACGGCCTTCGCCCATCTCTCGCGCAACGGCACAGAGGCCTTGGAGGACCACGAGAAGCCCGACGGTAGGGGTTTTCTCCACCGATTGGTGGTCGCCAAGCACCCCGCTCAAACGACGGAGCGCGTCGTCAAGATCCACCCAGAACACATCACTCTTGGCAGGAAAATAGTTAAAAAATGTCGCTCGGCTGACCCCTGCCCGCTGGGTAATCTCCTCGATGGTGGTCTTGGCGTAGGTCTGTTCGACGAAAAGCTCCAGGGCAGCTTCTTGAAGCATTTCGGGTGAGGAAGCCAATGGCCTTCCACGGGTAAGGTGCTCTCCCACACGGCCCCCTTAGTAATTGTTGAACTGAGTCTAGTTAATGTACGCTAGGGATTTCGATACCTCACCGAAAGTGGATACATGCCTCGCAGAACCTCCCTCATTCGAAAAATCTCCTCTATCGGAGCGGTCGTTGCTCTTGCCGCGACTCTCGGAGCGTGCGCTGGCGACGAAGCACCCGCGGAGTCAACGATGTCAGAAGCACCCGCTGAGTCGACCATTTCTTTCGCCATTGAAGGCGCAAACCTCAGCTCGGGACACATGGATATTCATTCGAGCCAGCTCGATGTCGCCTCTCTGGTGCTGCGCAACGCGTTTGACTCACTGGTCGCGCAGGACGCCTCCGGCGCCTTTGTGCCGTGGCTCGCTTCGTCCTGGACAATCTCTGAAGACGAGCTGGAATATGTCTTCCAGTTGCGCGAAGACGTTACCTTCCACGATGGTGAGCCTTTCAACGCCCAAGCGGTGAAGGCCAACTTTGATCACGTGGTTGCCCCAGAAACAGCTTCGGCCCAAGCCGCAAGCTTGATTGGGTATGCCGAAGATGGCGGTTATTACGTGGGTACGGAGGTCTTGGGAGAATTCGAGGTCGCCGTCACCTTCAGCCAGCCCTATGCGCCGTTCCTCCAGGGTCTGAGCCTTCCCCAGCTGGGTTTTTACTCACCCGTGGTCCTCAAAGAAAATGCCGCCGATCTGAAAGCGGGCGGACCGGAAGTCACTGTCGGCACGGGACCCTTCGTGTTGAGCGAGTTCACCCCCGACCAGCAGCTCGTATTTGTCGCAAATCCCGACTATGACTGGGCGCCCACAGGGTCAACCCATCAAGGAAGAGCAGCCTCGGACACCCTCGTCATTTCCATCGTGCCAGAGACCGCTTCACGGGTGGGAGCAATTACCACCGGGGAAGCGGATGTCGCGGCAGATTTCACCCCGGACATGGCGGCGCAAGTCGGCGCGGATGCCCAGACCTTCTCCATTGAAATGCCGGGCGTTCCCTACTCCCTTTATATCAACGAGGCCGATGGCGTTTTTGCTGACGTGCGTGTACGCGAGGCCTTCAGCCTGGGATTTGATGCCGAGCCAGCAATTGCGAGCATCTATCTGGGACAGTTCAGCCGAGCCTGGAGCATTTTGGGCCCCACCACGCCTAACTCCTACGATGCCTCACTGGAGGGTTCGTGGCCCTACAGCCCAGACAAGGCAGACGAACTCTTGGACTCTGCGGGATGGACAGAACGGGACTCTGAGGGGTATCGCACCAAAGATGGCGAGCGTTTGAGTGCTCGCTGGATCGCCTACACCCCTGTTCCCGATGACCGCGCGAGCCTCGCGAACTTCATCCAGTCAGATCTGAAGGAAATCGGATTCGAGCTCGTTCGGGAAGTGCTGGAACCCGCGCAGTATATGGAGTTTTATGGACCCAGGGATTTTGACCTGACCGACTGGGCATTTTCCAGCCCTGACGCTGATGTGTTGCGCAGCCACCTCAAAACCGGTGGCTTTCAAACAGTCTCCAGTGTGACAAAGCCTGAGGTTGATCAGTGGCTCAGCGATGCTGTGGCCACCAGTTCACCCGCTGCGAGAGAGGCCCTGTATCAGCAAATCCAGCAGTGGAATGCGGAGCAGGTGTTGATCGTACCTCTCTACGTTCCCTCCGAAATCACCGTCGCTACCTCGGGTGTTGAAGGATTGATTTTTGACCTCTACGGTCGAGCATCCTTCTACGGCGCCACCGTCGAGCGGTAGTTGGCCGTGAGGTAGTGACCACGCACGCGAGCACACCCTGGCGAGGAACACTCTCCAGGGTGTTTCTCTTCTTGGCACAATCTCTCGGGAGATTTGTCCTTGTCATCTGGGGGGCGGCAACAGCAGGATTTGTAGCCCTCCGGTTGATTCCCGGCGACCCTGTCGATGTCATGCTCGGCGTCCAGGCGCGGGTATCCGAATCTGTTCGCGCCCAGATACGACTGGAGTGGGGTCTTGATGAACCACTTATTACGCAATACTTCCTATACCTTGGCCGCCTTATTCAAGGCGATCTGGGCGTCTCCTACCAGCTTCGCACTCCGGTGGTGGACGTTCTTGCTCAGCAAGCTCTGCCTACTCTTCAACTCGCTGCGGGAGCAATTTTCTTAGCGACTCTCTTCGCCCTAGGGGGAGCACTTTTTGGGCGAGGAGCGAGGCTAAAAAAAGCGGTGTCGGTGGCGGAACTGATTGTCATTTCTTCGCCCACCTACTGGATCGGTCTTCTTCTGCTGGCTGTTTTCTCCCTCCAATTAGGGTGGTTTCCGGTTACCGGCGCGCAGGGAATATCGTCCCTGGTGTTGCCGTCTCTCACTCTTGCGTTGCCCGTGGCCGGCATCGTGAGCCAAGTACTTCGGCACGGCCTCGATGCGGCGGAGGGACAACCTTTTGCCATGACGGCCCGCTCCAGAGGGGTGTCGCCCTCGGCGCTGGTTCGACGCCATTCCCTGCGCCATGCCGCGATGGACGCTCTGACTCTTGGTGGATACCTGGTGGGATCTCTGCTCGGGGGAGCGGTTCTGGTAGAAACCGTTTTCGCCCGTCCAGGGTTAGGCCAAGTGGCTATCAGAGCCATTGTGGGACGAGATTTTCCTGTGATTCTGGGGATTATTGTGGTGGGGGCAGTGGTTTTTGCCCTCGTCAACCTCGCGGTGGATCTCAGCTATCGCACACTTGACCCGCGCCTTCGGCGAGTGTCTGTGGAGACGCGATCGTGAGGTCCCTCCTCGGAGAAGGGAAAGAGAACCCCCTCCCCAAGCGTGTTCCCGGTCCGCAGCTTCCCCTCGGGGTAATCATTGCGGCAATCACGTTGGGGCTGATTGCGTTGGCCGCGCTTTTCCCATGGCTCCTCACCGCTGAAAGCCCCCTCGAGACAGATTCCAGTGCCACACTTCAGGCTCCCAGTGCTGCCCATCTTTTTGGGACCGACCAGTCTGGTCGGGACGTGTTCGCACGGGTGGTCTATGGGGCGCGCTATTCGCTCGCGGTAGGGCTCGGGGCGACGGCGTGCGCACTATTGGTCGGAATTCTTCTGGGGGTGGGTGCTGCCAGAGGACCCCGCATCCTCGACACCGCGCTGTCGCGCTTCATTGATGTGGTCATGGCGTTCCCTGAATTCCTGCTCGCCCTGATCGTCATTGCCGTTATTGGGGTGGGGGGTGCCAGTATTCCTGTCGCGGTCGCGCTTGCAGCAATCCCCGCCTATGCCCGAGTGGCTCGGGCAGAAACTCTCGTTGTCTCCCAAGCTGGGTACATTACTGCTGCCCGCGCGCTGGGGGTTCCTCCGGCAGCGATTCTTTTTCGCCACATCATCCCCAACATCCTTGGCCCCTTACTCGTGATGGCAACCATCGGGGTGGGGACGGCGATCGTCACCGCCTCAGGGCTCAGTTTTCTCGGCCTTGGCCTTCAGCCGCCGACTCCTGAGTGGGGGCTCATTCTTTCCGAGGGTAGGAATTTCCTCGCCACCGCCTGGTGGATTGGTGTCTTCCCCGGCCTTGCGATCACGTCAACAGTTCTTGCCATCAGCGCGGTGGGGCGCCACCTGCGCTTGCGCGGCGAGGGGAGGGTCTCGTGACCCATCCTGCCGTTGAGGTCGCACACCTCCGGATTCAGTTCCCTGGAAGCCAGGCACCCGCTGTCAGCGATGTGTCCTTCCATATCGATGCCGGTGAGTGTTTGGCACTGGTGGGGGAATCGGGCTCCGGGAAATCTCTGACGGCACTATCTCTCCTGGGGTTGGTACCCCCAGGGGCAGACCAACGAGTGGAGACCCTGCGGGTGGCCGGCGTGGATACCGGAGGATTTTCTCCACTGCAGTGGCGATCCCTTCGAGGTACTCGGGTGGGACTGGTCAGCCAAGACGCTCTGGTCTCTTTGGATCCTCTGCGCCGGATTGAAGAGGAAGTGGCAGAAGTTCTCGAGATAGCTCGTCCCAAGCTTTCTCGTGAGGAGCGATCACGCCGAGTTACCCGCGCTCTCGAGATGGCAGCGATGCCTGACCCCGAGTATCGGAGGCGTCAATATCCGCATGAGCTCTCGGGCGGAATGCGCCAACGCGCATTGATTGCGTCAGCTTTGGCCGGGAACCCGGAGGTGCTGATTGCCGATGAGCCCACCACAGCTCTTGACTCGCTGACCCAATCCCACATCCTTGACCTGTTGAGCTCTCTGAAGCGCTCTGGCTTGGCCCTGCTGTTGGTGAGCCATGACCTTCACCTCGTGAGTCAACTAGCTGACCGCATCGCGGTGATGCGTGGCGGCGTCATCCTCGAGCAGGGCTCCAGCGCAGAAGTGTTTAATCGTCCACGCCACCCCTACACCGGGGAACTGGTCGCCGCGGTGGCGAAGCGGCGCAGCGCGATCACGGTGACACCGGATGCTTCCCCTCTAGCCCTGTCGTGGCAGGGAATCCACCGGCGCTATCAAGGCCCCGACGGCACCCCCACCCAAGCCCTTCGCGACGTGTCCTTCCAGGTTAGATCCGGCACAACGCTCGGAATTGTGGGTCAGTCAGGGTCGGGCAAGAGCACGCTGGGCAGGATATTGATGGCCTTAGAAACACCAGATTCCGGTGTGGTGGAGCTTTTTGGCCAGCCGTGGTCTAGCGAACGCGAAAAGGCTAGGCGTCCTCGCCGGGGGGCCATCCAGCTCATTGAACAAAATCCGCTGGATGCGCTTGACCCTCGATGGACCGTTCGCCGCATTGTCGAGGAGGCGCTTGAACTTGACACATCCAGCGATGGCACGCCAGGGGAGCGACTCTTGGAAACCCTCGGGCTTGTGGGGCTTGCCCCTGAATTGCTCGGCAGGCGACCCCACCAGCTCTCGGGAGGGCAACGACAGCGGGTGGCTATCGCAAGGGCACTTGCCCGCAAGCCTTCGGTCCTGATTCTTGATGAACCCGTGTCTGCGTTGGACGCTGTGGTCCAAGCTCAAATTCTCACCCTGCTGGGCTCACTCCAGCGCGATTTGGGTTTGACACTGATTCTGATTTCCCATGACTTGGGCGTTATCGCTCACCTCAGCGACGAGGTGTTGGTGTTGCTGGAAGGCGAAGCCATCGAGTCAGGGCCCCTGGAGAGAATCCTCGACAACCCCTCCCACGCCCATACCCGCGCTCTCTTGGAAGCTTCGCGAGCCCTCTGAGTCGGGTGCGCTTTGGAGCCACAGGTCCTACACTGGGACAAAGCTTTGAATCGGCTATCACCGAGGAGCTGCCGGAAGAAAAAACCTTCGTGGTTTGAGTAGAACCGGTCGGGTGGGCCCGTCAGCGCCTGAGAAGAGTGGCCATCTTTTGGTGGCAAGCGGGGTGGTACCGCGACCGGGAAGCCGGGCGTCCCCGTAACATCTACCCCCCTCTCTCAGGAGCACCCGATGGCTTTCCCTCGACACCGTCCCGGCTCTTCCGTGGAGCCCAGTCCCTCCTTCCCTGCCGTGGAAACCAAGGTCTTGAAAGACTGGAAAGACGGCGATACCTTCCGCAAATCGGTGGCAGCGCGCGAAGGCTGCGAAGAGTGGGTTTTTTATGACGGTCCGCCCTTTGCCAACGGGTTGCCCCACTATGGGCACCTCCTGACCGGGTATGCCAAAGACGTGTTCCCTCGCTTTCACACTATGCGGGGAAAGCAAGTGCACCGTCGTTTTGGCTGGGACACCCACGGGCTTCCTGCCGAGCTTGAAGCGGAGCGCCAGCTAGGGATTACCAACAAGAGCCAAATCGAAGAGATGGGTATCGCCGCTTTCAACCAGGCGGCGAAAGATTCGGTGTTGAAATACACCGATGAATGGCAGGAATACGTCACCCGACAAGCGCGGTGGGTAGATTTCGAAAACGACTACAAGACGCTGGATATCACCTTCATGGAAAGTGTGATGTGGGCGTTTTCCACCCTGCATAACAAAGGCCTCGCCTACGAGGGCTACCGGGTGTTGCCCTACTGCTGGCGGGATCAAACCCCGCTGAGCAACCACGAACTGCGGATGGACGATGACGTGTACAAGTCCAGGCAGGATCAATCTGTCACGGTGACATTTCCGCTCGAGGGTGAGGGGGCACAAGCGCTGGGGTTGGAAGGTGTGCTTGCTCTGGCTTGGACCACAACTCCCTGGACCCTTCCCACAAATGCTGCGCTTGCCGTTGGCCCAGAGGTCGCCTATGGCGTCGTTCCTGCGGGACCTTCGAGCTCACAGCCTGGCCAGCAGTACCTGTTGGCTTTGGACACCATTGGCAACTACCGCAAAGAGCTGGGGTATGAGGATTCGGCCGAGGCGCGTGCGGCGGTCACCCGGCAGTTCACCGGCTCCGAACTCGGTGGAATTCATTACCGCAGAGTTTTTGACTACTACGCCGATAGCGACCAGTGGGACATGTCCCACGCTTGGCGGATTTTGGTGGCCGACTATGTCGCAACGGGAGAGGGAACGGGAATCGTTCACCAGGCGCCGGCATATGGCGAAGATGACCAAATCACCTGTGCCGAGGCAGGAATTCCGGTCATTATTTCTGTCGATGACGCTGGATGCTTTCTGGACCAGGTCGCTGACGTCGCGGGTCTGCAGGTCTTCGATGCCAACAAACCGCTCACGAGGCTCCTGCGTGAGTCGGGTCGGCTCTTCGCCGAGCGTTCTTACGACCACTCCTACCCGCACTGCTGGAGATGCCGAACCCCTCTGATTTACAAAGCGGTGTCGAGCTGGTTTGTGAAGGTCACGGAGATTCGTGACCGCATGGTGGAACTCAATCAGGACATCCGCTGGGTCCCCGGGAACGTCAAAGACGGTCAGTTTGGAAAGTGGCTCTCTAACGCCAGGGACTGGTCAATTTCCAGGAACCGATACTGGGGTTCTCCCATCCCGGTGTGGAAGAGCGACAACCCAGAGTTTCCACGGGTCGATGTTTATGGCTCACTCGAGGAACTCGAGAAAGATTTCGGGGCTAAACCCGATGATCTCCACCGCCCCAAGATCGACGAACTCCACCGCCCCAATCCGGACGACCCGTCGGGTCAGTCGACGATGCGGCGCATCCCCGACGTGTTGGACGTCTGGTTTGATTCAGGTTCCATGCCGTTTGCGCAGGTGCACTACCCCTTTGAGAACCAAGAATGGTTTGACACTCACAACCCCGCAGACTTCATCGTGGAATACATCGGTCAGACCAGAGGATGGTTTTACACGATGCACGTCCTCTCCACGGCACTCTTTGACCGCCCCGCGTTCTCGCAGGTAATTTCCCATGGAATCGTTCTGGGATCAGATGGTCAGAAGATGTCTAAGAGCCTGCGAAACTACCCCGACGTGTCCGAAGTGTTCGAGCGCGATGGCGCTGATGCCATGCGTTGGTTCTTGATGTCGAGCTCCGTCATTCGCGGCGGAAACCTGGTGGTCAGCGAGGAAGGCATTAGGGAGGGGGTTCGCCAGTTCCTCTTGCCGCTGTGGAGCACCTATTACTTCCTGGGTCTCTACGTAGGCGACCATGCACCACGCTGGCGCAGTGACTCCAGCCATGTTCTCGATCGCTACATCCTGGCAAAAACCAGGGACCTGATCGATGCGACCACGACCGAATACGAAGCGCTTGATTCACCGATGGCAGCCCAACACCTCCGAAACTTCGCCGACGTGCTGACAAATTGGTATGTCCGGCGCAGCCGGGATCGCTTTTGGGCAGGGAGCGATACAGATGCCCTCGACACCCTCTACACCGTGCTGGAAACCCTCTGTCGGGTGGCAGCACCCCTGGCGCCGCTCATCACGGAAGAGGTGTGGCGGGGTATCACCGGAGGGGAGAGCGTTCACCTGTGTGACTGGCCCAAGGTCGAAGATTTCCCGGCCGACGCGGAGTTAGTAGCGTCCATGGACCGTGTCCGGGATGTCGCCTCGGCAGGTTTAGCGCTGCGAAAAGCCCATTCCCGAAGGGTCAGACTGCCCCTGACAACGCTCACTATCGTGAGCGAGGGCGCGCGGGACCTTGTCGGCTTTAGCGACATCATCGCCGAGGAACTCAACGTGGCCGGCATTGAGTGCGTCGACCTTGACGATCACGCTATCCAGCGCTTTGGAATTGGCCAAAAATTGATTCCCAATTCGAGAGCCCTGGGCCCCCGGGTGGGCGGAGCCGTTCAAGGCATCATTGCCCGTGCGAAAGCGGGGGAATGGAGCATTGAGAAGGGTGTTGTCACGGTGGGAGACACCGAGCTCCAAGAGGGTGAATACACCCTGGAGCTCACCTCAGCCAGTGAAGAGACAGCGGTGAGCTTCCTGGAAGATGGCGGGTTTGTTCTCCTCGACACCACGGTGTCACCAGAGCAAGAAGCGGAAGGCTTAGCTCGCGATGCGATCCGTTGGATTCAACAGGAGCGCAAGAACGCTGGTTTGGAGGTCTCTGATCGCATCGACCTCGTGCTCGAAGTGGATGAGACTGCCCGAGAAGCCTTGGAGAACCATCGAGAGCTTCTCGGGCAGGAAACCCTTTCCACGACGGTCAGTCTGGAACCTTTGGGCGCGACGGGCGAGACGTTGCCGGTGGGGTCCGGTTCTCAGCTGCGCGTGAGAGTCTCTCGTCATGACTAGTACGGGGGCTTTTGAGCGGCAGGAAGCAGACGCGGTGATGGCTGCGTTGATGGCCCGGGTGGGAGAGAAAAGGCCCGAGCGCCGTCTCCACGCCATCCGGCGGGTGACGGAGCTGTTGGGGGATCCCCAAAGAATGTATGGGGTCATCCACCTCGCTGGCACCAACGGGAAAACATCGACGGCTCGCATCACCGAAAGCATTTTGCGGGCGCTGGGCCTTCGTACCGGTCTGATGACCTCTCCCCACCTCCACCGAATAAACGAACGCATCGTGATTGATGGGGAACCTATCTCAGATCGCATGCTCGCCGATAACTGGGCCGATGTGGAGCCGTTTCTCACCATTGTTGATGCGGAACTGGTGGCAAATTCTGAACCGCCCCTGACCTACTTTGAAGCACTCACAGCACTCACTTTTGCTGCTTTTGCCGATGCTCCGGTGGATGTTGCGGTCATCGAAGCGGGGATGGGTGGCGAATGGGATGCCACGAACGTTGCGGATGCGGACGTTGCCGTGTTTACCCCCATTGCCCTTGACCACACGGAATACTTGGGGGACACGATTTCGCTGATCGCGGCCACAAAAGCGGGAATTATCAAACCTGCTTCGCGCGTGGTGAGCGCTCATCAATCTCAGGACGCGTGGGATCACATCACGCTCGCGTGTGAAAAATACGAAGCACCCTTGAGGATTTTTGGCAGGGACTTTTCGCTCACTTCGGTGGAACCCGGGGTGGGGGGCCAGGTCATCAGTGTGGAAGGAATAGCCGGACACTACCCCGGCCTCGCCCTCCCGCTGTTGGGCGACCACCAAGGCGAAAACGCTGCGTTAGCGATTGCCGCGGTGGAATCCTTTCTTCACAATGGCACTCAGATGCTCGCGCGGGAAGTGGTCGAAGAGGGGGTGTCCCTTGCTAGTAGCCCGGGGCGACTTCAAGTGGTCTCTGCCAACCCGACGGTCGTGGTCGACGCAGCTCACAACCCCCACGGCGCAGAAGCCCTCGCCGGTGCGATGATGACCTCCTTTAGCTTTGACCGCTTGGTCTGCGTTATCGGAATCCTTCAGGAAAAGGATGTCGCGGGAGTTGTGGAAGCTCTCGACCCTGTGGTGGACCACTTTGTTGTTACCCAGTCCCAGTCCGATCGTTCCATCAGCGTTCACGACTTAGCCGATGCGGTATCGGCGATAGCGGGACCGGACCGGGTAGATTCTCGCGGAAATTCGGAGGAAGCTCTCTCCCGAGCTGAGGACCTGGCCGGAGCGGAGGGCGGCGTCCTGGTGACGGGTTCGATCACGCTGGTGGCAGAGGTAGCTGCCGGGAAGGGAC
Source organism: Pontimonas sp. (assembly GCA_017857245.1). Classification (GTDB taxonomy): domain Bacteria; phylum Actinomycetota; class Actinomycetes; order Actinomycetales; family Microbacteriaceae; genus Pontimonas. The sequence continues at coordinate 79,194 of JAFMDO010000001.1, forward strand.
GATGATGGCTGGAGCAAAACGAGAGAAATCAGCGACAGAGTCGCTGCTTCAGATTGCTTTGGTGCTGGAAATTGCGGTGGTGTTTTTCGGAGCGCTAGCGCTCAATGGGCTGGGCTATTTCACCCCCACGGTTATTGTTCTTGGGTCAGGGGCAGCCCTGGTGATTCTTGTGCTGGTGTATCGGTTGCTGCGATACCGCGCGGGAGTGTGGTTGGGGCACCTGGTTCAGTTAGCGCTGTTGACCTCTTTCCTTTGGGATGTCGTAATGGGGATGTCCGCAGCGGTTGTTGTCGGTTTCTGGATATTTGGAGCCATTCGAGGGCCTCAACTCGATCGAGGCAAAGAAAACCCTTCACGCTAAACTCACCATCACCAACGCACCAAGGAGAAAACCGATATGGCCGGATTAGAAGAAACACTCGTGCTCGTGAAACCAGACGGAGTCGCGAGAAACTTGACGGGTGAAATCCTGTTGCGAATCGAATCAAAGGGTTACCAGCTCGTTGACCTTCGCATGGTCGAGCCCAACCGCGACTTACTCTCTGCCCACTATGCCGAGCACGAAGGCAAACCTTTTTACGAGCCACTGGTGAACTTCATGGAGTCGGGTCCTGTGGTGGCGATGAGAATCGCCGGCCACAAGGTCATCGAGGGGGTCCGGTCTCTCTGCGGAGCAACAGACCCCACATCAGCGGCACCGGGGACCATCCGCGGGGATTTAGGACGTGACTGGGGTCTTGCCGTGCAACAAAACTTGATTCATGCCAGCGACTCAGAGGAATCCTCCGAGAGGGAACTCTCTCTCTGGTTTCCTCGCTAAAGCGAGAAGAGCAAGGGGAACTGGATCAGGATTGCTATGCCGATGACGGCGTAGTTAACCACGATCAGAATCCACGAGTAGGGCAACCAGGTTGCTCCAAGGTTCTTCAACCGGGGGGATGAACTAAGAATCCCTTGCTTGAGAACCCAGGGCAGCAAGATCCACCAGAGTGGAATGTGGATTGCCCAGACCACCATGCAGTAAAGACACAGGAAGCCGATGGCGAAGACGGCTTGGACAAACATCCACATCAGCCAGAGGTATGCGGCAAGAACTCCAAGAACCACAAGAATCCAAAAGGGTCTCTTGAACGTGGCGCCGGCCAGCATGGCAGCCCCCACCATCGCTACGGCGACATAGCCGGCAACCCCAAAGAGTTGATTGGGGGTGTCAAAAAATACTGTGGCTTGCGGGCTCTGCATCACCGAACCGCAGGAGAAAAAGGGATTGATGTCGCAGCTGGGCTGGGTTCCACTGAGGGCCAACTGGTATCCCTCGCGGGCCAGAGTGAACGCTGCAAACCAGGCACCTAGTCCGCTGAGCAACAAATAGATTGCCATGGACGTGGACCGTCTCGTGGGGTAATTCATTCCATGATTATGGCACCACCGCCCAGAGCAGAGGCTGCAAACCGGGCACCGAGTCCGCTCACCAGCAGAGAGATTGCCATGGAGGCGGACCCTCTCGTGGGGTAGTTCATTCCAAGATTATGGCGCCACACTGGTCCACAGCAGGGGTGATGTGCGATACTAAAGGTAGAGCTTTTTCACCCAATGGAAAAGCACACCAAGAATTCTCGAATCCTCGATTCGAATACCGGGGAAAACCCCAACAAACCCAAGTTTTTTCAAGAGAAACCTCGTGTTTCTCCTGCCAAAGCGTAATGCAGTTCCGGCCAGTGATGCCATGAACTGCGTGAGGAGGGCACCGATTATGGTGGCCAAGAAAATAGAAGACACCACTGAGCCTCAAGCGAAGATCGCGACAAAGACGGCAGCTTCTGCCGCGCAGTCTCCCGCCGGCGAGGCCCGCACTGCGGGATCCGGAAAAAAGCCAGCGGACAAGAAGCCTGCAGCCAAGAAACCTGCAGCCAAGAAACCAGCAAGCGACAAGGCCTCGGGTAAGCAGGCACGTGCCGCTCAAGCGAACAAGCCTGGGGAAAAACCCAGCGCTGTTTCCACGAAGGACCTTGTCTTTCATGCTCCCGATCCTGCGCTTCTTCCCGTCTTTACGCCCGCTCCTGAGGAATCTCAGAGCGAGGGCACCGTGCGTCGACGCTCACGAGCGAACCGACCCACGCTGAGTCCCGAAGAGAAAAAAGCCAAAGCTGCCGCTGAGGCGTCCACGCCGCAGAAAGTGCGGGGTTCTACGCGGCTAGAAGCCAAACGTCAACGCCGGCGGGATGGCCGCGATGGCGGTCGCCGCCGACAAAGCGTCACCGAGTCTGAGTTCCTCGCTCGTCGCGAGAGCGTTGACCGGGTCATGGTTGTTCGGGAGCGCACCGATCGCACTCAGATTGCCGTGTTGGAGGACAACGTGGTGGTGGAGCACTATGTGGCTCGCGCCGAGGAGTCCAGCCTGATCGGCAACGTCTATTTGGGTCGTGTGCAAAACGTCCTGCCCAGCATGGAAGCTGCCTTCGTCGATATTGGCCGGGGAAGAAACGCCGTCCTCTATTCGGGTGAAGTGGATTGGGAAGCGGCAAGCGAGGGGGAAACTCCCGGGCCCCGCAAAATTGAGCTTGCTTTGAAAACGGGTGACAGCGTTCTGGTTCAGGTCACGAAAGACCCGGTGGGCCACAAGGGCGCGAGGTTGACCAGTCAGATTAGTTTGCCTGGCCGCTACCTCGTGTATGTGCCTGGCGGCTCAATGAATGGCATTTCCCGCAAACTTCCCGACACCGAGCGCGCGCGCCTCAAGACAATATTGAAAAAGATTTTGCCAGAGACGGCTGGCGTGATCGTGCGCACGGCTGCTGAGGGTGCCACAGAGGAGCAACTCACCATGGATGTGGAGCGCCTCCACAAGCAGTGGGAAGCCCTCAGCGCCCAAACAGAAAAGGCTCAAGCTCCGGACATGTTGCATTCGGAGCCGGATCTGCTGGTCAAGATCATCCGTGACGTTTTCAACGAAGACTTCCACAAACTGGTCATTTCGGGGACCCACGCTCACTCGACGATCGAGAAATATTTGAGCTCGGTTGCCCCTGATTTGATTGCCCGCATGGAGGCCTATGCCCCCGATGGTGATCCCTTCGTGGAATACCGGGTAGGCGAAGGTATCGCCAAAGCACTGGACCGGAAGGTCTGGTTGCCCAGTGGCGGCTCGCTGGTGATCGACCGCACTGAGGCCATGACGGTGGTGGATGTCAACACCGGCAAATTCGTGGGCAGCGGTGGAAACCTTGAAGAAACGGTGACAAAGAACAACGTTGAGGCCGCTGAAGAGATTGTTCGCCAGCTCCGACTCCGCGATATCGGTGGAATCATTGTTATCGATTTCATCGATATGGTCCTGGAGTCCAACAGGGACCTCGTTGTCCAGCGGCTCATGGAGTGTTTGAACAGAGATCGAACGAAGCACCAGGTGGCAGAGGTGACCAGTCTCGGATTGGTTCAGATGACCCGAAAGAAACTTGGGCTTGGCCTGTTGGAAACCTTCAGCGAAGCCTGCGAGACCTGTCAAGGTCGTGGGGTTGTTATTAACGGAGAACCCGTGACCAAATCGAAGTCTGATTCGTCCCCCCGCAGGAAGAAGGGGTCAGCGAAGTCGGCTCCGAAGATTGAACCCCACGGAATTACTGAGGATGCCCGTAATGCGATAGCCCAGATTGCCAAGAGCACCGTTCACTCTGCTTCCGCACAAGCTACTTCCAACGCCGCATCCGTGGCGGCTGAGGAGAAGCCCACCCGGGGTCGGAAGAAATCAAGCTCCGCTGGGGTGGGAGTTCTTGATTCCGTGCTGGCAGCACTTCCCGAAGCACCAGGGCCGGGACAATCGAAGCGACGCAGACGCGCATCTAGCGTGCCCCTCAGCGCAGAGTCACCTCCCGAGTCACCCCAGAAATAAGGGGATCGTTCTGGTTGCCGAGCGACCAGACATGGTCTATTCTTGTTCTTTGGTGCAGTTCTCCTAAAGTTTCCAGGGCACCCTCGTTTTTTCCAGCAACAAGGCAGGTTTCATCGTGGTTTATGCGGTTGTTCGCGCAGGCGGACGTCAAGAAAAGGTTGAAGTCGGCTCGATCATTATGGTCGACCGCATTGCGGGCGATGCGAAGAACTCGGTGAGCCTCGCTCCCGTCCTCTTCGTCGATGGCGATACCGTCACCCACGATAAGAAGGAACTCGACAAGGTCACCGTCACGGCGGAGATTCTGAACGACCTTCGTGGGCCCAAGATCATCATCCAGAAATACAAGAACAAGACCGGGTACAAGAAGCGTCAAGGGTTCCGCGCGGAACTGACGAAGCTCAAAGTCACCGGCATCACCAAGAAGTAGGGAACTCATGGCACATAAAAAGGGCGCGTCCTCGACCAGAAATGGTCGCGACTCCAATGCTCAGTACCTCGGCGTCAAGCGCTTCGGTGGTCAGGTTGTCAAAGCCGGCGAAATTATTGTTCGCCAGCGTGGTACCCACTTCCACCCCGGCACCAATGTCGGCCGCGGTAACGATGACACGTTGTTCGCTCTGGCAGCGGGCCACGTTGAATTTGGTTCCAAGGGACGCCGCAAGGTTGTTGCCGTAGTGGACGCCGCTGTCTAGTTTCACTCACACACTGTGATGGGAGGGCGAGCTTCGGCTCGCCCTTTCCTCTTGTGTGGGACAGTTAGCCTCAAGGAGAAAGGGTGTTATGACGACGTTCGTTGACAGTGTCGTTTTACACCTGCACGCCGGACACGGTGGCCACGGGTGTGTTTCCGTCCACCGCGAAAAGTTCAAACCGCTGGGCGGACCTGACGGCGGTAACGGCGGGAGCGGTGGAGATGTCGTTTTGCTCTCAGATCCGCAAGTTACCACCCTGCTGGATTACCACCATCGCCCTCATCGGGTGAGCGAAAATGGCGCTCCTGGTGCGGGAGATTCCAAGCACGGCAAGAGTTCCTCTGATGTGACTCTGCCAGTGCCTGTGGGCACCGTCGTCACAGATCAGGAGGGGGCCCTCATCATCGATATGGACCGGCCCGGTATGAGCGTCGTGGTGGCGCAGGGTGGCAGAGGTGGCCTGGGTAACGAAGCGCTGGCCAGTTCGGCGCGAAAGGCACCGGGCTTTGCTCTCTTGGGTACTCACGGTTTCGAGGGCGATATTAACTTGGAGCTCAAAACCGTTGCTGACGTGGCGCTGGTGGGTTTCCCCAGCGCCGGTAAGTCAAGTTTGATCGCTGCGGTTTCGAAGGCCCGCCCCAAAATTGCGGACTATCCCTTCACAACCCTGCACCCGAACCTTGGCGTCGTGGAGGCCGGTGGTACAAAGTTCACCATGGCGGATGTGCCGGGTTTGATTCCCGGTGCCAGCGAAGGAAAAGGGCTGGGACTGGAATTTCTGCGCCATGTGGAACGGTGCAGTTTGCTCGTTCACGTTCTTGACTGTGCCACCTTGGAGCCAGGCAGAGACCCTCTGAGCGACTTGGATGCGCTGCTCCATGAGTTGGGAAATTACCCGCTGGATGATGATGTTATCCCCCTGGTGGATCGTCCCCAAATGGTGGTGCTGAACAAAGTGGATGTCCCCGATGCTAAAGAAATTGCCGCCATGGTGACTACTGACCTAGAGGCAAGGGGATACCCGGTTTTCTCCCTGAGTGCGATTAGCGCGGAGGGGCTGGAGCCATTCCTTTACGAGGTCGGCAACATGGTTCTTGTGCACCGCGCCAAGCTGGCAGAGGCGGCTCTCACCCCCGAGCGCATTGTGGTGCGACCCAAGGCCGTCAACGAACCCGATTTTCGGGTCGTTGTCGAAGGTGGGACAGAGGGTCCGTTGTTCAGGATTCTTGGAGCAAAGCCCGAGCGATGGATTGAACAAACAGACTTCACCAACGATGAAGCCGTGGGATATCTTGCCGATCGCTTAATGAAACTGGGGATTGACGACGCACTCTTCGACTCCGGCGCTACTCCGGGTTGCGCCGTGATGATTGGGGCTGGAAAAGGCCAAATCTTTGACTGGGAGCCCACCCTTTCGAGTGCCGCTGAGTTGATGACGGCACCGCGAGGCTCTGACCCTCGCTTGGATGAGCGCCAACGGGCCACCCGGGCGCAACGGAAGGCCACGTATCACGAGCGCATGGATGCTAAGGCACGTGCCAGGCAGCAACTCGCCGACGAGGGGGAAGCGGGGTTCTTCCAGGATGATGACTAGAGAAGCAGTGGACAGCGCCCGGCGGATAGTTGTCAAAGTCGGGTCCTCGTCCATTAGCGGAGAACGAGAGCATCAAATGGCGGGGCTTGTCGAAGCCTTAGCCGCGTGGCACGCGCAGGGCAAAGAGGTTGTGCTGGTGTCTTCTGGTGCTATCGCCACCGGAGCGCCGTTTTTGAAATTGACGGATCGTCCCCAAGATTTGGCCACCCAACAGGCTGCAGCCGCTGTGGGGCAGAACTTGTTGATGGGCCGCTATCAGAAGTTTCTCGACGCGTTTTCGGTGATTTCGGGGCAGGTGTTGTTGACGGTGGGGGATGTTGAAAACGACACTCACCGCACGAACGCGCTTCGCACCATCGAACGACTGTTGGGATTGGGTATCTTGCCTATCGTCAACGAAAACGACACAGTGGCGACCCAGGAAATTCGGTTCGGCGATAATGACAGGCTTGCGGCGCTGGTGGCGGAGTTCATTTCCGCTGATCTTTTGGTTCTGCTCAGTGACGTCGATGCTTTGTATACCCATCCTCCCGATGACCCTCTCGCCACACGAATCGAGGTGGTTGCCTACGGTGACCCCCTCGAAGGTGTTGAACTGGGCCACTCCATGGTCAACAGTGTCGGAACGGGTGGCGCAGTGACGAAGGTGAGCGCAGCGCGGTGGGCGACAGCTGCGGGAATACCGACGTTGTTGACCTCGACGACCTCGTTGGATGCCGTTGTGCGGGGAGAGATTTCTGGAACCTGGTTCGAGCCCGCCGTAGACTAGCCACTATGACCACAGAGGTACTTCCTGGTGCTCGAGCCCTGTTGGAGGGCGCAAAAACCGCTTCCCGCGCTCTAGCACGTGCCAGCGCACAACTTCGCGATGAAGCCCTTGCCGCCATTGCTGCCAGTCTTGCTTCGCACTCCCCACAGATAGTCGCTGCTAACTCTGAAGATCTCGCTCGGGGGGCAGCCGAAGGAATGGCAGAAGGGCTGCAGGACCGGCTGCGCCTCACTCCCGAACGAATCGCTGCCCTGTCCGAGGCGGTGACACAGATTCGAGCTTTGCCAGAGCCGGTGGGAGATGTGGTTCGAGGAATGACTTTGCCCAACGGGCTGCAAGTTTCTCAGATTCGGGTGCCCTTTGGAGTGGTGGGCGCCATCTATGAAGCACGCCCCAATGTCACCATCGACATCGCTGCCTTAGCTCTCAAGAGTGGTAATGCTGTCGTTTTGCGCGGGGGTTCAGCCGCACAATCCAGCAATGAAGTTTTGGTGTCCCTGATGCAGGAGGCGTTGACGAGCGTGGGTTTGCCACCAGCGGCGATTACGTCTGTGGATGAGTTCGGCCGAGAGGGAGCCCAAGCCATGATGAAAGGCAGGGGCCTCATCGACGTTTTGATTCCACGCGGTTCTGCGTCCTTGATCGAAACCGTCGTCCAGGAGTCCAGCGTGCCGGTGATCGAGACCGGTTCGGGAGTGGTTCATATTTTTGTCGATGACACGGCGAACCTCGAGAATGCCGTGGAGATTATTCACAACGCAAAGGTTCAACGCCCGAGCGTATGTAACGCGGTCGAAACGGTGCTGATTCACAGGGCGATTGCGAACGCAGTGTTACCTGTGGTGGCCGAGCGACTCCAGGCATCTGGTGTCATGATTCATGGCGATGAGGCAGTCTGTGCCATTGTTTCCGGCGCTGTACCAGCGACAGAGTGGGACTGGGGGAGGGAGTACCTTTCCCTCGATGTGTCGATGGGAGTGGTGGACTCGCTGGATCAGGCACTGGAACATATTGCCCGGTATTCCACTCACCATACGGAAGCCATCCTGACGGGGAACATGGACCATGCGGAGCGGTTTTTGAAAGAGGTTGACTCAGCCTCGGTGATTGTCAATGCCTCCACCCGCTTCACTGATGGTGGCGAGTTCGGTTTTGGTGCTGAGGTAGGAATTTCAACCCAGAAGCTTCACGCAAGAGGACCGATGGGGTTGCCCGAGCTGACCAGCACAAAATGGGTTGTTCGCGGCCAAGGCCAAGTCCGCGCTTAGTTTTGCCAAACCCGGTAGATTAGGAGCACATTTGAGAAAGGGAAAGCGTAATGGTTGAGATGCTGATTGCTTCGGGAGAAGTTGTCAACGAGCTAATTTTCCCTCCCATCTACTTTGCCCTGATCACCTTGGGTGTCTTTGGTGCGCTCGCCCTCGTCGTTTTCAGCTATCGCGACGTCGCCAACCGGCACCGCCACAAAACGCAGGGCGAGGCCCCACAGCAGGGCCACCACTAAAGCCTTATGTCGAGCAGTGACCGCCCACGCATTGGGATTATGGGCGGCACGTTTGACCCCATTCACCACGGCCACTTGGTGGCAGCCAGCGAAGTCCAGGTTGCCCTTCGCCTGGATGAAGTGATTTTCGTCCCCACGGGACAACCAGCCGATAAACCATTGGTTTCCCCCGCCGAAGATCGCTATCTCATGGCGGTCATTGCCACCGCCTCAAACCCTCGGTTTCGGGTTAGTCGAGTTGATATCGACCGTCCCGGCACCACGTATACCGTGGATACCCTCCGAGACATCCGCGCAGGGTTCCCCGATGCTGACCTCTTCTTTATTACCGGAGCGGACGCCATTGCTGCTCTCATCGAGTGGAAAGATTCGGAGGCCCTGACTTCGTTGGCCCATTTCGTTGGGGTGTCGAGGCCTGGCCACGAGCTCAGCACAGGCTCCTTGCCGCCGGACCGAGTCACGGTGTTGGAAGTCCCTGCTCTCTCGATTTCTTCCACAGATTGCCGCGCTCGGGTGAAAGAGGGTAACTCCGTGTGGTACCTGGTTCCCGACGGTGTTGTGCAATATATCGCAAAGCACGGCCTGTATCGGGGTGAAGCATGACGAACCCCCTCACGGGAGCCCCTTACACCAGGCGCGAATTACGGGAGCTGGAACAGCAAGGAAACATCCCTCCGGTTGCCCCAGCACCCGACCTAGTTGCGGTTGTCGAATCGAGCTCGACACCTCCCACCGAGTCAGAGCCGGCGAAGGAAGCCCCACCCGCACTGACTCGGCGTGAGGCGAGACTTCTCCAGGAGCAGAGCATCGTCGCGACGCCCGTCAGTCATCCCTCGCCCTCCCCGTTGGTCGAGCTAGTGCAAGCGCATGCTGCCGCTGCGGTGCCGATACCAGAACCGCTCCCCCCCGTCTTCTCTGCGCCCTTGCAGGAAAGTGTGGCGCCAGCTGCTCCTGCCTCTAGGGCCAATCTTGTTGCATCTTCCCGAAACCCTGGGGACGCAATGACCACAACGAGTTCGCTTATCCTCCCGGTCGCGCCGATAGTCGATTTGGCGGGACCCCTTGGCAACACCGGCGAAATTGTAACTACAGGGCAGATTGCCCTCCATGCGAAGGCTGTGGCTGGGGGCACAATGCCACTCCGACTTGAAGAGGAAATGAGACTGGATGGTGAACTGGTGGATTCATATGCCACTGGTGAAATTGGGGCATTGTCTAAACCCGTTCGCGCCTCTCAGGCGGTGTCGGGGAGAAGCGATGACACTGAGTTGCTGCTTGTCAGAAAAACACGCTGGGGCTCCGGGGTTATTGTTACGGTTCTCCTAGTGTCGGGACTGGGCCTTGCAGCCGCAACAATGCTGTTGCTGTCCTTCACAGCGGGACTGTTGCGCTAGATGGCTGCGAGTAAGCACGCAGGTGAGTTGGCAGTAATTGCGGCCCAAGCGGCTAGCGATCGACTCGGTTCAGAGATTCTCGCCCTGGACGTCTCGGAACACCTCGCTCTTAGCGATGTGTTTGTGGTGTGTAGTGGGCGCAATGAACGCATGGTCCAGGCCATCGCCGATGAAGTAGATCGAAAGCTGACCGAAGCGGGGTCGCCCCCGCTTCGCGAAGAAGGCCGCAGCCTCGGACGATGGGCGCTGTTGGACTGTGGCGAAATTATCGTGCACATCTTTCACGAAGAAGAGCGCCTCTTTTATCAGCTCGAGCGGTTGTGGCGAGACTCCCCGGTCATTGAGCTCCCGGAGTTCGAACCTATTCACCGCACCGAAGCGCACGAGAGCCTGTAGTAGGCTGGGGCTTTCCGCTTTGGGCCTGTGGCGCAGCTGGTAGCGCACCTGCATGGCATGCAGGGGGTCAGGGGTTCGAGTCCCCTCAGGTCCACTTTTTTAGCGATAGACAAGAGTTCTGTCGCGTGTGTTGTGTCGCCAGGTATGGCGGCGTCACTGCGCTGTAAACACCACCCACTGAAGCCTCAGGACGAAGGCGTCTGAGGTGAGGAATTCCGCCTGATTTGCGTGTGCGGATGGAAGTAGCATCCGGTCAAACGGATCATGGCGAACTAACTCGGGGAAACGCAATACCTCCTGCGCTGCGCGGGAGCTCTTGAAAGCCTGTTTGGTGCGCCAGGGCAACGACGTTACAGTCCAGAGTTCTGTCTTTCTACTGTGCAACGGCGACCCTGCGCGAGCTTAGGGGCAGGGCGAGGAGAGAAGTGAGTGTCGTCCAGGAACCTCCTCCTAGGATGAGGGGGTGGCCCAGGAACCGGATGCTCTCTCCAAACGACAGGACTATGGTTCCGTGGCGTTGGAGGATGGCGTTTTATCTGCCGATCCTTTGAGTCAAATTTCTGCCTGGGTTGAGGAAGCGGACCAAGCAGGGGTGTACGAACCTAACGCCATGGTTCTCTCCACGATTGACCCCGATGGCGAACCTTCGTCAAGGACGGTACTTCTTCGGGGAATCGATGATGTGGGCCTCTATTTTTATACCGACTACGGATCAAGGAAGGGGCTTGCCCTGCTCGCGCACCCGTCAGTCTCTGTGGTTTTCCCTTGGTACACCCAGCACCGCCAGATTAAAATCTTTGGCCATGCTGCCCCGACCGATGCTGAAGTCTCGGATGCGTATTTTGATTCCCGCCCGAGGGGCTCGCAAGTGAGCGCATGGGCCAGTGACCAGTCGCACCCCATTTCCTCCAGGGAAGCGCTCGAGGAAAAAGTTCACGAAATCGAGTCTCGGTTCCACGGGGAGGAGAGACTGCCCCGCCCTGAAAAATGGGGCGGATTCGTCATTGAGCCCCAGCGAATTGAATTCTGGGCGGGGAGAACCTCCAGGCTTCACGATCGAATCCGGTTTGAAAAAACTAGTGAGGGTTGGGTATCTTGTCGGCTGCAGCCGTGAGCTTTTCCCCATCCTGCATTGCTACGCTGTTCGCCCGAGGACAGGAAGCATAATGGGGAACATTCAGCTGGGCTTAGACACGTTTGGCGACGTGACCCACGGCCAACACGGTGTGCCTCTTCCTTACTCGCAGGTGATACGCAACGTTGTAGCGGAGGGCGTGCTCGCCGATGAGGTGGGGGTTGATGCCCTCACCCTGGGGGAGCACCACCGGGACGACTTTGCTGTGTCAACCCCCGAAACAGTTCTCGCTGCGATTGCCGCTAAAAGTTCGCGAATTATTTTGAGCTCTGGGGTGACGGTTTTGAGCTCAGACGATCCTGTCCGGGTCTTTCAGCGCTTCGCCACTCTGGACGCGCTGTCCGAAGGGCGCGCCGAAATCATCATGGGCCGGGGTTCTTTCACTGAATCTTTTCCTCTGTTTGGCCATCGTCTCGAGGACTATCAGCTGCTCTTTGAAGAGAAGCTCAATCTCTTTTCGGAAATACTAAAGGAGGGCCCGGTGACATGGTCGGGTAGCCATCGCGCATCGCTTGAGAACCAGGAGATTTATCCCAAGTCGCATTCGGGTGCCATTCGCACGTGGGTGGGCGTGGGGGGAAGTCCTGAATCGGTCGTTCGCGCGGCACACTATGGTTTCCCTTTGATGTTGGCGATTATCGGTGGAGCCTCACAACGTTTCGCACCGTATGTGGATTTGTATCACCGGGCTTTGGAGCAGGCGGGACATAGCCGGCAACCGGTGGGAGTTCACTCTCCCGGTCATATCGCCGCTACGGACGAAGAAGCGATTGAGCAGATGTGGCCTGCGTACCAGGCCATGTTTGGTCGCATTGGCCGCGAACGCGGGTGGGCGCCGATGACGAAAGAGAGCTATCTCAACGAGGTCCACCACGGGGCGCTGTATGTGGGTTCTGTCGAAACTGTCGCCACAAAGATTGCGAAAACCTTGACAGCCCTTGGCGTCCAACGTTTCGACTTTAAGTATTCCACCGGACCGCTCAGCCACGAAGTATTGATGAACAGCATCGAGCTGTATGGCACCCAGGTAATCCCTATGGTGAAAGACATACTTTCTCGCCAGAAGGTGGCAGTGGGCGCCTAGTCGGTGACGACGGGGATGCCACTGATGGAGCTGGCGTTAGCCACGCTGCCACCGTTGGACATCGAGCTAAAGCCCATATTGGTCATTTGCGAGATGGCCTGACCGGAGCGGTTTCCCGACCGGCAATATACGAAGTAATCCACCGCCGGGTCTAGTTGACTGATCTGGGCTGCGAAATCTCCGGATTGCACGTCGATGTTGAGCGCACCCTCCAGGTGTCCACTTGCAAACTCTGCGGGTGTGCGGACATCAATTATGACCGTGTCTGCAGAGAGCTCAGCAGGTTCTCCCGCGCAGGCCGTCGCGCCGAGAGATATGGGAAGAATCAGGGCTAGCGTGGCGAGGAATTTTCTGAACATGGCAACTCCTTGACTGAGGGTGAACCACCACTATACCAAATACCCCATGGGGTATGTGTCACGCCAGAAGGGGAAGGAGCCGTTGGAACCATCTCGCTTCGGGGATGCGTGCAATCAAAGGTCCTACCAGGACGGTGATGAGGACGTAGGCGGTGGCCAGAGGCGCTATCCAGGGCTCGAGGCCTGCCCCCACCGCTAGGCCTGCGATAACAATTGAGAATTCCCCGCGCGGAGTGAGGGCGAAGCCGGTTCGCCAGCGTCCGGGGGCGGCGATTCCTGCCCATTTCGCCGCGAAATAGCCGGTGGCGATTTTGGTGGCGATGGTGACGATGGCCAGTGCCGTTGCCGGTACCAACATCGGAACCATGTCGACGGCGTTCGTCTGGAGTCCGAAAAAGAGGAAAAAGGCAGCGGCGAAAAGGTCACGAAGCGGGGATAAGAGCTTCTCTGCTTTTTCCGCCACTTGTCCTGAGAGGGCAATGCCCACAAGAAATGCCCCGACGGCGGAAGAAACGTTGACCTGCTGGGCGATTCCCGCCACCAACAGGGTCAACCCCAGAACGCCCAAGAGCAACGATTCGGGGTGCTTGGGGCTAAAGAGCTTGGAAATGGTATCGCCGTGGCGCAGCGCCAGGTAGAGGATGACCACGACGGCGACCAGCGAAATCCCCAGGGTGATGCTGCCCTGAAGCCACGAGGTTCCAATAAGGAGAACCGACAAGACGGGGAGATAAAAGGCCATCACCAGGTCCTCGATGACGATCAGAGACAGGATCGTGGGCGTCTCTCGGTTACCCAATCGGCCCAGGTCCCTCAGGACCTTGGCGATCACACCGGAAGAAGAGACATAGGTAACCCCAGCGAGGGCAACTGCTGCCACAACACCCCACCCCATCAGCATCCCCAGGGCGAAACCCGGCGCGCTATTGAGAACGAGGTCCAACAGACCCGATTTCTTGGACTGTTTCAAGTTGGTGACTAGCTCAGAGGCTGAATACTCGATTCCCAGCATGACCAATAACAAGATGATGCCCAGTTCGCTACCAATTTCCAAAAACTCGGTGCTTTCCCCGCTCGCCAAGATTCCTGAAGAACCAACGACTAAGCCCAGTACCAGGTAAAGAGGTATGGGCGAAATGCCAATCCTTGAGCCCCATCGGGACAGAAAGCCCAAAGCGACAAGTAATGCCCCTACTTCAATCAGCAGGACGGCGAGCGAGTGCATGGGTTACAGGCGACCGTCGGCCAGCAGTGAGCTGAGCTTCTCGAGCCCTTCTTTGGTCCCGACAGCAACGATGATGTCGCCCGCTTCGATGTTTTCGGTTGGGGAAGGGGAGGGAATAACAGCCGGTCCTCGCAAAATCGCGACGATTGATGCCTTAGTAAGCGTGCGGGCGCAGGTATCGCCAAGAGTCTTTCCGGCAAAAGCTGAGCTAGCGCTCAAAATAATCTGTTCGGTGAACAACCCTGTGGACTTGTCGCCAAGATTTGCGAACTGCCCCAACACCAACGATGTTCCCAAAACTTCGGAGAGAGCCACGGCTTCATCGTCACTGAGATGAATAGAGTCGCTGCAAGAATCCGGGTCTTTTGGGTCAAAGAGGGCTAATTCGCGGTCCCCGCCGCGGTGGGAAATCACTCCCAAACGCCTCCCTGTGCTGGTAACCACATCGTGACGAGTTCCGATGCCGGGAAGATCAACTTTTTCTATGCGAACGCTCACCCTGCGAGGCTACCAGCCTCACAGGGCTGGTGTTAGGGAGTGCCCGCTCGTCGAGCAATCAATCCTCGCCACCACTCGCGAAGTCGAGACACCCAGGGAATTCAGGGGCAACTCCCAGGGGGTATTTATCCACACTCGGTGGTGTCGTAAAGCTGAGTGAACAACCAGTTCACTATGCTCCTACAAGTAATTACAGGTGAAAAAGTGAGCGCACTCGGACGTAACAGCCGTCGCGGTCGGGCCGAGAAATGCAGAAATGAATGATTCCCCACGGAATCGAAAGGGTGTGACCACCATTAGCGCCAAAGAAAAACAACTCCTCTCCACGGCATCAGCCCCCATCCGCGTTGAGCCTGTGCAGGCGCGCAGCACCGCCAGAGTCAACGCGCTCTTGGATGCAGCGTCCGAAACCATGCATGATTTGGGCTACGAACAGCTCACGACCGCGATGGTCGCTGACCGCGCAGGTGCCTCGATAGGGACGGTTTACCGCTACTTCCCCGATCGCATTGCTGTCTTGCAATCGGTGGCTTCCCGAAACCTCGATCGTGCTCTCAACGTTCTCAAGGCTTCTTTCCGTGACGGTGGTTCCTCAACGCTCGAGGGGTCTCTCGATGTCGCTGTCGATGCCCTCGTTGAGGTTTTCCGCACCGAAAAAGGCTTCCGGTCGCTCCGAGTGGGTGACGTATTGGATATTCGCCCCGTAGCGAGTGCCCGGGGCGGTAACGCTGAAATCGCTAGGGTTATCCGCGAAGATTTGGAACAACGCCAAGGCGTGTTGTTGGATTCCAACGCTCGTCTTGCCGTGGAAACTGCGATAGATGTTGCGGATGCGCTTCTAGGCCGTGCTTTCTTGCACAGCGACCGCGGGGAAACCTCCCTGATCGCGGAAGCAAAGCGCGTTTCCATGCTTGCCGTCAGTGGGGTTACTCACTAAGCGCAGCCTCCAGCATGTGTGGGTGAAAAAGGCTTCTAGCAGGAACAACAGCATCACAGCCCTGTGGCTTATGGCCGCCGGGCTGTCTTGTTTACCGGGGATCTTCGCTGACGTTCTTTACTTGCTGCTCCACCGCTTCCACCACGTCTTGGGAGTCAGCAAACCGGTGAAGAACATTCTTGATCACGGCCACCAGCACGATTGATACGGTGACAATGGCGATAAAGACCCACCCGGCCGAAGAAAAAGACGTTTGCAGTTCGCGGTATGTGCCGGCCGCGCCTGAGCCGATGGACACGTAGAGGAAAGCCCATATGGTGCAGGCCGGAATTGTCCAAATCATGAAGGACCGATAGCGCATTGCTGTCGTTCCCGCCGTGAGCGGAATGACCGAGTGAAAAACGGGGAGAAAGCGCGAGATGAAAACAGCAATTCCGCCTCTTCGCTGAACAAAGCGATCGGCTTTGGCCCAGCGTTTCTCTCCTACTTGTCGGCCTAACCAACTCGAGCGAAGCCTTGGACCAAAAAGGCGCCCCAAGCTAAATCCGATGGATTCGCCTGCCAGCGCCCCCAGCACGACCGCAAGCACCGTGAAAAGGTATGAAGCGAGGGTGGTAACGCCGGTGCTGGAGACCAGCACGATCGTGTCACCTGGCACTACTAGACCGACCAAGATGCTCGTTTCCAGCAACACGGCGACCCCGGTGACGAGGACCCGCCATACCGGCGGCACGCCCTCAACCCAGGAGAGTATGGCGTCAAGGACTTCATTCATTAGCGGGAGTCTATGCGGTGAAGTGTGGGGATTCGCCGGGGTTGACGTGCCTGATTGATTGGGCAAGCGCCTGCCACTTCTCTTGCCACGCCGTGGCTCGGGGGTTACTAGTGCGAAGAGGGGGCCCCGAGACAAAGGAAGTGGCGAGTCTGATTCCGTGGAGAGCACTCACCACCCAGACCTCGGCGCCCGCGAGGTCCGCAACGCTCAGGCGTCGTTCGCGGACCACGACCGCTTCGGCGCGGGCGATTTCGGCAAGGAGCCCCTCGGTGACGCTGGGCAGGCGGGGTGAGTCGTGAGCAACGACCGTGAGCGAATTATCATCTGCCTCCCACACCATGAGGCTGCTGTAAGCACCCTCAATAATTCTGTCGCGCTCGTCCACAATGATGGCTTCATCAGCACCGATAAGTGCGCATTCTTCGCGAAGCGCCATCAATGCGGCAAGGTCGGGACCCTTCACGAGAGGGTTTTTTCGTGGATCATCCGGGGCCCTGGCGAGGATGACTTCGGCGCTTGCCGGGGGAGCGGTGCGCTCGTGATAGCGAAGGATGGCACTTTCGGGGGAGCCCACAGCCTCAATTCGGGGAAACCATTCACCCTCGATGGGTAAGCGCTCAAGAACGGCATCAACATACTGGGCGACCTGAACCCTGGCAAGGGTGGTGTTCTGGAGAACACTGGTGGTGAATCTCTGGAGGTGGCGCTCCAGGCCCACCACAGTGCCCTCGCGTACCCTCCAGGAATCAGCCACGAGGGTTGCGATGCCCGGCGGGGAGGGGAGCGACAGCACCTGGAGCCCCTGGGGGGTGAACTCATAGACCGCGGCGCTCATAAGCTAAGGCTATGACGACCGGGGTTCTTCGGCACACTCTGCCCTTTACACGAGACCCGGAGCGGGCTTTCTTGTCCTTGGATTCTGGAGCCCCCGTTGCGCTGTGGCTGGATGAACATGGGGATCGTGGCCGAGGTGTGAGCTACCTAGCGTTTCCCGACGACATGGAGCTGGGTGATCCTTTCGGCGAATCTGTGAGAGCACTCCAGAGCGCACACTCTCTCGCATCGAATGTGAGCGCCGAGGGGGCGCCACTGGGGGTGTTCTTGGTCCTTCCCTATGAAGCTGGAAGCGCCGTGGGAAGGCGTGGCGCGGAGGGCGGGGCGCTACCGAAGGCTTTGTGGGTTGATCGTGTGGTGGAAATTGACCATGCTTCCCACACCATCACACTCTTAGCGCTGGGTGATTCCTGGGCTGGTGAGTTGGAGCAGTGGAAAGCGTCCACGGAACAGGCTTTGGCCAAGGGGTCAGATGTTCCCTCTCCCATACCAGGAGGGGTTGGCCGCATGGTGTGGCGAGATTCCCCAGAGACGTATCGCACAATGATCGAGGGTGCCCATCGCGCTATTCGAGAAGGCGATGCCTACCAGCTCTGTGTCACCACCCAGCTGGGCTTAGAGGGCACGGTTGACCCCGTCGCTTTGCACCGGGTTATGCGATCGGTGAGCCCCACCCACCACCAAGCGCTGATCCGGCTGGGTGAGATCACTCTCGTCTCGGCCTCGCCAGAAACCTTTTTAGATATTTCGCCCCAAGGCAAGGTTGTCACCAAACCGATTAAGGGCACGCGCCCTCGAGGTGCGACTCGCGAGGAGGATGTTCGTCTGGCCGAGGAACTCGTGTCCAGTGAGAAAGAACGCGCTGAGAATTTGATGATTGTTGACCTCATGCGCAATGATCTGTCCAAAGTTTGCGAGGTGGGCTCCATCCATGTGCCCGAGCTCTGTGTCCTGGAGACCTATTCGAGCGTCCATCAACTTGTCAGCACCGTCACCGGCCAGTTGGCGCCAGGCGCCGACGTCTGGGACGTTATTGAAGCAAGCTTTCCCGCTGGCTCGATGACCGGTGCGCCGAAAATTCGGGCGATGGAGGTGTTGGCAGAGATGGAATCGGGCCCCAGGGGCTATTACTCGGGGATTTATGGTGTGTGGCGAATAGATGGGTCGGCGACACTGGGGATGACCATTCGCACAGCCATCGTGTCGAAAAACTCGCTTTCGCTTGGTGTCGGCGGGGGGATCACCGCACTGAGCGACCCGGATGATGAAATTCGTGAAGTAGGAATCAAGGCCGCAGCTTTCCTTCAGGCACTGGGGGTCTCACAGGGTGACTATTCTTGACAGGTGATGACAACCCCCGAGAGCCCGCATTCAGAGAACGAAGGGGCCTACAACTTCGCGGCCCTCGAGGCAAAGTGGGCGGCGTATTGGGAAGAGCACCAGCCCTTCACCATTGATGACACGGATTCTTCGAAGCCTCGTAAGTACATCCTGGACATGTTCCCTTACCCTTCGGGCGATCTTCACATGGGCCACGCTGAGGTGTATGCCCTAGGCGACATCGTCGCCAGGTATTGGCGTTTACAAGGTTTTCAGGTTCTCCACCCCATCGGCTGGGATTCCTTCGGGCTTCCCGCCGAAAATGCCGCGATTCAGCGCGGCGTGGATCCCAAAGAGTGGACCTATTCCAACATCGAGCAGCAAAAAACTTCGATGAAGCGTTACGCGGCTTCCTTTGACTGGAGTCGCGTTCTCCACACCTCGGACCCGGAGTATTACCACTGGAACCAGTGGCTGTTTTTGACCCTGTACGACAAGGGTTTGGCGTACCGCAAAGACTCGTGGGTGAACTGGGACCCCATCGACCAGACCGTTCTTGCCAACGAGCAAGTATTGCCAGATGGCACCTCGGATCGCAGTGGGGCCGTGGTGGTGAAGAAGAAACTCACCCAGTGGTATTTCAAAATCACTGATTATGCTGACCGGCTCCTCGATGACCTCAACCAACTGGAGGGTCGCTGGCCTTCCAAAGTCTTGGCCATGCAACGCAACTGGATTGGCCGCTCCGAGGGGGCTGAAGTCGACTTTGTGATTGAGGGTCGCCCGACCCCGGTCACCATTTTCACGACCCGGCCCGACACCCTTTTTGGGGCCACCTTTATGGTTGTGGCACCCGACTCTGACTTGGCAGCAGAACTGGTTGCCGATGCCAGCGCGGCAGTCAAAGAACAGTTTGCGCACTACCTGGAAGCCACCCAGCGCATCACCGAAATTGATCGACAAGATGCTGGTCGAACCAAGACCGGGGTGTTTCTCGAGCGCTATGGCATTAACCCCGTCAATGGCGAACGTCTTCCGATGTGGGCTTCGGACTATGTCCTAGCTGATTATGGAACCGGCGCAATTATGGCCGTTCCTGCCCATGATCAAAGGGACCTTGATTTTGCGCGGGTGTTTGATTTGCCCGTGCGGGTTGTCCTGGACACCAATGCGCCGGTAACCGGTGCCATCCCCGTGGTGACCGACGAAATGTTGGAATCTGGCGATATTCCTGCCCTTGATCCTCGTGCCACGGGGGAAGCGCTCTCGGGCAATGGACGCATGATTAATTCGGGCCCCCTCGATGGGTTGAGCAAAGATCATGCCATTGGCAGAATTCTTGATCTTCTCGAAGAAACCGGTGGGGGGCGACGGGCGAAGACCTATCGGTTGCGGGATTGGTTGATCTCACGTCAACGATTCTGGGGGACGCCAATCCCTATCCTGTATGACTCCTCGGGTGCAGAGGTTCCTGTGGGGCTTGAGGACCTTCCTGTCCGGCTTCCCGAAAGCGAGGGCCTCGACCTGAAGCCCAAGGGAACCTCTCCGCTCGGGGCCGCCACAGAGTGGTCAACGGTCGAGAAGGACGGGGAAACCTTCACCAGGGACCCTGACACGATGGACACCTTTGTCGACAGCTCGTGGTACTACCTCCGTTTCTTGAGCCCTAAAGATGACTCCCAGGCTTTTGACAAGAAAAAGGTTGAGGCATGGGCTCCGGTGGATCAGTATGTCGGCGGCGTCGAGCACGCCATTTTGCATTTGTTGTATGCGCGTTTCATCACCAAGGTGCTTTTTGATCTCGGGCACGTATCGTTCACCGAGCCTTTTACCTCACTCCTGAATCAGGGGATGGTCATCTTGGATGGCGCGAAGATGAGCAAGTCCAAAGGCAACGTCGTCTATTTCAGTGAAGAGCTCGATGCTTATGGTGTCGACGCTGTGCGCTTGACGATGGCGTTTGCCGGACCCCCGGAAGACGATATCGACTGGGCTGATGTGTCCCCGGTGGGGTCGCAAAAGTTTTTGGCTCGCGCGTGGCGCCTCTCGGGTGATGTTGACTCGTCTCCCGGCATCGAATTCGGCAACGGGGACGCAGCGCTCCGCCGTCACACCCATAGGTTCTTGGCGGATGTTCCGGGGCTGATCGAGAGCTTCAAATTCAATGTTGCTGTTGCTCGGACGATGGAGATGGTCAATCACACCCGGAAGACGGTTGATCAGGGGCCTGGCGGCTCTGACGCCGCCGTCCGCGAAGCAACAGAAGCGATTGCGCTGGCACTATCGCTGTTTGCCCCGCACACCGCAGAAGATATGTGGGAGCGTTTGGGGCACGAGCCGAGCGTTGCCCTGCAACGCTGGCCAGATGCCGACCACACTCTTCTCGTAGAGGATTCGGTCACGGCCATTGTTCAAATCGATGGCAAGTTGCGCGAGCGTTTAGAAGTTTCCCCGATGATTGGTGGGGACGAATTGAAAGCCCTCGCCATGGAAACGCCGGGCGTGAAAAGGTCTCTCGAGGGAAAGACCATTGTGAAAGTGATTGTTCGGGCCCCCAAAGTAGTGTCGATCCAAACCACTTCCTAGTCCACAGCCCCGGTGGGGGTGAGCTTCTCCCACTCACCGGATAAAGCCCACTCAGGTCCCTCTGCACTCTTTAGAGTCCGGTGATGACATTGACGCGAACACTCTGGGACATTCTTGATTCTCGTGAAGGCGACCCCAGCATTGTCGATTCCCAAGATCCCGAGGTGGAGGGGGCGTATTTTCAAAACAAAAGGTCACGCCTTCGGTGGCGGGTCGGGATTACCTCGGCGATCGCATTAGGCGGTGCGATGGTGCTCGTGGTTGTCGGTTCGGTTTTCTGGCGCAACGCAACCCCTGCGGTGCAAGAAATCGCCTCCCCGGCCGCCGCCATTGCCGTTGCGGTCACCGATTCTCCGGGCGCTGCGCAACTCGTCGTGCATGTGGTGGGAGCCGTGGTAAAACCTGGGGTTGTGAGGGTTCCCGAGCAATCTCGCGTGGAAGATGCCCTGGTGCTAGCCGGCGGTCCCACCGCGGACGCCGAGCTTTCGGGAGTCAATTTGGCTCGGGTGCTCTTTGATGGTGAGCAGATTGTGGTGCCGGTGGTCGGCGAGCAACCCCTCGCCACTTCTGGCGGCGGTGGATTGGTCAGCCTGTCTCAGGCCACCCAGGCGGAGCTTGAGTCACTGCCGCGGATTGGGCCTGCAACAGCAGAACGGATTATGGCCTGGCGCGAGGCCAACGGGCCTTTCCGCAGCGTGGAAGACCTGCTTGCCGTATCCGGTATTGGCCCAGCAACTCTTGAGGGGCTTACGGGCCTGATCGTGCCGTGAGTGAAGGTAGCTCTCGGGGTCGAAAAGACCTCAGGCTTCTTTTTCCTGCCCTGTGGGGATGGCTGGTGTGTGCACTGGGGATTTGGTTGCGGCCAGCTCTCTGGCTCGTGATGGTGGTAGCCGTGATTGCTGTGGCTGCGAGCGTGTGGGCCTGGAGAAGTCGAAGGGTCGTTATTGCGTGGATTGCGTTGGCCGGCATCATCGCCACCACACTGCTGGGCGCTATTGCATTGGGGGAGATGACGAGGGAACAAACCACGCTGAAAGAGGCTTCAGGAGAAGACGTCGTTGCCGTCGTTCGACTTGACAAAGGATTCTCCCCCGGCATGTCCTCAGTTCAGGTCCGCATTCTGAGCCTCAATGGTGTCGAACTAGCCGGTGGCGGGGTCAGCGCAAGGGTTATCGGTTTCCCTTTCACGAAACGGGTCGCATATGGCGCGCGGGCGGAGCTGGCAGGATACCTCCAGCAGGCTGACCCCAGCGAAAGCTCGGGCTGGATTCTGATCGCGCGCGGCCCCGCCACAAATGTCACCCCGCCCGGAGCTTTCTTGTCAGGAATTGATGACCTTCGCCAAGGCTTGGTGTCTGCATCGCTTGAGCGCCCAGGAGATGGGGGACGCCTGTTGCCGGGTCTCGCCATCGGTGACACTTCTGCAGTAGACCGCGGATTAATCGAAGCAATGCGCATGACCTCTCTGAGCCATCTCGTTGCCGTTTCCGGGGCTAACTGCGCGATTGTGGTGGCGATTGTGGTGGCGCTGGTTGCTCTTTTTCGCGGCGGGGTGTGGATCAGAATGGGCTCCGGGGTTATGGCCCTCGTGGGTTTTGTGATTCTTGTCACCCCGGAGCCCAGCATCATTCGAGCCTCCATCATGGCCAGTATCGTGCTGGTATCCCTCGCTTCCTCCAGACCTGTTCGGGGAATCCCGGTTCTTGGCATGACAGTATTGGCGCTCTTGGCGATTAATCCTTGGCTCGCCCTTGATTTTGCCTTCGCGCTGTCGGTCATGGCCACCGGCGGCATCCTTCTTTTGGCGCTTCCGCTAACGAAAAAGCTATCCCGCTTTATGCCTGCCCCCCTGGCATTAGTCGTCGCGTTGCCCGTGGCTGCGCAGATTGCGTGCCAACCGATTCTGATTCTGCTGAATCCGATCATCCCCGTTTTTGCTGTTCCCGCCAATGTGTTGGCGGCCCCAGCGGCACCACTCGCCACGATTGTGGGAATGTTGGCATGCGTGTTTAGCGGTGTGTTCCCTGCCCTGTCCGCTGGGTTGGTCTGGTTGGCCTGGTGGCCCTCTGCCTATATTGCGTCCATCGGCCGCTCGCTTGCTGCACTTCCATTTGCGACAATCCCTTGGCCGCCAGGATGGTGGGGTCTTGTCGCTGCTGCTGCGCTGGGGTACTTGGGTATCACCTGGTTGTTGTTGAACAGCCGCTATCATTCAGGGCTCCGGCGGGCTATTGCAGGGGTGTGGGGAATCGTTGCGCTGGCGTTAATGACGGGATTTCTTGCGCCCCGAGTCATTCTCAAGGCTGGTATTCCTGATGACTGGAGCATCGCCCAGTGTGATGTGGGGCAAGGGGATGCGATCCTGATGCGATCCGGAGGGGACGTGGGTCTCATCGACACGGGGGAGGACCCCCGGGCGCTCAGTGAGTGCTTTGAGCTGCTTGGCATTGGCGAGATTGATGTGGCCATCCTCAGTCACTTCGATATTGATCATGTGGGCGGGTGGCCAGCGCTTGCAGGGCGCACCCCACTGGTCTGGAGGGGGCCAGCAATTGGCGCCCAGGACCAAGAGATCGTTTCTTCTTTGGAGCTCTCCGGCGCGAGGGTTCAGGAAGTGGTTGCCGGTGATGCGCTGCGGTTGGGTAATTCACTACTCGAGGTGGTCTGGCCCATTAGGGCCGAGCTTTCGGAGCCGGGCAATGATTCCAGTGTGGTGGTCACCCTCACCCCGCTCGAGGGCTGCACGAATTGTCTCTCGGGGATTTTCTTGGGGGATTTGGGAGAAATCCCTCAGCGCATTCTGAAGGGGAGGCAGCGTCTGGGTGGGGTGGATGTGGTGAAAGTCAGCCACCACGGCTCCTCGGACCAATACGCGGGGCTTTATCAAGAACTCGGAGCCCGGGTGGGGCTCATCGGAGTGGGAGCCGATAACACTTATGGCCACCCCACGGACAAGGCTCTCGGCTTTCTGGAGGCCCTCGGTATTGCAGCGTTTCGGTCCGACCAGCGGGGGACTCTCACGCTTGGAAAAAATTCTGCCGGAGCGCTCGTGGTGTGGTCGCAGAAGGAAGAGCCCGCCGGGTAGTCTGGAATTTCTTGGCGGAAGGGGCCCCATGGCAGTGACACCTGCGGCACCCGTGGTTCCGTGGCATGGCATCAGAGATGCACCTGTCGTCCTCATTAGTGGCCCCGAATCCTTCTTGGCCGATCGTGCCATGAGGATTCTGACCGACCGGCTGAAATCAGCTGATGCGGGCGTCGAGATCAGCGACATTGACGCCTCCAGCTATGTCGGTGGTGAACTATTTCAGATGGCAAGCCCCAGCCTTTTCGGTGAACCGCGACTGGTGAGAGTGACTGCGCTGGAGAAGTGCAGTGATGCTTTTCTGGAAGAAGCATTGACCTATCTGGAGTCACCCGAACACGAGGTGGTGGTGGTGATGCGCCACGGTGGGGGCAACCGCGGGAAAAAGCTTCTCGATGCCCTCAAAAAATCCGGTCCCACCGCGCTCATCGTGGAGTGCAAAGAGATTAAAAAAGATAGCGATCGGATGAGCTTTCTTTCTGCGGAGTTTCAGCGGATGGGGGCTTCTATTACCCCAGGTGCCCAGCGCGCGCTTGCTGACGCCTTTAGTTCGGACCTAGCGGAGCTTGCCTCGGCCTGTCAGCAGCTTATTTCAGACGCCGAGGGCGCCCAGATCACCGAAGCAACCATCTCCCGCTATTACGGGTCTCGCGTTGAGGCGACGTCGTTTCAGGTGGCTGATTCGGCGATCTCAGGTCGGTTCACCCAAGCCACTCTGCTCCTGCGGCAGGCATTGGATTCTGGGGCTGAACCCATTTTGATTGTCTCGGCTTTTGCCATGAAGCTGCGCGCTATGGCTCAGGTTGGCGGAACACGTGGCAGTAACGACGCTGTTGCTGCGGAGTTGGGTATGGCGCCGTGGCAGGCGAGAGCTGCCAGAGGAAATCTCCAGGGATGGGATGAGGCGGGGCTTGGGGTGGCAATTCTTGAGGTTGCTGCTACTGACGCTTCCCTCAAAGGACACGGACTCAACCCGCACTACTCGCTGGAGAGATTGGTGCGGATTGTTTCCCACCGGGGCAAAAAACTGGTGTAGCGGTTTAGCGGGTGATGTGGTCCATTTTTCCATCACCGTAGGTTGCCTGTACTTCTGAAATCACCACCTGGTAGCCGTCATACCACTGGGCATATTTTTCTTTTGCCTCTTGATGGGTGGGGAACCGGGCAAACGTGCGCACGGCTTCCATGGTCTCAAAGTAGTAGACCGCGTTGATTTTCTTCTTGTCTTCAGAAAACCAGGATTCAGAGCCTAGGAAGCCAGACAAGCTCTCCGCGTAGGAGGCAATGGCGTTGTCAAGAAGAAAGAACTCATCATCCCGCGCCCGCGGGATAAACATGAAGGAGCACTGAAACATTTCGCCATTCTGACAGAGGTTTCCCCTCGAACAGGTTCGCGCCTATTTCATCCGGTCGATCCACAGTCTGACCATTGCTTCAGCGTCAACGTCAACAATGACTGTGCATTCTCGGCCCAACCGGGTATCGGAGGGGTCTCCTGTTTTCGGCCGCTGGTCACAGATAGTTTGCCCGCGCCCTGGCCCGAAGGAGGTGTCGACTGAGACGAGCATGGGAATGCCAGTGGCGAGCTCGGGGTGAAGCATGGTGGCGACTGCCCCGTAATCGCCAAGGGTCATGTCCGCGTCGGGAGAATTCAGGCGGTAGTTACTGATGTCAGCCCCAAGCGCTGAGGCCGGCGTTCCCGCGGCACGGAGTTCTGCTACTTCTCTCTCGCCGAGAGTGAGATCGTAAAAAACATCCAGGCCATACATCGTGAGCGGGATGCTGCTCGAAAAAACGATGTGGGCGGCTTCGGGGTCATGCCACACGTTGAATTCCGCGGTCGCGGTGACATTGCCTCCCGAAGCGGAACCGCCCATCAGAACGATTCGTTCGACTTTTGCGGCAGCGGCGGGGAAGGTGGAGAGGAAAAGCGCGATGTTGGTCAGGGGGCCAACCGGAACCAGGGTGACCGGTTCGTCGGACTCTTCGACGAGGTCTCTCATGAGCTCGATGGCGTGACGGGGGTCCAGGGTCCTGGAGGTATCTCGGTTGGCGAGGCCCGCAAGCCCATCATCGCCGTGGACGTGGGAGGAATCTCCGACCGGACCCATGAGAGGCCTGGCGGCCCCAGCCGCCACAGGAATCGGGCCTGCTTCTGCGGCATCGAGCACTTGAAGGGTGTTCCGGCAGACCTGGGCAAGATTGGTGTTTCCATCAACACAGGTAATCCCCAGCACCCTGACATCGGGGTGGCGGGTTGCGTAGAGAATCGCGAGAGCATCATCAACACCGGTGTCGACGTCGAGGATCACAGTGGGGGCCATGTTTTGTTCGCTCTTTTCTTCAAGGAGGCTATAAAACCTGGGGTAAGTCTGCCCTCTTCCCCCCCTTCCGTGCCAGTGCACGAAGAAAAAAGCGGACAACCCTGAGGTTGCCCGCTTCTTCAGAAGTACTAGAGAGCCGCGGCCTGCTGAGAGATTGCGGACTTCCGGTTTGCGGCCTGGTTCTTGTGAAGCACGCCTTTGCTTACGGCCTTATCAAGTTTGCGGCTTGCTGCAGTGACAGCGACTACGGCCTTGT
>JAFMDO010000030.1 GCA_017857245.1 Pontimonas sp.
GCCCTGCGCGTCATGACCGCGGCCAGAGCCAGGAGCGTCCATCCCGTGAGGGCGGTTATGACGGTGCGCCTCGCAGTGACCGTCCTTCTCGTGAGGGCGGTTATGACCGTGCTCCGCGCACCGATCGTAATGACCGCGGCCAGAGCCAGGAGCGTCCATCCCGCGAGGGCGGCTATGACCGTGCACCGAGGCATTCCTCAGGTGAGCGATCTTCTCGTCCAGACCGTGCCCCACGGCACGGCTCCAGCGACCGTTCACAGTCTTATGGCTCGAAAGACCGTTATGACTCCCGTGATTCCCGTGACGCTCAGAGACCTCAGCGCAGTGCGGGTTCGAGGCCTCCCCAGTCCCGTGGCGATTACCCCTCGCAACAGCCTCGTGGGGCACGCCCGCAGGTTGTTCACGACGCATTGGAAGCGATCTCCGTCACGGCAGACTCTGCCGAAGGCATTCAGTTCGGGGACCTTGGTCTCGGAGAGCGCATCGTTGATGCGATTGCTGAGCAGGGAGCAAAGACTCCCTTTGCTTTGCAAGCAGCCACGATTCCTGTTGCCCTGGAAGGTCGCCACGTCCTTGGACGCGGCCGAACCGGTTCGGGAAAGACGATTGCTTTCGCAGCTCCCACCGTCGAGCGTTTGTTGCGTCTCAGCAGCAAGGGAGTGAAGCGAGCAATCGGTCGCGCCCCTCGCGCTTTGATTCTTGCTCCGACCAGAGAACTTGCTCTGCAGATTGATCGCACCGTGCAGCCCATCGCTCGAAGCGTTGGCCTCTTCACCACCCAGATTTATGGCGGTGTCCCCCTCGGTCGCCAGATCGGTGCGCTCGAGCGCGGCGTCGACATTGTTATTGGAACACCAGGTCGTATTGAAGACTTGATGGCCCGGGGCAAGCTCGACGTTTCTCAGGTCGTTATTTCTGTTGTGGATGAGGCGGACCACATGTCGGAACTGGGCTTCATCGAGCCTCTGCAACGCATCCTTTCTGCCACGTCCCCCGATGGCCAGCGCCTCCTGTTCTCGGCCACCCTGGATCGCGGCGTGAGCGCCATCGTCCAGGAGTTCCTGCCCAACCCGGCGGTATTTGAGGTCGCGGGAGAAAACCAGGAAACTTCGACCATTGATCACCGCGTTTATGTGGTCGACCAACGGGATAAGCGAGACATGGTGGTGGCCCTTGCCCGCATCAGCGGCAAGACCCTGATGTTCACTAGGACACGTGCTTTTGCCGAAGAACTGGCTGACCACCTCGATGACTATGGCATTCCTGCGGTCAGCCTCCACGGTGACCTCAATCAGGCCAGGCGTCAAAGAAACCTTGACAAGCTAACCTCTGGTCGCGTGAATGTTCTCGTGGCGACAGATGTTGCCGCGCGCGGAATTCACGTCGACGACATCGAGACAGTGATTCAGGTTGATGCCCCCGATGACTTCAAGTCTTACGTTCACCGCTCCGGTCGCACCGGGCGCGCGGGCAAAGAAGGTGTCGTCATCACGTTGACCACGAAGCCTCGAACCCGGCGCGTTGTTGACCTGCTCAAGCAGGCAGGCATCGTCGCTACGCCAGAGGACATGAAGCCCTCAAAGGTTGCTGACCCGGCTCTCGTTTAGAGAGCAAGCAGGGCGCTGGCTATTAAGGCCAGCGCCAAACCGACCCATTGGATGGCGGCTACTCGCTCTTTGAGCCAGAGGCCCGCCAGCACGATGGTGCCCGCGGGGTAGAGAGCAACTAAAACGGCCATCACGGTCAATGCCCCGGTGCGCAGCCCATAGAGAACGGCGACGTTGGCTATCACATCGAGGATGCCGGCGACCACAACCATGATCCAGACGCTGGGGATCGTGCGGAGCCCGGGCAGTCGGGGGGAGGTTCCGCGGAGGCTCCGGGCACCGATGACGACAACGATGGCGAGTGCCAGAGAAAATGTTGAAACAATGCGGTTTGCCAGCAAAGGGATAAGACCCGAATCATCGGGAGCAGCATCGATCAACACGATGGTCAGCCCAATCAGAGCGCCCGAGCCCACAGCCATCCCGAGACCAATGGCTCCCGGTCTCACGGCACCTTGTTCTGGCACGAAACCGACGAGGATGATGGCAACGAGGGCGACACCCAGTGCCACGAAGAACAGGGCTTCACCGCTTTCGCCGAGCCCCAGTCCAATACTGACGGGAACGATGGCGGAGATGAAGGCTGTGGTGGGGGACAGGATGCTCATGGGGCCGATAGCCAAACTGCCATAGAGCAGACCGATTCCTAACGCTCCCGCCAGACCGGAAGCCCCTCCAATGATCCACGCATCAAGGCTGGAATGTGCCGGAACAAAGAGCGACGTTGCAAGGAGGCCGATGAGTCCCACCACCGCAACGCCAGCAGTGGTCAACAGGGTAGAGGACCGGCGAGCGGCAAGTCCACCAAAGAAGTCGGCGGCACCGTAGGTGAGGGCCCCGGTGAGGCCAAGAAGCACAGTCAGCACGAAAAACCCTCGCTCTTAGTCGTAACAGTATGACGCATAGGCATTGTTACCCCAGCCGAGGGCAATACGCTTAGACGACAATTTCCCAATAGTGAAAGAAGGACGGCCGTGCCGCTGGTTTACGGAGACATCACCGAAGCTTTTGGAAATACCCCTCTGGTCAGGCTCAACCGAGTCACAGAGGGAGCAGGCGCCACCGTGTTGGCGAAGCTTGAGTTTTATAACCCCACCTCGTCTGTCAAAGACCGGCTGGCAATTTCCATTGTCGATGCCGCGGAAGCCTCGGGAGATCTGAAGCCAGGCGGAACGATCGTTGAAGCTACCAGTGGCAACACCGGAATTGCCCTGGCCATGGTGGCCGCCGCAAGGGGCTACAAGGCAATTCTAACAATGCCCGAAAGCATGAGCATGGAGCGACGGATGTTGCTGCGCGCCTACGGTGCGCAACTGGTCCTCACCCCCGCCCCAGAAGGTATGAGTGGCGCGTTGTCGAGGGCCGAGGAAATTGCTGCGGATCTCCCGGGAGCGGTATTGGCTCAGCAGTTCGCCAATCCTGCGAACCCAGAAATTCACCGTCGCACCACAGCTGAGGAAATTTGGCGCGACACCGATGGTGCCGTCGACGTGTTTGTCGCTGGAGTCGGCACGGGGGGAACACTCACCGGCACAGGTCAGGTACTCAAAGAGCGTAAGCCCGGGGTGAAAGTCGTTGGGGTGGAGCCGCTGGAATCACCTTTGTTGACCGGTGGCGTAGCAGGGCCCCACAAGATTCAGGGAATTGGCGCCAACTTTATTCCCGAAATTCTGGATCGTGACGTGTATGACGAAGTCATCGATGTGACGGCGGAGCAGGCCGTGGCGATGGCTCGACGGTTGGGAGCGGAGGAAGGAATCCTCGGCGGAATCTCTTCGGGAGCCACCGCCCACGCCGCTCTGGAATTGGCCCACCGTCCCGAATTCGCGGGGGCGACTATTGTTGTCATCTTGGCCAGTTTTGGAGAGCGTTATCTCTCCACTGTTTTGTATGAAGGACTAGAGAGCTAAATGGATTCCCCCTCGCGCCTTCAAGAAGACATTAAGGCGGTGCGGGAGAGAGACCCGGCAGCCAGGACAGCACTCGAAGTTTTCCTTACCTCTCCAGGGGTGTGCGCTTTGGGGTGGCACCGCGTCGCGAACTGGCTGTGGCGGTGGGAATGGTTTCTGGTTGCACGAATTGTCTCCAGTCTGTCTCGCTGGTTCACGGGCATTGAGATACACCCCGGCGCAACACTGGGCCGCCGACTTGTCATCGACCACGGAATGGGTGTGGTGATTGGCGAAACTGCCGTGGTGGGGGATGACTGCCTGCTTTATCACGGTGTGACGCTGGGAGGCAAAATTCAGGCCAGCCGGGATGAAACAACCGGCAAACGCCACCCCACTCTGGGCAACGGAGTGTTGGTCGGCGCGGGTGCCGCGATTCTTGGCCCCGTGACGATTGGTGATGGGGCGACCGTGGCAGCGCTGTCGGTGGTGCTGACCGATATCCCGGCGGGCGCGCTTGCTCTGGGAATTCCCGCTAAGGTCAAGAAGCCCACCAAAGCCAAGTAGGTCACTATGTTGAAGCAGGCAAGCAGGCTCATTCTGAGCCCGCTCGCCCGGGGCCTGTTCCGGGCAAAGATCGTGGGGCGCAAAAACGTGCCGCGCGAGGGTGCGGTGATCTTGGCGAGCAACCATTTGTCCTTCATCGACAGCGTGGTGATCACTTTGTTTGCCCCGCGGAGCGTGAGCTTCTTAGCGAAAGAAAGCTACTTCACGACGCCGGGGTTCACGGGCACGATCTCTCGTCTCTTTTTCACCAGCATCGGCGCAATCCCGGTGTCGAGGGGAGTCGGCCAGGCGGCCCAGGATGCGCTCGATTCCGGGCTGTCGCTGCTGCAGGACGGAGAAGCGTTTGCCGTCTACCCGGAGGGAACCAGGTCGCGCGATGGAAAGCTATACCGAGGCAAAACGGGTGTTGCCTGGCTTGCCCTCAATGCCGGTGTTCCGGTGGTGCCGGTCGCCCTGAAGGGAACCGACAAAGTCCAACCGATTGGCAGCAACAAAATTCGCCCCGCCAAGGTGAGCATCGAGTTTGGCACGCCGCTTGATCTATCCCGGCACGGCAAAGCAGATTCTGGCAGGGCTAGGCGCCATGCCACGGATGAAGTGATGGAGGCGATTGCCGCCATGTCAGGGCAGGAACGCGCCGATGGCTATAACGAACCACCGGCGAAAAACCTTGTCGAACGAGTTCGCCGAGGCGTTTTTGGGCGCAACCGCCTCTAGGCTTCGGCCGCCTGCTCTTGGGCCTCAGCAACCTGTTTGCGGACGTCTTCCATGTCGAGTCCTTTGACGGCGGTGATGACTTCTTCCAGGGAGGCAGCGGGCAAAGCGCCGGGTTGTGAAAACACTAGGACCCCATCGCGAAAAGCCATCAGGGTTGGGATGGATCGAATGTTTGCAGCCTGAGACAGCGCTTGCTCAGCTTCGGTGTCGACTTTGCCAAAGGTGACATCCGGGTGCTTGTTGCTGGCATCTTCGAAGACGGGGCCGAATGCTTTACAGGGGCCGCACCATTCCGCCCAGAAGTCCACGAAGGTAATCCCTTCGGAGGCAATGGTCGTTTCAAATACGTCGTGGGTGAGTTCAATCGTGGGCATAATGTCGTCCTTTCGTCGGTTCTAACTATACCCCATGGGGTATAAGAGGCTCCGATGTTCGCCGAGGGTTAATCCCAGAATTCAGACATAGTAGGAAGGCAACAAAAAGAAGCACCCCGCTGAGAGTTCCTTCGTGGAGGGAAACTATTGAGCCCCGCCGGTGGCTTCGTTGTTTTACTCTGAGAACACGTCACCTCTGCGAAAAGGAAGAGCCGACCATGAGCGTCCAAACAGAACCACACAAGAGTGCCCCTCACCATGCCAGCGATGACCTGGCCGTCGATGTTGCAGAACTGGGCGCGATGGTGTTGGGCCGATGGGCGGAAATTCGAACACGCGCGAGGACTCTGTGTGAAGATCCGGCGCTCTGGAAAATCGAGGGGCAACCCATGGCAGAGCATCGAGAACGAGTGCTCGGTCAACTCAGTCTTTTGGTGGACGCCGGTGGCGCGCTTCTGTCCTTCCCGGAATCTGTCGGTGGCAAGGCCAACCCCGGTGGAAATATTGCAAACTTTGAACAATTGGTCCTTGCGGACCCTTCGCTCCAGATTAAGTCCGGCGTCCAATGGGGGCTCTTTGGCGCAGCCGTGACCCATCTGGGTACCGAGAAACAACACGCTGCGTGGTTGCCAGGAATCATGTCGTTGGAGACGCCAGGGTGCTTCGCTATGACGGAGACCGGGCACGGATCCGATGTGGCATCCATTGCTACCACTGCTACCTATGACCAGGAATCCGGTGACTTCATTCTCCACACCCCACACCGTGGGGCGTGGAAGGACTACATCGGCAATGCCGCTCTTCATGGAAAAGCCGCAGTGGTGTTCGCCCAACTCATCGTGGCGGGCGAGAATCACGGCGTTCACGCCTTCTATGTCGAACTCCGCAACGACAGCGGTTTTCTCCCAGGAATCGGCGGGGATGACGACGGGCCCAAGGGTGGGCTCAATGGCATCGATAACGGTCGACTCCACTTCACCAACGTCCACGTGCCACGAGAGAACTTGCTCGACCGCTACGGCAGTGTCAACGAGAAGGGTGTGTATTCGTCCCCCATCGAAAGCCGGGGGCGGCGCTTTTTCACGATGCTCGGGACACTGGTTCAAGGGCGGGTTTCCCTGGTCGGTGCATCCGTCGTGGCCTCACAGCTCGCTTCAACGATTGCGATTCGCTACGGGTTGGTCCGCCGCCAGTTCCCCATTCATGGCTCGAGCGAGGAACAGGTCTTGATGGATTACCAGACCCATCAGCGGCGCCTGGTCCCACATCTGGCCAATACCTACGCCATGGGGTTCGCCCAGGATGAACTCCTGGAGCTTTTCCACGACGTATTCGGTGGCACCAAAGACACCGAAGAAGAGCGCCAGGACTTGGAAACACTCGCGGCAGCACTTAAGCCCTATGCCACCTGGTCCGCACTGGATAATTTGCAGGCCGGGCGGGAAGCGTGTGGCGGCCAGGGGTTCTTGGCGGAAAACCGGCTTGCCAGTCTGCGTGCGGATCTTGATGTCTACGCCACCTTTGAAGGCGACAACACTATTTTGTTGCAGTTGGTGGCAAAGCGACTGCTCGGCGACTACGCCAAAGCGTTCAAAGAGGGCGGCTTGGGAAGTATGGCCAGTTACGTTGCCGACCACGTGGGGGAAGCAGCGATCAACCGCTCCGGGCTTCGGCGACTGGCGCAAAATGTGTCTGACTTTGGCTCCACCGCCCGTTCGATCGGGTATGTACGGGACACGGCCTCCCAGCGTCAACTGCTTACCGACCGGGTAGAGACGATGGTCGCCTCACTTGCTGATGCGCTTCGTCCCGCCTCAAAAATGGAAAAACGGGAGGCGGGGGCATTGATGAACAAGCATCAGAGTGCTCTCACTGACGCAGCCTGGGCACATTCAGAATTGGTGGTCTGGGAGGCCTTCACCCGCGCAATCGATGGCATGGAGGACTCGGGGACCAAACAGGTCCTGAGGTGGTTGCGCGACCTTCATGGATTTGTCCTCATTGAAAAGCACCGCGATTGGTATTTGATGAACGGTCGACTTAGCGTCCACCGCGCGGAAGCCATCACCGACTACATCACCGACAGGCTGCTTCCGCGCCTGCGTCCCCACCTCGCCGACCTTGTGTCGGGTCTGGGATTGAGCGATGCGAACGTGCGCGCACCTATCGCTCTGGAAGAGGAGAACGAGCGCCAGGAGGTCGCACGGGCTTACGAGAATCGGTCAAAGGCATAGATTAATGAAGCCCTCAGTCGGCTGGGCGTTAGTGGGAATGCAATTTGGGGTGCTCAGTGCACTCCTCGTTTTTCCCGCCGGTGATGGGTGGCCCCGAAATTGGATTGTGGGGGCAGGGGCCGCCGCCCTGTTGATGGCGGGTGTGCTGACTGCAGTGGTCGCAAGCTTTCGTCTGGGCACTTCGCTCACCCCCCTGCCTATTCCCAAGAACAACGGCACTCTTGCTCGAGACGGGATATATCGAACCGTCCGTCACCCCATCTACACCGGGGTGCTGGTCGCGGCAGCGGGCGTGGTCGCGTGGGGAGGTTCCCCAGCCCACGTCATTGCCTGGTTAGCTTTGTGGGGGGTTCTGAGTGCCAAAGTGCACTTTGAAGAAGCAATGCTGCGAGAAAAATATCTGGAATACCACGACTATCAAAAAACATCAGGCCGGTTTCTGCCGCGTTGGAGCAGCCTTTTCCCGCTAAAAAAATCGCGCACCCACGCGTCCTGAACCGCTCTTCCTCGGAGGTCTAGCATCTGCGTTCTGCTACGGTTATCTCGCTCTCCTTTGGCGCCAGGTCAAGGGACGTCATTTACTTTTCGAGGGTGAATTCATGATTGTTGGAGTTCTGAAAGAGCCGATTTCTGGCGAAAACCGGGTTGCCGCAACCCCTGAATCTGTTAAGCAGCTGGTGGGCGAAGGCCTCTCAGTGACCGTGCAGAAGGGGGCTGGTGTTGCCGCCGGGTATCCCGATGACGCCTACAAAGCTGCGGGAGCAACCCTTGCTGCCACCGTAGACCCGGGCAAGCTCGACGTGCTCGCTCACGTTCGCCCGCTGGCACCGGCCACCATTAAGAAGCTGAAAAAGGGTGCCGTCACGATGGGCCTTGCCTCGCCTGCTTCAGAGGCCGCCGCGGTCAAAGCTCTGCGTGATCAGAAAGTCACCGCCTTTGCCCTGGAACTTGTTCCTAGAATTTCCCGCGCACAGTCCATGGACGCTCTTACGTCACAGGCTCTCGTTGCTGGTTATCGCTGTGTGATTGAAGGCGCCCTGCGCCTGCCTCGCTTTTTCCCTTTGTATATGACGGCAGCCGGCACTGTCCCGCCCGCGACCGTCTTGATTCTCGGAGCCGGGGTCGCCGGCCTGCAGGCCATTGCCACCGCGAAGCGACTGGGTGC
Source organism: Pontimonas sp. (assembly GCA_017857245.1). Lineage (GTDB taxonomy): Bacteria > Actinomycetota > Actinomycetes > Actinomycetales > Microbacteriaceae > Pontimonas. Next base: position 8,554 of record JAFMDO010000030.1, read on the forward strand.
AAAGGTCAATGCCTACGACGTGCGCTCAGCCTCCGCCGATGAAGTGCGCTCGATGGGTGGAACCTTTATCGAACTCGAGATGGATGTTTCTGCAGATGGAGCCGGCGGTTACGCCAAAGAGCTCGCAGCCGACCGAGTGCAGCGTCAGCAAGAACTGCTTACGCCTTATGTCACCGCGGCGGACGTCATCATCACCACGGCAGCTATTCCTGGTCGCCCTGCTCCGCGCTTGATTACCTCGAAAATGATGAAGGACATGAAACCAGGTTCTGTCATCATTGACCTCGCCGCGGAGACTGGTGGAAACGTCGAAGGTTCCAAGCCCGGTGCTGACGTCATGGTCCCGGTGGGCGCATCAGGCGGAACTGTAACCCTGGTGGGAATGAAGGATGTTCCCTCGTCCATGGCTTACGATGCCTCGAGGCTGTTTGCAAAAAATGTCTCGAATTTGCTGACTCTGATGACCAAAGACAAGAAAGTCGCTCCCGACTTTGACGATGAAGTTGTTGCCGGTGCCTGCTTGACCCACGACGGTGTCATTCGTCACGAACCCACCGCCGAAGCGTTAGCGGCACCCCCAAAGGCCGAACCCAAAAAAGCTGCACCCAAGAAAGGCGCGAAGTAATGGAATCCATTGAGCTGTTGACCTACTTTGTCCTGGCGGTGTTCGTCGGGTTTGAAGTGGTGTCTAAAGTCTCCAGCACACTGCACACCCCTTTGATGTCGGGGGCAAACGCCATCCACGGCATCATTCTTGTGGGTGCCGTTGTCGTGGCCGGGCATGCTGACGAAACCTGGAAGCTCGTTCTCGCTTTGATTGCGGTGCTCATGGCCACCGTGAACTTAGTTGGTGGCTTCGTCGTCACAGACCGGATGTTAGAAATGTTTGGCGGAAAGAAGAAGAGCTCGGAAGGGGCTGCCTCATGAGTGTCCTCACCGAAGAAGTCGAAGCACTTCTCTACCTTTTTGCCGCGGTCTGCTTTATCTTGGCGCTCCGAGGCCTTGCTTCTCCTAAGTCCGCCCGGCGCGGAAACTTGCTGGGTGCCCTGGGCGCCGTTGTCGGTGTCGTCACCGTCTTCTTGGCCGAAGAGCTCAGTAATATCGCCTTGATTCTGATCGTGATTGCCGTGGGTTCTGCAATTTCTGTCCCCGCGTCCCGCATGGTCAAGATGACCCAGATGCCTCAGCTCGTTGCGCTCTTCAATGGCGTGGGTGGTGGCGCTGCCGCTGTGGTGGCATACCTGGAGCTTGGTGCCGCCGACTCGCTGGGCTTCCTCATCGCTGTGGCGTTCACAATCTTTGTGGGCAGCATTTCCTTCTCGGGCTCCGTCATTACTTTTGCCAAGTTGCAGGAAATGATGACCACGCGCCCTGTGTTATTCAAGGGTCAGCAGTATGTGATGGGGATTTTGACCATCGCCGCCTTGGTGGGCTCCGTCCTCGTTGTGCTTCAGGGCAGCTTCCTCCTCGGGACCGCCTTGATGGTTGTGGGCCTCGTGATGGGTGTGTTGCTGGTTCTGCCCGTCGGTGGTGCTGACGTCCCGATCGTGATTTCTTTGCTGAACGCCATGACCGGGCTCGCTGTGGCAGCCTCTGGTTTGGTGCTTGGCAACACCCTGCTGCTTGTCGCAGGAACTTTGGTCGGCGCTTCGGGAACAATCTTGACCCGCGCGATGGCCAGTGCCATGGGACGCAGTGTGAACAACATCATCTTTGGCGCTTTCAAGGGCGGCTCCACCGCCGGGTCGACCGAAATTTCGGATCGACCTGTGAAGTCGGGTTCTGCTGAGGATGTTGCCATCCTGCTCGGTTATGCCCAGCGGGTCATCGTGGTTCCTGGTTATGGCCTTGCTGTTGCTCAAGCTCAGCACACGATGTATGAATTGGCCAAGGCCCTCGAAGGGAAAGGAATCGAAGTTGTCTTCGGCATCCACCCTGTCGCCGGTCGTATGCCAGGACACATGAACGTGTTGCTTGCAGAAGCCAACGTCCCTTACGAGGTCTTGCAGGAAATGGATGAGGTGAACCCTCAGTTCAAGACCGCTGATGTGTGTCTGGTCGTGGGGGCAAACGACGTGGTGAACCCCGCCGCAAAGACCACCCCGGGGTCCCCCATTTACGGCATGCCCATTCTTGACGCGGGTGAAGCGAAGCAGGTTGTTTTCCTGAAGCGCTCGATGCGTCCAGGTTTTGCGGGTATCGAAAATGAACTGTTGTATGAACCCAACACGACACTCTTGTTCGGCGACGCAAAAGAGACTTTGGGCAAAGTCCTCAGCGCAGTCAAAGCCCTCTAGGCGTTTCGATGGCGATTTTCGCGCTCACCTATCGATATGCCGATGACCCCGAAACCCTGGATCTGCACCGACCTGCCCACCGAGAGTATGTGAGATCTCTCGTGGGCAATGGCGTAATCGCTAGCGGACCGCTAGCTACCAGCCAGGGCCCCGGTGCACTCATCATCTGCGAGGGCGCAGACGAGGCGGGCATTGTCGACATGATGGACCTGGATCCTTTTTGGATCGAAGGGTTGATCGCCCAGCGTGACCTTGCTCCGTGGTCTATTCTCATCGGCTCGATTGGGCTCGAGGGTGATCACTAACACCCCTCCAGGGCGAGCCCTGGTGACAGGTGCAAGCTCCGGTATTGGTGCGGCGACCGTGCGGGCCTTGCGGGCGGCATCGTGGGACGTCATTGCCGTTGCCCGACGTCGTGATCGACTTGATTCCTTGGCAGCGGAAACAGGGTGTGACATTTTTGTCGCCGATGTCACAAGCAGCGATGATGTCACTGCACTGGTGAACAGGGTCGAGGAAGCTGGTGGAATTGATGCCCTGGTTAATGTGGCCGGCGGGGCTGTGGGCGCCGATTGGGTGGCAGAGGCTGACCCGGATGACTGGGCGGTGATGATGGAGCTGAATGTGGTGAGCGTCCAGCGAATGATTCGTGCTTTTCTACCCCTGTTACGCCGGAAGAGTGTGAGTCGGGGAGTTGCCGATATCGTCACGATTTCCTCCACCGCCGCCTTCATCAGTTATGAAGGTGGCGGTGGGTATAACGCAGCCAAAGCGGGACTTCACGCGGCACTCATGGCGTTGAGGTTGGAATTAGTGGGGGAACCCATCCGGGTCGTGGAAATTGCGCCCGGAATGGTCAAGACCGAAGAATTTGCTTTGAACCGTTTTGGCGGTGATGAGGCCAAAACGCAGGCGCTCTATGAGGGGGTTGAATCCCCATTGTTGGCGGAAGATGTTGCTGATGTGGTGAGGTATGCCCTGGAGAGCCCCGCCCATGTGAATCTCGATCTGATTCAGATGAAACCTGTGGCTCAGGCTATGCAATACAAACTCCACCGGGGACCGCTGCACCCTAAACTCTGAGGGCCATCAGAGACTCACCGGTAGAGTAAAGCGGTGATGAGGCGCCTGATTGAAGTGTCAAGACCAGTCCTCTGGGTGAACACCATCGGCACCACGGTTATCGGCATGTGGCTAGCCGGAGAGCTCTGGACGTGGTCCATCGTTCCGATTCTTCTGTGGGTGAGTTTTCCTTTCAACCTGCTGATTTATGGCATCAATGACATCTATGACCAGGACACAGATTCTGACAACGACCGCAAAGGCGGCTACGGCGGAGCCAAAATAAAGCCCCACGAAACGAAGATGATCGGGTGGGGGGTTATTGCCACCAACGTACCCTTCTTCGCATATTTCGCCCTCACGTTGCCGCCAGCAGCGGTGGCCTGGATGGCTGCCTACGCCCTCTTCTTTTGGCAGTACTCAGCAACCCCCCTTCGCCTCAAAGGTCGCCCCATCCTGGATTCGGTGTCTAATGCCGACTACGCCTTCCCCTTGGTTTTCGTTCCTCTAGCCCTTGGTGTTTCCCCGGTGTGGGCGGCGGCACTGGGGTTGATGGCGTGGTCGTTGGCAAAACACGTATACGACGCCATTCAAGACATCGATGAAGACGCAGCGGCAGGAATTATTACCACCGCGGTGAAGTTTGGCATCAAGGGATCCCTCCTGTGGTCGGGGGGATGGTGGATTGTCGCCACCGTCTTGTTCGCTCTGGTCAACATCCCGGTGGCTGTTGCTAACGCAGCGCTTGCGGGCTGGCTTGTCCTTGCCCAATGGCGTAGGCCCGATATTGCTACCGCCAGGAAGCTCTATCGATACTCCGTGGCCTTTCCCTATGTGGCCGGTGGGGTTGCCGGGGTGCAGTTAGTGACAGGTCTGGTTCTTGGGGTATATCCCAACTCATGAATAGAACGATTACCGTCGTCGGCGGCGGACTCGGTGGCCTCGCCACCGCTGCTCTCCTGGCGCGGGCTGGACACAAAGTCACGCTTGTCGAGGGCAACGAGTGGCTGGGGGGAAAGAGCCGACGAATAGAAGTTGCCGGTCAGAGAATCGACACCGGGCCATCTCTGGTGACGTTCCCTGGCGTGTGGCAACAAATCCTCGAGACCTGGGACTCTTTCGGCGATGGCCCTTCGGCAGAAACCATCGCCGGCGTGAAACTGGAGCGCCTGCCGGAGGTGGGGCGGTACTACTTCCGCGGTCAGGCGGCCAACCTGCCCGTGGAAGAAGGGCATCCGTGGCATGCAGCGTGGCAGAGATTTCAGCATGAGCACGGTGGTTTAGGCGAGGCCATCACCACATTGTTGACAAAGGACCCGTGGGATCCAGGAATTTTGGGTGCGGGAAAAGAATTATTGAAGCGATATGGGATCAGGCTCACCACCAAGAGCTATCTCGATGGTTTGGACTGGATGCCCCACGACCTCAAAGATGTCATCTCCATTCACACTCTGAATGCTGGGGTGTCCCCTGATCAGACGCTCGCCCTCTACGCCACGATGGCTGCGGTGATGGCCGAAGACGGAGTATTCGTCCCCAAAGGCGGCGTGTATGAAATTGCAAAGGGGCTGGAGAACCTTGCCCGCGCAGCGGGTGTTGATCTTCACACCGGCGAGCACGTTCTCAGCGTCACCCCAGGAGTCGTCACGACCGCTGCGGCAACCTATTCCTCCGACTATGTCGTCAGCGCAGTTGATGGTGGCATCTTGGAGGGGCTCATGGGAAAGAGGAGTTCACCGCCCCGCAAGCTTTCGTGCTCGGGGGTGGCAATCTTTGGTGTCTTGGAAGAAGAGTTACCGGCAGACATTGTCACCCATTCGGTCATGATGCCTGAGGAGCCCGAAGCCCTTTTCCGGTCGCTGGGTAAACGCCAGAGACCACAGGAAACGATGGCGTTTTTGAACTATTACCGCGCAGGGGATATTTATCCCAACACCCAGCCCGTTGCAGCCCTTCTGCTCACCGCGCCGCCGGATGGCAAGGCTTGCTCTTTCGAAGATGACTTCGTTCAGCGAGAATCCCGACGGTTCTCAGACCTTTTAGGTTTGAGTAAACCCATCACGGAGATGATGACCGAGCACACAATTTTGGATCCTGAATACTTCGCAGGCTTCGGGGCCGTGGGCGGAGCGCTGTACGGAGCACCAGCACCGTGGTGGCGGAGCGGACCTTTTCATTCCCCGGCTTACAACTCCAAGCGAACCCCCTGGTTGTGGCGGGTGGGATCAAGCGTTCATCCTGGTGGCGGGATTCCTGCGGTGTTGGGGGGCGTCCTCATTTCGACCAGAAGGATGCTTCGAGCGCTTCAAGACTGATGGACCGGTCTAGTGGTGGGCCACGAAAAACCCCCGCATGAGGGACGCTCTGCGAGGGTTTTGTGGCTCCGACCGGCATCGATCCGGTGACCTTTCGATTTTCAGTCGAACGCTCTA
>JAFMDO010000074.1 GCA_017857245.1 Pontimonas sp.
AGGCACCTGCCGCTAAAGCGCCTGTCGCCAAAGCACCTGCTGCTAAGGCACCTGCCGCTAAAGCGCCTGTCGCCAAAGCACCTGCTGCTAAGGCACCTGCTGCAAAGACAGCGGCCGCCAAGCCTGCTGCCGCTGCAGAAAAGAAGGCTCCTGCCGCGGCGACGGCTAAGAAGCCCGCAGCAAAAAAGGCTCCTGTTGAGAAAGTTGTGCGACCTGGTGTGGTGAAACTCCACCACCTGCGTCCCGCACCTGGAGCCAAGAAAGCCAAAACCCGCGTGGGTCGTGGTGAAGCGTCCAAGGGTAAGACCGCTGGTCGTGGAACAAAGGGCACCCAGGCCCGTTACCAGGTTCGTCCTGGTTTCGAAGGTGGCCAGTTGACCTCCGTCATGCGCACACCGAAGCTCCGTGGTTTCACGAACCCCTTCCGCGTGGAGTATCAGGTCGTGAACGTCGGGCGCCTGAGTGAGCTCTACCCCAAGGGTGGAGACGTCACGATTGATGATTTGGTGGCCAAGGGGGCTGTTCGCAAGAACGAAAAAGTCAAGGTATTGGCGGATGGCGACCTCAGCGTTGCTCTCACGGTGAGTGTCGACAAAGTGTCGAAGCAAGCCGCAGAGAAAATCGCTAAAGCCGGCGGTTCCGTCAAGGAGTAAGCGTTTCCCCCGGTGGGGCAGCGCCTAGCGCTTTTCCACCGGGTCCGCTGAGGCAGTAAGCTCAAACCCACGTGCCAGTAGGCACGGTGCAGGAGGATGATGTGATCGGTTCCATAGGGAGAATCTTTAAGACTCCCGATCTGAGGCGAAAAGTTCTCTTTACGTTGGCCATCATCGGTCTTTTCCGTCTGGGGTCATTTATCCCCGCTCCGTTTGTGGATTACCGCAACGTTCAACAGTGTCTTGCCGGAACGGGTAACACTGCTGGCCTGTATGAGCTGATTAACCTCTTCAGCGGCGGCGCACTTCTTCAGCTGTCAATTTTTGCGCTGGGAATCATGCCCTACATCACGGCGTCAATTATTACCCAGCTGCTTCGCGTTGTGATTCCTCACTTCGAAGCCCTCCATAAAGAAGGCCAGGCGGGCCAGAGCAAACTCACTCAGTACACCCGCTACCTCACCATTGGGTTGGCACTTCTCCAGTCGACCACCTTGATTACTGTGGCGCGAAGCGGTGCGATGTTCGGTAACTCCGGAGGTCCCGCATGTAACCAACTTTTGGCTAATGATGCCTGGTACGCCATCATCCTGATGGTTATCACCATGACGGCTGGAACGGGCCTCATTATGTGGCTCGGCGAAATGATCACCGAACGCGGTGTGGGCAATGGGATGTCGCTATTGATCTTCGTGTCCATCGCTGCTGTTTTCCCCTCGTCCTTGTGGGCTATTGCCCAGTCCAACGGTTCCACCATCTTCGTGATTGTGATCGCTGTGGGAATTGTCATTATGGGCCTCGTCGTCTTTGTCGAGCAGTCGCAGCGTCGGGTGCCCGTCCAATATGCCAAGCGCATGGTGGGCCGCCGCACCTACGGCGGAACGAACACCTACATCCCCATCAAGGTCAACATGGCCGGTGTTATTCCCGTTATCTTCGCCTCGTCACTGCTGTATCTGCCTGCCTTGTTGGCACAGTTCAACACCACCAGTGCTGATGGGACAACCTCGGCATGGGTTGTCTGGATTCAGAACAACCTCACCTCCGGTGACAACCCGCTCTATATGGCGGTCTACTTCCTTCTGATTGTTGGCTTCACCTACTTCTACGTGGCTATCATCTTCAACCCCGAAGAAGTGGCCGACAATATGAAGCGCTACGGCGGCTTCATTCCTGGTATCCGAGCGGGACGCCCCACGGCGGAGTATCTCGATTACGTGTTGACCAGAATTACGCTCCCTGGCTCGCTCTATCTCGGTCTTGTTGCGCTGATTCCTTTGGTGGCCTTGGCCACGGTGAACGCCAATCAAAACTTCCCCTTCGGCGGTGCAAGTATTTTGATCATCGTGGGTGTGGGGCTGGATACGGTGAAGCAAATCGATGCGCAGCTCCAACAGCGTCACTATGAGGGCTTGCTCAAGTGACCTCCGGCACCCGACTTCTCTTGATTGGCCCACCGGGCGCGGGGAAGGGGACTCAGGCGTTGGAGCTCTCGAGAGCTTTTGGCATCCCAGCGATTTCGACCGGAGATATTTTCCGCCACAACGTCAAGAATGAAACACCACTGGGGCTTCAGGCCAAAGCGTTTATGGACGCCGGGGACAATGTCCCCGACTCCCTCACCAATGATTTGATCACAGACCGCTTAGCGGACCCGGATTGTGGGGGTGGGTTTCTCTTGGATGGTTATCCCCGCACACCAGATCAGGTTCGGCACCTCGACGACTTTCTCGCCACTCATGACACCGCGTTGGATGTCGTCGTCCAGCTGGTCGCAGACCCCGATGTCGTGGTGGAGCGTCTTCGTTTACGCGCCATCGATCAGGGCAGAAGCGATGATGACGAAAGCGTTGTTCGCCACCGCCTTCAGGTGTATCAAGAGCAGACAGCGCCTCTGATTGATATTTTTACAAGCCGGGGCCTGGTCGCGCCGATTGATGGAATTGGTGACATCACGGAGGTCACCCATCGGATTATGGCTGCGCTGACGGCCCGGAGAATCACCCCGTCCTAACTTCGTGATCTGGGACTTGTGCCTGGAGAAAAGCGGGTCTAGGATAGGACTTTGGTGTCAAAAAGGCTTTTACGGTTTTTCTGCCCACAACGCATGACCAGTGCACATTCGCTACAACAAGACATGAGGCTATGGCCAACAAAGACGGCGTCATTGAAATCGAAGGCTCGGTAGTCGAAGCCCTTCCCAATGCAATGTTCCGCGTGGAGTTGACCAACGGTCACAAGG
>JAFMDO010000075.1 GCA_017857245.1 Pontimonas sp.
GCCATGGAGGCGTTGTCGCCCTTGCGGTAACCGGTCTTGATGATGCGGGTGTAACCGCCTTCACGCTTGTCGACCTGAGGAGCAATCTCCATGAACAACTTGTGCACCGCAGACTTGTCGCGAATGATCGTCATCACCCGACGACGAGCGTGAAGGTCACCGCGCTTTGCAAAGGTAACCAACCTCTCGGCGAGGGGGCGCAAACGCTTTGCTCGGGTCTCCGTGGTCTGAATGCGACCGTGGGTGAACAAAGCAGTGGCAAGGTTCGCCAACATCAAACGCTCGTGGGCAGGTCCGCCTCCGAGGCGAGGTCCTTTAGTGGGCTTAGGCATTGTTGTGTTCTCTTCCGTCTTTCACAGGGCTATTCAGCGGGGAGTCCCCACTGGAATTTAGTACTCTTCGCCTTCTTCAAGCCCGCTGTAAAAAGCGGAACCATCAAAGCCGGGGATCGGGTCTTTGAGCGAGAGGCCCATTTCGATGAGCTTGTCGCGAACTTCATCCACAGACTTCTGACCGAAGTTACGGATGTTCATCAGCTGGTGCTCGGAGAGAGCAACCAATTCGCTCACGTTGTTGATACCTTCACGCTTCAGGCAGTTGTAGCTGCGAACCGTGAGGTCAAGGCTCTCGATGGGCATAGCCATTTCGCTGGAGAGAACAACCTCCACCGGCGCTGGGCCAATTTCGATACCTTCAGCTTCTGCGTTCAAGTCGCGGGCGAGGCCAAAGAGCTCGACAAGAGTGCGACCGGAGGAAGCTACCGCATCGCGAGGGCTCATCGAGGGCTTGGTTTCCACATCCACCACAAGGCGGTCGAAGTCAGTGCGCTCACCGGCACGAGTTGCCTCGACGCGGTAGGTCACCTTCAACACGGGTGAATAAATCGAATCGATCGGAATCTGACCGGCCTCGGCGTACTCGTTGCGGTTCTGAACAGAGGAGACATACCCACGACCGCGCTCGATGGTGAGCTCGAGTTCGAAGCTTGCCTTGTCATTGAGGGTCGCGATGTGAAGTTCGGGGTTGTGAACCTCAACACCGGCGGGTGCCTGAATGTCAGCGGCCGTCACGGCACCGGACCCGGTCTTACGCAGGTAGGCGGTGATGGGCTCATCGTGCTCGCTGGAGACAACGAGGTTCTTGATGTTCAAGATGATCTCGGTGACGTCCTCTTTCACGCCCTCCACAGTGGAGAACTCGTGCAGCACGCCATCAATACGAATGCTGGTCACGGCAGCGCCGGGGATCGAGGAAAGCAGGGTGCGACGCATGGAGTTACCCAAGGTGTAACCAAAGCCTGGCTCAAGGGGCTCAATCACGAAGGCTGAGCGGAAATCGGAGAGGGTTTCTTCTGTCAGAGTGGGGCGCTGTGCAATGAGCACTGGTGTTTCCTTTCGGCTAAGTGTCCGCTATATGACACTTGGTTGAGGGCCGGCCTGGGCCGTACTAACTATGGGGTTATGGAGGGGTGGGGCTGAGTCCTGGATAACCAGAACCAGCTCCTAACTACACGCGACGACGCTTGGGCGGACGGCAACCGTTGTGGGCCTGAGGCGTCACATCGGTAATCGAGCCCACCTCCAGGCCTGCGGCCTGGAGTGAACGAATCGCTGTCTCGCGACCGGAGCCCGGTCCCTTGACGAAAACTTCAACCTTCTTCATGCCGTGCTCCTGTGCCTGGCGGGCAGCAGATTCCGCAGCCAGCTGTGCAGCATAAGGGGTCGACTTACGTGAGCCTTTGAATCCCACTCCACCAGAAGACGCCCACGAGATAACGGCGCCCGAAGGATCCGTGATCGAGACGATGGTGTTGTTGAAGGTGGACTTGATGTGAGCCTGGCCCACAGCAATGCTCTTCTTGGTCTTCCGCCTGGGCTTCCGGACGGACGCTTTAGGTGCTGCCATGATTTTTCTCCGTGATTCTTAGTCTGAGGGGTGGACGAGCGAGGCCTACGCGGCCTTCTTCTTGCCGGCCACAGTGCGCTTGGGGCCTTTACGGGTGCGAGCGTTGGTCTTCGTGCGCTGACCTCTCACGGGGAGTCCACGGCGGTGGCGGATTCCTTGGTAGCTACCAATTTCCACCTTGCGGCGAATATCAGCGGTCACTTCACGGCGCAGGTCACCCTCAACCTTGAACATTCCTTCGATGTGTTCGCGCAGCTTCAACAGCTGGTCATCGGTCAAATCTTTGACGCGAATGCTGGGGTCAACCCCGGTGGCCTCGAGCGTTTGCTTCGAGCGGGTGCGACCGACTCCATAGATGTAGGTAAGGGCGATTTCGACCCGCTTGTCGCGGGGAATATCGACTCCGGCAAGACGTGCCATGTCATTTCTCCTGGTGCTGTGAGAGGTGTGGAGCAGAATCTGTGCTCGGGCCTCTCCCCGAGGAGTCCTCCGTCCAAGACGGAATCTCGATCCTGCTGGTGGTGTGTTGAGTTATTAGCCTTGACGCTGCTTGTGACGGGGATTTTCACAAATCACCATTACTTTTCCATGGCGACGAATGACTTTGCACTTGTCGCACATGGTCTTAACACTGGCGCTGACCTTCATGTTTTTTCCTTTATATCGCTGGCCTCGTGCCCGAGTGGATCCCCGGGCCGTTCCTTACCCAGTGCCTATTTGTAACGGTAGACGATGCGGCCACGGCTGAGATCATAAGGACTGAGCTCCACGATTACCTTGTCTTCAGGCAAAATCCGGATGTAATGCTGACGCATTTTCCCCGAAATGTGGGCAAGAACCT
>JAFMDO010000076.1 GCA_017857245.1 Pontimonas sp.
CGGGACCCTCCGCTTCAATGGTGCGCTCGAGATGGCGCAGAGCGCGTTGGCATTCCTCTTCAGCGTTTTCCGCGGCGAACTCGGTGCGATAGAGAAAGGGTCCAAAAAAATGGACGTGTCCGGTGGCATATTCATTAGGCTGACGACGCCAATCCCCTGTTGCCACAATCGCCGATCCGGTGTTGCCGTGGTAGCTGCGATACGCGCTGAGTACTTTCGAACGCCCGGTATACAGCCTGGCTGCGCGAATTGCGTTTTCATTGGCGTCAGCCCCACCGTTGGTGAAGAAAACTTTTCGAAAGCTCTCGCCAGCTCGCGACACGATAGCCATTGCCGCCTGAACCCGCGGTTTCGAGGAAAACGCCGGCCCCACCGTTGCCAGCTGCTCAGCCTGCTCAACAATCGCCCCAACCACCCGAGGATGCGAATGCCCGATGTTGACGTTGACAAGCTGGCTCGAGAAATCGAGATATTCATTCCCCTCGATGTCCACCACTGTCATGCCATGGGCATGAGAAACCATCATGGGGGAAAGTGCCCCCTGTGCGGACCAAGAATAAAAATTGAAGGAGCGATCAAGCTCTTTCCATTTTTTTGCTGAAAAATTCTCTTTCGTCACAGCTCTCCTTGGTCGTCGTCTAGAGGGTGAGAAAAGAATAGACCAGATTTCCCCCGCCAAACCTCTGCCACTCAATGTCTTCGCCCGGGGGCTCATGACCTAGCCTGGGGTCATGAATTCAGAGAACTCACTACCGCCGGGAATGCGAACCCAGCTTGACTCCGCCTCCTATCAAGGGCTCGCAACATTTGGGATGCGCCCCTTCGTCACGGAGCCAGAACAGCTCGATGCGCTGCGGCCTGACGTTGCCGTTATTGGTGCTCCCTGGGACGACAGCACTACCAACCGACCAGGCGCGCGTTTTGGACCTCGTGCTCTTCGAGCCAACGCGTATGACCCGGGCACCTACCACCTCGACTTAGGCGTCGAAATTTTTGACCACCTCACCGTCGTTGACTACGGAGACGCCATTGTGAGCCATGGAATGTGGGAGCAATCTCGCCAAGCGATCTACGACCGAGTTAGCGAAGTGACTAGCCGAGGAATCATTCCGGTGGTGCTCGGAGGTGACCATTCGGTGACCTTCCCCGCGGTCACGGCTGTCGCCGAGAAACACGGGTTTGGCAACGTTGCCATGATCCACTTCGACGCCCACGCAGACACCGCTTATGAACTCGATGGCAACTTTGCCAGCCATGGCGCAATGATGCGGCGCATTATTGAATCCGGGTCGATACCCGGCGATCGTTTCCTGCAACTGGGATTGCGCGGCTATTGGCCAGGTGAAGAAGACCAGAAGTGGATGCGAGAGAACAACCTGAAGCACTACATGATGCAAGAGTTTTGGGAACGCGGCCCCATGCCGGTTCTGGATGATGTGATCGCCGAAGCCAAAAAGAGAGCTCCGAAGGCCTACATTTCTATTGACATTGACGTGCTCGACCCGGGGTTTGCTCCCGCGACCGGGACGCCCGAGCCCGGGGGTTTTGCCCCCATCGATTTACTCCGCATCATTCGCCGCCTGACCCTCGAACTCGATGTGGTGGGGTTTGACGTTATGGAGGTTGCCCCGGCTTATGACCACGCTGACGTCACGGTTAACAATGCTCACCGTCTGATCTGGGAATTCTTCGCGGGACTTTCCGCAAAGAACCGGGACAAGCCTGACCAGGGTATCCGCTAAAACTCACATCCAGAGGAAAGTGGTCTTCTCCTCCCCCTCTTTCTCGCAAAAGAACGAATAACAATCGGCGGCTGGCTGGCCGATGAAGTGGAGAAAAACCAGGTTTCCCGTCGTTTTTTCCACACCACTGCGGAAACTTCGCGCCCCAGCTAAGCGGGCAACTTCGGGATGACGGGTTGCTCGTGATGGGCGGGGCACAGCGGCTGACGCGCTGCGCAGGGATCGCAGAACACGAGCTGCCGGCGACAAGCCGCATCAGCACAATTTTCGAGGCGAGACGAGGGCGTCTCGCACAGTGCGCAGCGACCAATCACCTTCGCGTTGGAGCTAAAAGTCACCGCTTTGCGTGGATCAAATACCGAGAGCGAACCTTCCCATAAGCCATCATCGCCAAAGGCTTCTCCGTACCGAAGAATTCCACCCTCAAGCTGATAGACCTCGCTAAACCCGCGCTTAATCATCATTGCGGTTAATATTTCGCACCGAATTCCACCGGTGCAATAGGTCACAACGGGCGTGTCTTTCAGATGGTCATACTGGCCACTGTCGAGCTCCCGAACAAAGTCATTCGAGGTGGAAATGTCCGGAACTACCGCATTCTTGAACCGGCCAATCTGGGCCTCCCATGCATTGCGTCCGTCAAAGAAAGTGACCTCTTTGCTCTCCACTAGGCCATGAAGCTCCTGCGGGGTGAGGTGTTGGCCGCCACCGATGACACCGGAGTTGTCGACAGCAAACTCATCAGACCCCCCGAAACCCACTAATTCGTCCCTCACCCGGACGCTTAAGCGCGGAAACTGAGACTCTGCGCTACTCTCACTCCATTTGAAGTCAATGTCTTTGAATCGCGGGTAGTCCCGCGTCTTTCGCCAATACTTCTTGAGGGCGTTGAGCTCCCCGCCCACCGTGGCATTGA
>JAFMDO010000077.1 GCA_017857245.1 Pontimonas sp.
GTTACACCCGCATCATCAAGACCGGTTACCGCAAGGGCGACAACGCCTCCATGGCAGTCATCGAGCTGGTTTTGGAGCCCGTGAACCCCAAGCCCAAGACCAAGAAGGCGAAGCCGGAGGTAGAGAAAGCCGCTCCTGCTCCCGAGGCCGTCGAAGAAGTGACCGAAGCTGTGGAAGACACCACCGCCCCCGAAGCAACAGAGGCAACGGAATCTGTCGAGGTAGTCGCAGATACACCCGAGGAAGCGGCCCCTGAAAATGTCGTAGCGGAAGAGGGTGCTGTGGAAGAGATTGCGGCACCTGCTGACGACGCCTCGGAAGAGCCTGCCGAAGAAGCAAAATAGAGCGTCACTGAAGCACCCAGTCTTCGGGCTGGGTGCTTCAGTTTTTCCCCAGAGCCACATAGCTTTCGGCGCCCATACCGTGAACTGTTTACACTGACACTCGTGACTACCCGATTACGGATCAAGTGTGCCTACCTGGGCACGGAGTATTCGGGTTGGGCAAAACAGACCCGCCTCACCACTATTCAAGGCGAGCTGGAGCACGCTTTGGCAACGGTGTTGCGCGTCTCTCGGAAAGAGATTTCCACGATTGTTGCCGGACGCACCGATTCGGGAGTTCACGCAATCGGCCAGGTCGCGCATGCAGAGCTGGCCGATTCTGTCGTGCTGACCCCCTCAGCGTTGGCCCTGTTAGCCAAGCGGGTCAACGGGGCATTGCGCACCGACGCCATCGTTGTCCATTCGATCGATAAAGCCCCCGAAGGCTTCAACGCACGCTTTTCTGCTCTGGCGAGGCATTACGAGTATCGGCTTGCCGACCGCAGGGCTCAGAAAAACCCCCTCAAGCGAGACGTCACCGCTGTGACGGCCTATGACTTGGATGTTGCGGCAATGAGCGACGCCGCTCAGGCATTGCTGGGGCTTCATGATTTTCAGGCTTTTTGTCGGCCCCGGGCTGGTGCCACCACCATCCGCACTCTCCAGCGCTTCGATTGGCAGCGAGATAGCGAGGGGGTGTTGGTGGCACAGCTTTCTGCTGATGCTTTTTGCCATTCCATGATTCGGTCACTGGTGGGTTCCTGTGTGGCGGTGGGCAGAGGGACAATGACTATTCCTGGAGTCCTAGCCGCGCGGGAAAAAGGAAAAAGAACGAGCGAGTGGGTGACGATGCCAGCCAAGGGTTTGACTCTGGTATCAGTCACGTATCCCCCCGATGATGAACTGCTGGGTCGGGCCGAAGGTACCCGCCAGAGAAGAGGTATTCCCGCGGATTGACCGGCCCCAGAATCTGCTCTAAGGTAGGAAGTTGGTGCCAATCGCCGATTGTGTGCCAGGTTGAGCCCTCCACCGGGAGGTTCTGATACAGAACACCCACGGAGCGGGATTCACGAACACCTCGAACCGCAAAGGAATGTCGCATGACGCGCACCTTTTCACCCAAGCCCGCTGATGTTCAGCGCGAGTGGCTCATCATTGATGCCACGAACGTTGTTCTGGGCCGCCTCGCTTCCCACACCGCAGCCTTGCTGCGTGGAAAGCACAAGCCCACTTTCGCACCCCACATGGACATGGGTGACCACGTCATCATTGTGAACGCCGACAAGGTGGTTTTGACCGGATCCAAGCTGACCCAAAAGGTGGCGTATCGCCACTCGGGTTATCCCGGCGGCCTCACCGGAGTGACCTACGACAAGCTCATGGAGACGAACCCCATTCGGGCCGTGGAAAAAGCGATTCGCGGCATGTTGCCCAAGAACACGTTGGGTCGCGACCAGATGGCCAAGCTCAAGGTCTACACCGGCGACACCCACCCTCACCAGGCTCAGATGCCTAAGCCCTACTCTCTTGACCAGATCGCGCAGTAGCGCAGAAGCTAAGGACACACATCGTGGCTAACTCAGAAGAAACACAAGACTCCGCTGTGGAAGCAGAAGCTCCCACCTCATTCAGCACCGAAACGCCGGTCACGGCTGAGGTTGCCGAAAAGAAGCCTCGCAAGCCACTTACCGTTGGTGGGCACGCTGTGGGCCGTCGCAAGCAAGCGATCGCCCGCGTGCGCCTGGTTCCAGGTTCTGGCTCCTACACCGTGAATGGTCGCACCCTTGAAGAGTACTTCCCGAACAAGCTTCACCAGCAGCTCATCAATGACCCGTTTACGATCTTGGAGCTCGGTGGCAGCTATGACGTCATTGCCCGCATTACCGGTGGCGGACCCTCCGGTCAGGCTGGCGCGTTACGTTTGGGCATTGCTCGTTCCTTGAACCAGATTGATGAAGAAAACAACCGCGCCACACTCAAGAAGTCTGGCTTCCTGTCACGGGATGCCCGCGTGAAAGAGCGTAAGAAGGCCGGTCTCAAGAAGGCTCGTAAGGCTCCTCAGTACTCGAAGCGTTAATCGGCCCCCCACCACATGGGTCGCATTTTTGGCACCGACGGTGTCCGGGGGCTCGCAAACCGCGAGCTCACGGCAGATATGGTCGTGCGCCTGTGTCAAAGTGCGGCTTTGGTGCTCACTAAGGGTCGTCACGCTGACGAGCTCAAGGCTGAAGGCCGCCGACCTAGGGCGGTCATGGCGAGAGACCCCAGAATTTCTGGCGAGTTTCTCGGCGCAGCGGTTGCTGCGGG
>JAFMDO010000031.1 GCA_017857245.1 Pontimonas sp.
CTTTTTGGCATGAACCTATTTGGGGGTGGGGCGAGCGGTCTAAGCTGGCGATAAGGGAGGGGTATTCGTGCATCAGACTCGTTTTGAACGCACCGTGCCCTCTGAAAGCGTCATTGAGCATGCCCTGCGTGGCAGTGTTCAGAAGTCTTTTTGGGTGGAAGATGCCCCTCTGGGGCATCCGCTTTTGTCGTTGACTGGCCAAATTAGTTGTGACCTTGCCATCGTCGGTGCTGGGTACACAGGGCTGTGGACCGCTTTTCTCGCAAAAGCTCGACACCCTGAATGGCGCGTCGTGGTTCTCGAGGCCGAGGATCCTGGCTGGGCAGCTTCTGGACGCAACGGTGGCTTTGTCGAGTCCACGTTGACTCATGGCGAATCCAATGGGAAGAGGCGCTACCGCGCTGAATATGACCAGCTCGATAAGGCCGGGCTTTACAACCTGGATGCGATCGAAAAGACGGTCACCGAGGGGAAGTGGGACTGTGATTTTTGGCGGGTAGGTTCTCTTGCCGTCGCCGTGGAAGATCACCAGGTGCCCTGGTTACGCGACGAAGCCGATGGTGAGCGCGCCGTATTCCTTGACGCTGATGCGGTGCGCAAACGTGTTAATTCGCCCACCTATCTGGCGGCAAACTTTTCCGCTCAAGACACCGCGATGGTGCACCCGGGCAAACTGACCCGCGAACTCCTCACCGCATGTCTTGAAGCAGGTGTCGAGGTGCTAAGTCACACCCCGGTGAAAGGCCTGGACGCGGATCGCTCCCGTGTCACCCTGCAGGTTCCCGGCGGCGAGGTGGCGGCCCAGCGGGTGTCGTTGGCGACGAATGTTTTCCCCTCCTTGCTCAAGAGATACAGTCTTCACACCATTCCGGTGTATGACTACGTCCTCATGACAGAGCCACTCACCCCGGAGCAGAAAGCCAGTGTGGGCTGGGACGGTCGCGAGGGCGTGGCGGATATGGCAAACCAGTTCCACTATTACCGCATTACCGCAGATGACCGGATTCTCTTTGGCGGTTATGACGCGGTGTATCACTATGGCGGGGAAGTCAACGAACGTCATGAAGATCGTCCCCAAAGCTACCGTCGGGTTGCTTCGCACTTTTTCACCACGTTCCCCCAGCTCGAAGGAATCACCTTCAGCCATCGCTGGGCAGGAGCCATCGACACCTGTTCGCGATTTAGCGCCTTTTTTGCCACCGCCCATCAGAGCAGGGTTGCTTATTCGGCGGGGTTCACGGGACTGGGGGTTGCCGCCACCCGCTTCGCCGCGGAGGTAATGCTCGATCAGTTAGACGGGTTACACACGTGGCGAACGGAGTTGGAGATGGTGAAGAGTATGCCCCTGCCTTTCCCCCCGGAACCCCTCTGTTACCCGGCCGTTCAACTGACCAAGGCGGGATTAGACAGGGCTGATCATCGGCAAGGGCGCAGAGGGCTTTTTCTCAAGACCCTCGATGCCGTGGGCTTGGGGTTTGATTCGTGAGCCAGGCAATGCCTGCCTGGACTGACGCCCTCAACTTGGTGCTGGAGCGTGTGCCAGTCGACCCTTCCCAGGTGATCCAGGGGCAGCCGAGCACTGGCGAGATGTCCTGGAGCGGGCCGGAGGGATCATCCTGGGGCGTGTGGGAAATGACTCCGGGAATGATGAGTGATGTTGAGTACAACGAAACATGCATCATTATTCAGGGTCACGGTTTCGTGACCCGAATGCTGGCAGGAGAGCTTGTTACCCAAGAGCTTCAACCCGGGATTGTGCTCACCCTTCGCGCCGGTGAGGAAACACGGTGGGAGGTTACGACCACACTGCGCAAGGTGTATCACTTAGTGGGCTGAGAGCGGAAGGTAGCGCGTTCGGGTCTTCTCGAGCCGGGGCTGACCCCATTGCCCACGAACACCACTCTCCCAAATGTCTCGGCGCTCAGGACGGGGTGTGCGTCAGGAAAGGCGATCAAAGGTGTCTCCTGCATCCTGGGAAACATGAACCGCGCGTTAGGGTGGGGTGAGCTGTAACCCTTACCGCACAGAGCACTGCGGAATCCCGTTGCTCGCGCATCACCACCGTTTCGCAAGACCAGAGGGTTCACCAAAGGAGCAAGAAATGACCACTATTGCCATGCCCTCCGATGATAAAAAGCGCTACGCCGCACGGCCGTCTGTCTGGACCGCGCTCACCAGCCCCCGGATTCTCACCAAAGAGGTCCTGGCAGGCCTTGTGGTTGCTCTCGCGCTGATTCCTGAAGCCATTTCGTTTTCCATCATCGCGGGCGTCGATCCACGGGTGGGGTTGTTTTCTTCTTTTGTGATGGCGGTCTCGATAGCATTTCTCGGCGGTCGTCCCGCCATGATTACCGCCGCAACCGGGGCTATCGCCCTGGTGATTGCGCCGGTCGCCAGGGATTACGGCATGGATTACTTTATTGCTACCGTGATTTTGGGTGGGATTTTTCAGATCATCCTCGCCGTTTTAGGTGTTGCGAAGCTGATGCGCTTCATCCCGCGAAGCGTCATGGTGGGATTTGTCAACGCTCTCGCCATTTTGATTTTCAGCGCCCAGTTGCCACACCTTTTAGGGGTGCCATGGTTGGTCTATCCGCTGGTAGCGGCCGGGCTTGCCATCATGGTTTTCATGCCGATGATCACCAAGGCAATTCCCGCACCCCTGGTGGCCATTGTGGTGTTGACCTCCATTGTTGTGGTCAGCGCGCTGGTTGTTCCCACGGTGGGGGATGAAGGCGATCTGCCCGAGAGTTTGCCGGAGCTCTTTATCCCGAATGTTCCCTTGACATGGGAAACCTTGACCATCATTGCTCCCTTCGCGGCAGCCATGGCCGTTGTGGGGTTGTTGGAATCTCTTCTCACGGCAAAGCTTGTGGATGATGTGACCGACACCCATTCCCGGAAAACCCGCGAAGCCTGGGCCCAAGGAGTGGCCAACATGCTCTCGGGTTTTTTTGGTGGCATGGGTGGTTGCGCCATGGTCGGACAGACCATGATCAACGTCAAGGCTTCGGGCGCTCGCACCCGGATCTCCACCTTCCTCGCCGGCCTTTTCCTCCTCATCCTTGTCGTGGGCTTGGGTGACCTTGTTGGAATGATTCCGATGGCCGCTTTGGTTGCCGTCATGATCATGGTCTCTGTTGCCACCTTTAATTGGCACAGCGTCGCCCCCAGCACGCTCAAGCGACTCCCCAAGAGTGAAACAGCCGTCATGGTGACCACCGTGGTTGTTACCGTCTGGACCCACAATCTCGCGATAGGTGTCATCGCAGGCGTTCTCGTGGCGATGGTTGCTTTTGCCAGGCGCGTGGCTCACTTTGTCAGTGTCACCCGCACGCTCTCGGTCGAAGAAGAGGGTCCCACCGCCCACTACGTGGTCGATGGGGAATTATTCTTCGCCTCGAGCAATGACTTGACCACCCAGTTCGAATACTCCGAAGACCCCGGACGTATCAACATCGACATGACTGCATCCCATATTTGGGATGCCTCTACCGTGGCTGCCATCGATGCGATCGTGACGAAGTATGAGGCCTACGGGAAAGAGGTGTCTTTGATTGGGATGAACGAAGCCACCCAGGCGTTCCACGGAAAGCTCTCGGGTGGTTTAGGCGAGGGAATCTAGCCCCTTTTTTGTGGCGCTAGGCGCAGCAGCTGGCTGAGCCTTGGGGGAGCGCGCCCATTTCGTTCTTCGAGTTGTTGACCTCTGCCACCACGGTGGCATCAGGGTAGAAACCCTCTGGGTAGGTGGGGCAGACGGCAGAAAATCCAACCTCGCGTTGCAAAATCCAGCCAGCAAAGTCCTTTTCTTGCAGGTATTCCCTGGCCTCTTCAACAGAGGTGAAGGGCTTGGCGCATTTGGTGTAGTTCCATTCACTCATCCCCCGACGCTAGCAGGGAGGATGAGTGAATCGAAGGTGGCAGTGAGTCTTAGTGAGTTCGCTGTGGCTGACGCCTGGAGCTAGTGGCGGGGCGGCCCGAGCGGTCTCGCACGGGCTGGCCATCTCTGGTTGTGCGCCGCGCGTGGGGGTTGGCTTCACGGATTGTCGAGGGTCGATCGCCTCGGAGCGCACGCTTGCGCTGTGCGTTCTTACCCTGTGACTGGCCACCACCTTGGTGCTGGTGTTCGCGGGGAGCAGGTTTCACGTAAGGGGCAATCTCGCCCACCAAAGACAGAACCTCGGGGGAGTTGGCGGTCACGACAACGGGGGCAACTCTGATGTCAGCTTTGCGCAGCAGACCCGCCAGGTCCCCTTTTTGGGTGGGCAAACAAATCGTGATCACATCGCCTTCCGCGCCGGCACGTGCCGTGCGGCCAGAGCGGTGAAGATACGCCTTGTGTTCCATTGGGGGGTCGACGTGAATCACCAGGTCGACATGGTCGACGTGGACGCCTCGGGCGGCAACGTCGGTGGCGACGAGGACTCGAACCGTGCCGTCACTGAAGGCTTTCAGGTTTCGGTCCCTGGCTGGTTGAGACAGGTTTCCGTGTAAGTCGACAGAGGGGATTCCTGCATCGGTCAGAGTTCGCGCGAGTTTCTTAGCGTGGTGCTTGGTGCGCATGAACAGGATGCGGCGTCCGGTGCCTGAGGCAAGCTTCTGAACGAGCTCTTTCTTGGCATCCAACCCGCTGGTTTCAAAGACGTGGTGTGTCATTTTTGCCACGGGGGAGTTTTCGTCATCCACGGCGTGCATCACCTCGTTCTGGAGGAAACGGTCCACCAGTTTGTTCACGCCGTTATCCAGGGTTGCTGAGAACAGCAACCGCTGGCCCCCTGCAGGGGTGGCGCTGAGGATTTTGGTCACTACGGGCAAAAAGCCTAAGTCCGCCATGTGGTCGGCCTCATCCAAGACGGTGATTTCGATGGCATCTAGGTGAAGAAGCTTCTGGTTTTTTAAGTCTTCCAATCGCCCGGGTGTTGCCACCACGATGTCAACGCCATCGCGCAGAGCTTGAACCTGGCGATTTTGCGAGACCCCGCCAAAAATGGTGGTCACGCGAAGACCCATGGCCTCTGCCAGAGGCTTCATCACGTTGGTGATTTGGGTGGCAAGCTCGCGGGTGGGGGCGAGAACGAGGCCCAGGGGGCGGCCCGATCGTCGCTGACCGCCAGAAAGTTCGCCCGCGAGGCGGGCGACCATAGGAATACTAAAGGCCAGGGTTTTGCCCGAGCCAGTTTTGCCGCGCCCCAAGACATCTCTGCCGGCGAGCGTGTCAGGCAGAGTGTCGATCTGGATGGGGAAGGGGGTGTCGATACCCATCTTTGAGAGGGTGGTCACGAGTGCCTGGGGCACACCGAGTTGAGAAAATGCATTGTGAGACATGGTGAAAGTACTTTCGTGTGATGAATCGCATCACGTAGCGAGCCAGGCGTGACCTGGCTACTGGCGAAGACATCGAGTGATGTATCCGTTCGCCGGAGAAAAATGTCAACCACGAGGTGGTGAGGGAGCGTTCTGCGACGCAGGGAACAATAATTTGTTCGCAAGAACCCTAACCCTACGTCATTTTTCCTTTACGCGGGTTGAATGACGCAGTTACTTCAGCGATCTTTGGGGCAGCAGGTCCTTCATGCCCCGATAGATGGTGCTGGCGGCAAGGTCGGGGGAGAGGTGGTTGAGGTGCCAGAGGAAGGAAGCGCCTCGCCTCAGGATTTCGAGAGTGACCTCTCGACCCATTCCATTTCCCGCACCGGTGACAGCGAAGACTGGGCCGTTGGTTTTCATGAGGGCTCCTCGGCGTTCATTGCCCGCAGGGTAATCGCAAGCGCGCACATCGTGGCGCTATTGGTCGTCAAGGGGAACAGAGTGAGCTTCGAGCCAATCGGCGATCGGCTGAAGCTCTCCCGACCCTGTGGCGATGGACAAAATGAACCGATACGAATCATCAACCCTCGCGTGGAGTTCCACACCGTTCATCTCTAGGAATAAGTTGGCGACAATCCACGACGAGCGCTTGTTGCCATCAATCATGGGCTGGTTATTCACAATCGAATCCATCAAGGCGGCGGTTTTGAGAGCCAGCGTTGGGTAAGCATCATCACCAAACAGGCTCGTCCTCGGGCGGGCCAGCGCAGACATCAGCAGACCGGCGTCCCGGACGACGAATCTGACGCGGGTCAGCTGAGTGACCACAACCTCTGGGTCGAGATAGTGCATCAGGACACCGAGAGGCGTTCCAGTAGCTCGCGGTCGCGGGTCAGCACTTTATCAACGACGGAGGCAGCGAAGTTGTTCTGCGTCTCTCGTGCAAGATGCTCCTCGATGGCAATAACCACAAGTTTTTGTTTCGATATGCCAGCGCGCTTGGATAGCTCCGAAAGTCGTCTGTCAAGGTCATCTTCAAGTCGCAATGTCATAGCCATACCGTAACGGTATCAAGGTGGTATCATCACTGTCTAGAGGTATTGGTGGGTAAGTTTTTTCTTTTCTGCCGTGTGGACATTTAGTGCCGTGTGTTTCAATGCCCCGTACCCGCCAAAGTGGCGGGTAGCGTGGGGGGATGGCTGCACAGAGCCCCTCCTCGCGCGCTCGCGCCACGACTCCTCGAAAGTCTGCTGGCGCGTCTTCAACGACCAAGCGCACCCCCCGAAACCAGGTGGTGGCCCCCCAGAAATCTGGCGGGCCCTCGGCACTGGAAACCGGATGGCTCGCAGTTGCTTCCGTTGTCGGCGCAGGATTCCGCGTGTTTTCCGCGGAACCACTCGCGAAAGAAGACCGCAGAGATGGGGTTCCCTTCGCCCTCGTGCTGTTTGCGGTAGTAGGAATTGTCGTCGAATGGTTTAACTACAACCAAACCTGGGCCCTGAATCTCGACACCTACACCGTCGGTGGCGCTATGGGGCGCCTCGCGTTCGCCCTCCCGGTCATCTTGATCGCGCTTGCCGTCTGGCTTTTTCGCAATCCTTCCAGTGTTTATCGCAATGGTCGGGTGGCCATCGGGTTGGCCTTGTTGCTGGTCTCGGTGAGCGGCATGACGCATTTGGCTCTGGGCCGACCAGCGCCTGGAGACGCTAGCTTCGCTGAACTTGCCGCAGCCGGCGGGGTATTGGGCTGGTTGGTTGCGGAACCTTTTGTGTTGCTCGGTGCTGCGACGGTGTATCTGGCCTGGCCAGTCATGATGCTGTTCTTGTTGGTGTCGCTCTTGATCATGACCAAGACGCCACCGAACAAGATCGTCTCTCGCTCCCGCGAAGCGTATGCATACCTTTTTGGTGTTGATCTCGACGAGCTGGCCCAGAAAAAGAGGGAAGAAAGCACCCCTGGCGCAGAGTTCGGGACGCTCAGCGATCTGGGTTTGGACATGTCCAACCCCGATTCGATGCCGTGGTGGCGTCGCGGCAAAAAAGACAAGAAGGACGCCTTTGATTCCCCCATTGTCAGCACGTCTATCGATGACACAGGGAAAGTGGAAAGCCAAGAAGATCTTCTGGAACAGCTGAGAAAAGCAGAAGCCGCACTCGCTCAAGCCACACAACCCATCGCCGGCGCTCCCGAGCCAGCGGCGAAAACAGAGCCCCCTGCGCCCGCCCGGGTCACCCCGCCGGCGACCTCGACAGCGCCCTACCGGTTGCCCGATGCGAGCGTTCTGGTGCCCGGCACCCCACCCAAGTCGCGCAGTGCCGCAAATGACGCCGTCGTGGCCTCGATCACCAGTGTTTTTGAGCAGTTTGATGTCAACGCTGAAGTCGTTGATTTCACCCGTGGCCCTTCGGTGACCCGCTATGAAGTGGAGCTCGGTCAGGGCACCAAGGTGGAGCGGGTCACGGCGTTGTCGAAGAACATCGCCTACGCGGTGGCGTCCCATGAAATCAATATCCTGTCCCCGATTCCCGGCAAGTCGGCTATCGGGGTGGAAATTCCCAACAGCGACCGGGAAATCGTGTCACTGGGTGATGTGCTGTCCTCCGCTGTTGCGAAAAAGGAAGTTCACCCGATGGTGATCGGGGTCGGGAAAGACGTCGAAGGGGGTTTTGTCGCAGCGAACCTGGCAAAAATGCCCCACCTTTTGGTGGCCGGAGCGACCGGAAGTGGTAAATCAAGTTTCATCAACTCGATGATCACCTCCGTCTTGATGCGAGCAACACCTGCTGAAGTTCGGATGGTCTTGGTTGATCCCAAGCGCGTGGAGCTTGCTGCCTATCAGGGCGTTCCCCACCTCATTACCCCCATCATCACCAATCCCAAGCGCGCGGCTGAAGCACTTCAATGGGTCGTCAAAGAAATGGACATGCGCTATGACGATCTCGCAAGCTTTGGCTTCAAACACATCGACGAGTTCAACCGTGCCGTATTAGCGAACGAAATCGTCCTGCCGGTGGGAAGCGAGCGGGTCCTTCGGCCCTACCCCTACCTGCTGGTTGTCGTGGATGAGCTTGCGGATCTGATGATGGTCGCGCCGCGCGACGTCGAAGACTCTATTGTTCGCATCACCCAGTTGGCGCGTGCTTCTGGTATCCACTTGGTGCTGGCCACCCAGCGCCCCAGTGTTGATGTTGTGACCGGACTTATTAAGGCCAACATTCCTTCTCGACTGGCCTTTGCTGTCTCAAGCATGACCGACTCGCGGGTGATTTTGGACCAGCCAGGGGCTGACAAGTTGATTGGCCAGGGTGATGCCTTGTTCCTGCCTCAGGGCGCAGGAAAAGCGAACCGAGTTCAGGGTGCGTGGGTGTCCGAAGCCGAAGTTGCCGCCGTGGTGGCCCACGTGAAGCAGCAGGCAAATCCCGAATACCGCGCCGATGTTGCTGAGGCCGCTTCGGGCGGCAAAGTCATCGACGCCGATATCGGCGATGACCTCGATGTGTTGTTACAAGCCACTGAGCTCGTGGTGAACACCCAGTTTGGCTCCACCTCCATGCTCCAGCGCAAACTCCGCGTCGGCTTCGCCAAGGCAGGGCGTTTGATGGACCTCCTGGAATCCCGCTCGATTGTGGGACCGTCGGAAGGGTCCAAAGCCCGAGAAGTTCTCGTCGCCGCCGATCATTTACCCCAGGTTTTGGCTTCGCTCCGCGGCGAGACCCCTCCTGTATTCACACCCCCCGAGGACCGGGCCACGCTGGAAATTCCTCGCGCCGACCTCCCCGTCCCGAAACCCGCGGGGGACCACTATGCCCATGACCAAGAAGACCCGATTGATGCGATGACTAAGGGCTACCCTGAAGTGGAAAACGAGGGCGACGAAGACGCCTGGAAGCTCACCGACAGGGAGTAATTTGTGACAGCGAACAAAGCTCTACCACCCAGTGGTTTTCGAGGACGCGTGGTTGCAGAGGGTGACTCTGCGGTGAGTAATGCCAACATCGCCAACATCATTACGGTGGTCAGAATTCTGCTGACACCACTGTTCATCTATCTCCTGCTTCTCGATGGCGGTGATGATGGGCTCTGGCGATGGGTGGCAGCAGGACTCTTTATCCTCGCCATTGCCACCGATGGTGTTGACGGCGCGCTCGCCCGCAGGCGCAACCTGGTAACAAATTCGGGCATTATTTTGGACCCGATTGCGGACAAAGTCCTCATTGGCGGGGCGCTCGTTGCCCTGGCGCTCGTCGGCGAGCTTCCCTGGTGGGTGGTGGCAGTGATTGTGGTGCGGGAAGTAGGAATCACCGTGTTCCGCTTTGCCCATCTGCGACATCGGGCGATCCCGGCTTCTCGCGGGGGAAAGCTGAAAACCATCCTGCAATCTGTCACCGTATCGTCCTGGCTTGTTCCCTCCTGGGTGTTTCTCGGCGATTGGGTTCTTGTGATGAACCAGGTGTTGATGGGCGTCGTCATCCTCGTGACGGTCTGGACCGGGGTGGAATATCTCCTCAAGGGTTCAAAGGCCCCGCGTTCTGCTGATGAGTGACGCCGAAGACATCATCGACCTGGGAGTGAGGTTGGGGGCCACCGTGTCGGCGGCGGAATCGTTGACCGGGGGAGAAGTTTCCTCCCAGCTCGTCGCCGTTGCTGGAGCGTCACGGGTGCTGCGCGCCAGCGTGGTCGCGTATGACCCTCTGGTGAAAAATGATCTTCTTGGTGTGGATGCGGGAAACCTCGCCAGCAACGGTGCCGTCAGCGCCCGGGTAGCCATCGAAATGGCCGAGGGTGTGCGAGAAAGATTGGGCACGGACTATGGCCTCGCCACTACCGGCGTGGCAGGACCGGACCCCGAACCGGTGTCAGGTCAGCTGCCCGGAGTAGTCTTTATCGCCGTGGCGGGCTCGGGTCTTGGTACTCTGGTCAGGCAATTGGCGCTTTCGGGCAACAGGGAAGAGATTCGTGCGGGTGCGACCAGAGCTGCCCTGCAGGCCCTCAAAGACGCGATGGCGCACGATCGCGATTCGGGAACCCTTCCTTAGGCCTTCAGCAACTACTCAGCAAATTCGGGGGAGATTGCAGGGTGGTTGTGGATAGGGTTGAGATATTCATCAGTAGTGCAACAGTAAAGGAGGTGCCCTGTGGTGTTAATGCGACACGAAATCGGTGATGTCCTTCGTGACTTCCGCCAGCAAAAAGGTGCGACTCTGCGCCAGATTTCCTCCAAAGCGAGTGTTGCTTTGGGTTACCTCAGCGAAGTGGAGCGAGGCCAAAAAGAGGCCTCCAGTGAAATTTTGGCCTCGATCGCGGAAGCGCTCGACACTCCTCTCTCGGTTATCCTTCTCGAGGTGAGTGACCGGCTCTCGATGTTTGAGCAGATCGTGCCCTCCTCTAGGGTTCCCGATACGCTCCCGGACGAGCTTTTGGCTCAGTTCGATTCGGATATCTCCGTTCGCTAGTGACCAGGAGCGAGTTTTTCCTCGCTGTTCTCGACGAGTTCGGTGACACTCAGGGTCGAGCCTTGGTGCGTGAGCTGGTCCTGGGAGACCTGGGTCATCACACGGCTGAGGCTGCTCTTGACAATGGTGTTGCGCCCAAACAGGTCTGGGCGGCTTTGTGTGAAGCCATGGGTGTTCCCCGTGAGCGTCAACACGGTGTGGGTCAGCGCCAGCCCCTTCACGACACGCCCTCCTGAATCATTCGAATATTCGTTCGAATGACGCTAGTGTCGTCCACAGAGAGCTGAGTAAGGGCTTTATCCCCAGTTCTGAATCCCAATGCATCCTGTGTCGGGGCTCAGGCCTAGGTTTAGCCCCACCTCGACTCTCACGCCTTGTCGAGAGACCACCCGCCTTACGGGGTGTGTGGAAGACGACAGCCGATAGGCAGCCGAATCAATGAAAACAGGAGAACCACATGACAACATCCGCTGAACGCGAGAAATCACTTGAAACAGCACTTGCTCAAATTGACCGCCAGTTTGGAAAAGGATCGGTCATGCGACTGGGTTCCGACGAGCGGCCCCCCGTCCCCGTCATTCCCACCGGCTCCATCGCCCTCGACGTGGCGCTTGGCATTGGCGGGCTCCCTCGAGGCCGCATTATCGAAATTTATGGCCCAGAGTCCTCGGGTAAAACCACGCTGACTTTGCATGCCATCGCGAACGCGCAGGCCAACGGCGGAATCGCCGCCTTTATTGACGCGGAACACGCGCTGGATCCCGAATATGCCAAGGCATTAGGGGTCGATATCGACCAGCTGCTGGTCTCCCAGCCCGACACCGGAGAACAGGCACTCGAAATTGCCGACATGCTGGTGCGCTCGGGTTCGGTCGATTTAGTGGTCATTGACTCGGTGGCAGCGCTCGTACCACGTGCCGAAATCGAGGGCGATATGGGTGATACCCACGTCGGCCTGCAGGCTCGACTGATGTCTCAAGCACTGCGTAAGCTCACGGGTGGACTGAATCAAACCGGAACCACGATGATCTTCATCAACCAGTTGCGCGAAAAGATTGGTGTGTTCTTCGGTAGCCCAGAAACCACCTCCGGGGGTAAGGCGCTGAAGTTCTACGCTTCGGTTCGCCTGGATATTCGTCGCATTGAAACCCTGAAAGAAGGTACCGACGCTGTCGGTAACCGCACGAGAGTCAAAGTCGTTAAGAACAAAATGGCGCCACCGTTCAAGCAAGCCGAGTTTGACATCCTTTACGGCACCGGAATCTCCCGCGAGGGTAGCCTGATCGACTTTGGTGTCGAGCACGACATCGTTAAGAAGTCTGGCGCGTGGTACACCTACGACGGGGACCAGCTGGGTCAGGGTAAGGAAAACGCTCGAAAGTATCTGATTGAGCGCCCGGAAATGGCTAACGAAATCGAGCGAAAGATTCTTGCCGCTTTGGGAGTGGGCAAAGTCGTCGCCGTTGAAGCCCCCGTTGAAGTAAAAACGGCGCCTGTGGAGTCCCTCGAGGACAAAATCAATGAGCGCAAGGCGCAAGGCGCCTAGGCATGACTCATCACGCAGTGCAGGGAGACGGCGATGCGACCATCATCCCGTTTCCCCTGCATCGAGTGAGCCCCGTGGAATCTGAGGACGAAAGCGCCCTCCCGGCGGTGGTGAACGAGCTACCGGGTCCCAGCGCCACAGAACCAGAGGACCGGGAAGGTGAGGTTGCTGCTTCACCCAAACTCGAGCGTCGCGCCCACAACGTTTCGCTCCATGCGTTGGCTGGGAGAGACATGTCCCGGGCGGAAGTAATTGCGAAATTACGTCAGCGTGAGCTGCCCACCGAGGTCATCGAAGCGGAAGTAGAAGCTCTCGAAAAAGCGGGCTTAATTGACGACGATGCCCTCGCGATTGACCTGGTGGATCGTTACGCCAATAGGCGAGGAATGGCCAAGCCCGTCGTTGCGCAGAAGCTTCGTCAACGCAACCTTAACCCGGGGAGCTTGGCGAAGGCTCTTGCGGAGCTCGATGAGGATGCAGAGGTATCCAAACTCGACGATGTTGCCCGAGAGCGGCTTCGCAAAATGGGGGACCTTGATCCGGTGACGACTAAGCGGCGCTTGGTTGCCTACCTGCAGCGGAAGGGCTTCTCGTCTTCCGAGGTTTTTTCGA
>JAFMDO010000032.1 GCA_017857245.1 Pontimonas sp.
TGGCGAGAGACCCCAGAATTTCTGGCGAGTTTCTCGGCGCAGCGGTTGCTGCGGGGCTCGCAAGCTCCGGCATCGATGTTTACGACGCGGGCGTCATTCCCACCCCGGCGGCAGCCTTTTTGGTGCGAGAAGGTGGCTTTGACTTTGGCGTGATGGTCTCGGCTTCCCACAACCCCGCCCCCGATAACGGAATCAAGTTCTTCTCCTACGGCGGCACCAAGCTTCCCGATGAGGTTGAAGACCGAATCGAAGAAATGATGCACGAGCCTGCCCTCGCCCCCACCGGCGGTGATGTGGGACGAATCCAACGCTTTGCTGATGCTGAAGACCGCTATGTCCTGCACCTGCTCCAGACACTTGACCAAGACCTCGGAGGGCTCCACATTGTGCTGGACTGCGCCAACGGTGCCGCCTCGGGGATTGCCCCGCGAGTCTTTGAAACAGCGGGCGCCACCGTCACGGTGATGGGAAACGATCCCGACGGCCTGAACATTAATGAGGGTTGTGGCTCGACCCACTTAGAGAAGTTGCAGGAGAAAGTTCTTGAGGTAGGGGCCGATTTCGGAATCGCCCATGACGGGGACGCCGACCGCGCTCTCGCTGTTGATCACGCGGGCCGGGTGGTTGATGGAGATCAGATCATGACGATTCTTGCTATTTCCATGAAGGAGGCAGGAACACTCGCTGGGGAGACTTTGGTCACCACGGTGATGTCGAACATGGGACTTCGCGTTGCGATGTCTCGGCAAGGCATCACGGTGAAAGAAACCGCTGTCGGAGATCGGTATGTGCTCGAAGAACTTGATCGAAGTGGCGGAAGCCTCGGTGGAGAACAATCCGGTCACGTCATCCTCACGGAGCATTCGACCACGGGGGATGGGATACTCACAGGTCTCCATCTGGCCCGGGAAGTCCACCGGACAGGTCGCTCCTTGGCAGAGCTGGCAGATCAGATTGAAATCTTCCCCCAGGTGCTTGTGAATGTTTCTGGCGTGGATCGCTCTGCTTTCGCTACCCACCCGATCGTGCATGCGGCTATTGCTGCTGCTGCGCAAGAACTGGGCGATTCAGGCCGCGTGATGGTTCGTCCTTCCGGGACAGAGGCCTTGATTCGGGTCATGGTGGAAGCCAGTGATGTTGCCACCGCCGAGCGCATAGCGGAATCGGTGGCAGGGGTTATTTCGAAAGAACTCGCCCTGGCCTAGGTTTTTCTCAGCAGCACCGTGTTGATCCGGTGATCTGACTCCTTGCGCAAGATGAGGGATGCCCGGGGCCTGGTGGGCAAAATATTTTCGGTGAGGTTTGGTTCATTGATTTCTCGCCAGATGCGCCGAGCCTCTTCTCTCGCATGCGGTTCTGCCAAAACGGCATACTTGTGGAAGTAGCTTCGGGGGTCGCTGAAGGCGCCCTGCTGAAGCTCGACGAAGCGCTCCTCATACCATCGGGCGATATCTCCGGTTCTCGCGTCGACATAAATTCCGAAGTCGAACAGGTCGCTAATGGCGAGTGCCGAATTGGTGGCCGGGGGAGCAAGAACGTTGAGGCCTTCGACAATCACAATGTCGGGGGACTCGATCTGCAACGTTTCAGCTTCGACGCGGTCATAGAAGAGGTGGGAATAGACCGGCGCGCCGACGGGCGAGACGCCACTTTTGAGCTGAGAGACGAAGCGCAGGAGGGCTCGACGATCGTAGCTTTCGGGGAATCCTTTGCGCGCCAGCAGCCCATTCTTGGTGAGCTCTTTGAGCGGCAAAAGGAAACCATCGGTGGCAATCAGCGCCACCTTCGGGGTGTCGGGGTTTCTCGAGAGTAGTTCGGCCAGCACCCTCGACGTCGTCGATTTACCCACCGCAACACTGCCGGCGACCCCAATGATGAAGGGCGTGTGGGACATGTTCTCGCCCAGAAACTTCCGGGTGATCGAGTGGACATGCCTGGCACCCTCGGCGTAGAGGGAAAGAAGCCTGGCGAGGGGTTGATAGACCTCCAACACCTCTTTGGCATCCAGCATGTCCCCCACTGAGCGCACCCGAGCAAGCTCGGCTTCTGACAGAGGCAGGGGCGCACCAGGTGCTAATTCAGCCCAAATTTTGCGGTCGTATTCGACGAAGGGGCTGCCGTTTTCCTGCGTGAGCCCCTCGGATGCCATAGGGATAACAGTAGTGCGCCTGGTCTCTGAGGGCCCATCGCCTAGACTCAATGCCATGTGTGGAATTGTGGGATACGTCGGTCAGCGCTCGAGTTCTGAGGTGCTGATGTCCGGTCTTGCCCGCCTCGAATACCGCGGATATGACTCTGCCGGGGTGGCCATTGTTTCCGATAGTGGAAGCCTCGTTTCCCACAAAAGAGCGGGAAAGCTCGGTGTTCTCGCAGAAGACTTGGCTAACAGCCCACTCGAAAGCGGCTCCACGGGAATTGCGCACACACGGTGGGCAACGCACGGTGCCCCGACCGACGCCAATGCGCATCCCCACCTTGCTGACGACGGCAAACTTGCTCTTATTCACAACGGAATTATTGAGAACTTTCACGAACTCAAAGAACAGTTGGTTGCCTCGGGAGAAACCTTTTCCAGTGACACCGATTCTGAAGTAGCGGCAGTATTGCTGGGGATCGCCTATCGCGAGTCGAGGGATCTCACCCAGGCGATGGTGAACGTTGTGGGTCGGTTGGAGGGTGCTTTCACCCTTCTCATCGTTCACGAGGACGCCCCGGGCGTTGTGGTGGGCGCAAGACGCAACTCACCTCTGGTGATCGGTGTGGGTGAGGGCGAGAACTTCCTGGGCTCTGATGTTGCTGCTTTTGTTGCCTATACGCACAAAGCATTGGCGCTGGGGCAAGATCAGATTGTCACCATCACGAAAGACTCGATTGATGTGATGTCGTTTGAGGGAGAGGTTGTCCATCCCCCCGAGTTCACCATCGACTGGGATGCCTCCGCTGCCGATAAGGGCGGTTGGTCAAGTTTCATGGCCAAGGAGATTTCCGAAGAACCCGAAGCAGTGGCCAACACGCTTCGTGGCCGCCTTTCACCAGAGGGCGAAGTAACTATTCCTGAGCTTGATTCTTTGGATGTCTCACTAATCGACCGGGTGATTTTCATTGCCTGCGGCACCGCTGCGTATGCGGCGATGCTCGGGGCGTATGCGATGGAAAAGTGGTCGGGTATTCCCGTCACTGTGGAGCTCTCCCACGAATTCCGTTACCGCGACCCGGTGGTGGGAGCGGGAACCCTGGTGGTGTCGGTCAGCCAGTCTGGTGAAACGATGGACACCTTGATGGCGGTGCGTTACGCCAACGAATTAGGGGCCCAAACCCTGGCGATCTGCAACACCCAGGGCGCGACGATCCCTCGGGAATCCGACGCAACCCTCTACACCCATGCGGGACCCGAGGTGGCGGTCGCCTCCACCAAAGCATTCCTTTCCCAAACCATTGCGGTCTATCTTTTAGGGCTTTATCTTGGGGGGCACCGGGGGTTCGTATCGGCTGAGTTGGCGGCGCAAACAGCGCAAGATTTGCACAATCTTCCTGGTCAAATCCAGGAAATGGTCAGTACCGGCCCGAGGATTAAGGAACTCGCTGGGTGGATGGCGGATACCAGATCTGTGCTTTATCTGGGCCGCCACGTCGGCTATCCCGTTGCCCTCGAGGGGGCTCTCAAGCTCAAAGAGCTTGCGTATATTCACGCCGAAGGCTTCGCCGCCGGCGAGCTCAAGCACGGCCCCATCGCCCTGATTGAGCCTGGCCAAATCGTGTTTGTGATGGTGCCAAGCCCGAGGGATCCCTCCTCCCTCCACAATAAGGTTGTGTCCAACATTCAAGAAATCCGCGCCCGGGGGGCGCGGGTGATCGCCATAGCGGAGAAGGGCGATGCTGCCGTGTTGCCCTATGCCGACGAAGTTATTGCTATCCCACCAGCCTCACCATTCATGGAGCCGTTGTTATCGGTTGTTCCGCTGCACATTTTTGGAATGGAGCTGGCGGCTGCCAAAGGTCTTGACATCGATCAACCCCGTAACCTGGCAAAATCCGTCACGGTGGAGTAGCCGGAGCGCGACATGGTGGTGGGAGTAGGGGTCGACATCGTCGACATCGCGCGCTTTGAGCGAGCGTTAGCGAGGACGCCTGCCCTCGCACATCGACTCTTTGGCGACCGAGCTGATCTTTCTCTCCCTGGTGCTTCTCTGGCGGCTAGATTTGCTGCGAAAGAGGCAACCCTGAAGGCGCTGGGGGGACATATCGAAGGATTTTCCTGGCACGACATCGATGTTCGGGGTGCACTCGGAGCGCCACCCAATCTTCACCTTTCTGGTGGGACACAAGCCAGAGCTGCGGATCGGAAAGTGACGAGTCACCACCTTTCGCTCTCGCACGACGCGGGGATGGCGATAGCGTTTGTCGTCATGGAGTCAGCAGCATGAGCCAGCACATGCGCGAAGCGCGCATTCGCCCGGCAGCCATTTCCCACAATGTGGAAGTGCTCAAAGCGATCGCACAGACGCCACACATGCTCATCGTGGTGAAAGCCAATGGTTACGGTCACGGGGCTGAAACCGCAGCACGGGCAGCCCTCGAGGGCGGCGCTGACTGGCTGGGGACGGCCGACCTGGATGAAGCCCTGGAGCTTCGTGCGGCGGGGATTACCAGCCCTATTCTTGCGTGGCTCTTTGGGCCACAGGATGACCTCGCCGAAGCGTATGAACAGGGTATTGACCTGGGTGTTTCCTCGCGTGCTCAGCTAGAGAGGGTCGCTGCGATGGCCGCGAAAAATGCGCCTGCTCGCATCCACCTGAAGCTGGATACTGGTTTGGGCCGAAATGGTGTGGATCCGAGCGACTGGGACGCTTTCTTTTCCGCCGTGCAACAGGCCCAGAAAGCGTCCCGGGTTCAGGTCATCGGAATTTTCACCCACCTCTCGGGCACATCCCTGGAGGCAGACGCTGAGCAGGGCAGGGAATTTGATTCTGGGGTGGCGCGGGCCCATGAATACGGCATCGTGCCAGAAATTCGCCACGTTGCCTCGAGTATTGGAACAAGTGATTCACCCGCTCTCGCTCACGACATGGTGCGGGTGGGGGCTGCGGCCTATGGCGTCCCGGTCACCGCGAGGTATCGCGAGGCCGGTTTGGTTCCCGCGATGAGAGTCAGCGGTCAGGTCATTTTGACCAAGCGGGTTACTGCAGGGCGAGGGGTGGGATACGGGCACACTTATCGAACCGAGCGGGACACCACGCTGGCTCTGATTCCCTTGGGTTATGCCGATGGGATACCCCGGCATGGCTCCTCTGCTGGACCAGTGGCAATCAATGGCGAAAAGTTTGTGGTGTCGGGTCGGGTTTCTATGGACCAACTCAGCGTGGACGTGGGGGATTCGCCGGTCACCGAAGGCCAGTGGGCGGTGTTGTGGGGGGATCCTGCAGAGGGTGACCCGAGTGCAAATGACTGGGCAGAAGCCAGTGGCACCATCGCGTATGAGATTGTCACCCGCTTGGGTGCCCGCGTTCCCCGCGTGGTTGCGCCGTGATCCTCACCATTCCCACGACCGAGGCGATGGAGTCTTTGGGGAGGGCGATTGCCTTCGTTGCCCGCGCTGGCGATGTATTTATCTTGACCGGTGAATTGGGGGCGGGGAAAACAACTTTTGCCAGGGGTTTTGGCGAAGGTCTCGCGGTGGAAACACCGGTGTCAAGCCCGACCTTTGTGGTGGCACGCGAACATCCCTCGCGCACACCGCACACCCCACCCCTGGTCCACATCGATGCCTATCGCCTGGGTTCCGCCGCAGAGTTTGAGGAACTGGATATTGATGTCCCCTCCAGCATCGTGCTTGGCGAATGGTCTGCCCCCTACGCCTCCATCTTGAGCGACACATGGCTTGAGCTCGAATTCCACAGGCCATCCGGGGAGGGAGATGATTTCGATACTGATCAACCCCGAACCATCACCCTCACTCCTCACGGCAGAGCCGAGGCTTTTCTCGCCCGCGTTCGAGGAGCACTAGAGGGGTCACATGTTTCTCTCGATTGATTCCTCCGCGGGGACCCAGGTGGCGCTGGTCGATGGCGAGGGAATAGTCCTTGCCGAGGCCATGAGCGCCGACCCCCGCGGGCACGCAGAAATGATCGGGGTCCTGTTAGAGCAGGTGTTCGCGAAGGCTCAGGCTGCGCCTTCCGATCTCACCAGTGTCGTGATGGGGATAGGGCCCGGTGCCTTTACGGGCCTCCGGGTGGGAATGGCTGCAGCCAGTGCTTTTGCTCTTTCCCGGGGTCTTGCTCTCCAACCGGTCATTTCTCACGATGCGGTGGGGTATTTCAGTGACCACGACGTTGTGGTGATCTCCGATGCTAGGCGAGGTGAAGTCGCCTACTCGGTGTATCGGGCAGGAGCCCACTCTGCGCGCGAGGTGGGGCCTGCTCTGGCGAGGCCAGAGCATCTCGATGAAGCTCTGGGGGATGCCAGGCAACTGCCTCGCATCACTGCAGAGCAGATTCCCGCAGCGCAGTTAGCCCTGGTGGCCCAGGATTATGTGGCTCGGGGGCTCGAGTTCCCGGATCCTGTGCCGCGCTATCTTCGCCAACCTGATGTGACACCACCGCAATGACCTATGTCTTGCGGCGGGCTGAGCTGGAAGACCTGCCGGAGCTGATCCAGCACGAATCCGAGATTTTTGGACACGATGCGTGGTCACCCGAGTTGATGGTCGCAGAGGTGTCACACCCCATGAGTTACTACCTGGTGGCACGAGCAGAGGGCACCACAGAGTTTGCCGGATACGCCGGGCTGCGCGCTGCTCCCAGCGGCGGAGACGGGGGAGATATTCAAACAATTGCGACCCTTCCCGCGCATCGCAGCAAAGGGCTCGGGCGAACTTTGTTGCGTGCGCTTCTGGAAGAAGCACGCAATCGAGGAGTGCAGGATATCTTTCTGGAAGTTCGCGCCGACAACCCCACCGCTGTGGCGCTCTATGAATCGGAAGGTTTCGCGGTGATTGATCGACGCGAAGGGTATTACCAGCCCGATGGTGTGGATGCTCTCGTGATGCGTCGGCATGATGAGGGGGTGCAAGGGGGATGGACACGGTGACCGAACCATTGGTCTTGGGGATCGAAACAAGTTGCGATGAGACGGGTGTGGGAATTGTTCGGGGAAAGACACTCCTCGCCCATAGTGTGGCCTCGTCCATGGAAGAACACGCCCGCTATGGCGGTGTGGTGCCCGAGGTGGCTGCTAGAGCCCACGTGGAAGCGTTGCCTGCCGTCCTCACCGACGCCCTGAATAAGGCGGGGGTGACCTTCGCCGACCTTGATGCGATAGCGGTGACCACCGGACCGGGGCTCGCGGGAGCACTCATGGTGGGTGTGGGGGCAGCAAAAGCGCTTGCCGTCAGTTTGGGGATCCCGCTGTATTCCCTGAACCACCTGGTGGGCCATGTGGGGGTGGAGTGCGTGAATCGCGATCAAGAATTGGCCATGCCCACCATCGCCCTTTTGGTCTCTGGCGGACATACCTCCCTTCTCTTAGTGCGGGACTTAGCCCGAGATGTTGAACCCTTGGGTGAAACCATTGATGACGCAGCCGGTGAAGCCT
The DNA here is from genome assembly GCA_017857245.1 of Pontimonas sp. Classification (GTDB taxonomy): domain Bacteria; phylum Actinomycetota; class Actinomycetes; order Actinomycetales; family Microbacteriaceae; genus Pontimonas. Next base: position 7,591 of record JAFMDO010000032.1, read on the forward strand.
TTGACAAGGTTGCGCGGGTGCTGGGTCTTCCCTACCCCGGCGGGCCTCATATCGATCGTGTGGCGAAAGAGGGCAATCCCAGCGCGATTGCTTTTCCCAGGGGGCTGACCAGCCACAAGGATCAAGACCAACATCGCTACAACTTCTCCTTTTCGGGCCTCAAAACTGCGGTGGCGCGCTTCGTTGAGGCCCGAAAAAACGCGGGCGAAGCGTTAAGCGTGTCCGATATCGCTGCTTCTTTTCAAGAAGCGGTTGCTGATGTTTTGATTCAGAAGGCGCTCGCCGCCTGCGAAGAATATGGAGTTCCCCGCCTTCTCTTGGGCGGTGGGGTTGCCGCTAACTCTCGGGTCCGGGGGCTTGCCCACGAGAGGTGTCTTGCCGCCGGTGTCGAATTGAGGGTGCCACCACTGGAGCTCTGCACCGATAACGGAGCCATGATGGCGGCGCTGGGGTCGTTGCGGATACAGAGCGGTTTTCCCGCCTCGGCCATGGGAGCCGGCGTTTTTTCGAGCCTCAGCCCGGCCATCATCCAGGTCATGGATGAGGTCACTAGGGTAGGAAGATGAGTCGATTAGGCCCTTTGAGCCCCCGAGAGACTGGTCCGATTACGGAAGTTTCGGTGACAGAGATTTCTGTGGAGACTACGGGCGTAATGCCCGTCCGCAGGCCCGTTAGCGGGGGAACCAGGCTGTCGAAAGCTGCGCTGGGCACTGCGGTGGCGGCTTTGGTGACAGCGCCGGTGTTTGGCCTGGGCCTATTCCCTGCAATTGTCGCCATCATTTTGGGTCACATCGGAAAAAAGGCTTCACCGGCTGGCCGGATAAGATCCACCGTGGCGCTGGCTCTGGGCTATGTCGCTTTGGCAATCAGCACAGCGGTTCTTGTTTTTATCCTTCTGCCGCTCTCCCTCGCATTCTTGGTGAGTGCGGGATACATCCTCGAGGGCTAGACGACCCTCGAGGCAAGAATCGCGACGCGATCACCCTGATGTCTGGTCAGGATGAGGGTTTTTTCTCCGTGTCCCTTGAGAGTCATTTGGCGCCGGAACTCGTGGGGATCGATATCAATCCCACGTTTCTTGATTTCCAAAGAACCTAGATGGGCTGAAGCAACCATTGCTTTGACCCGTTTGAGGTTGTAGGGCACAACTTCTTCGATCCGAAAACATTGGGCCAGGGGGCTCATGACGGGCTGGGAAGTGCTGAAGTAGGCGATAGTTTCATCGAGCATGACACCAGAATGTGACCGCGCTAGGTCCCCGATCAGGCGGGCTCGAATCACCGCGCCATCGGGCTCCACCAGGTAGTCCAAGAGTTCACCCGCCGGCGCGTCGGGCGAGTCTGCGCGCGAGATCATCTCCGCGGACCCCCTGGAAGACACAACCAGTGCACTGCGGGTGACCCCTTCTCGTTGAAGCGATCCGGACCACACCACCATTTCGGCGACAGAACCCTGGTAAGAGATCCACTGGGCCTCTGCGTCTTCGGGGATGAGCCCGCGGTCCATCCCGGGTGCAAGTTTGACACCGGAGGGTCGTTTATGCGCTTGGTCAAAAACCCAATTGAGGGCGGGGGACCAATCCATCGGATCGGTCAGTCGCTGAGATCCTGATCTTCTGGCGGGATCAAACCACAGACCCTCGTAGTTGCTGAGGTCGGTTTCCTCCGCTGTGGAGTGAGTCACCGTGGCGGTGTCGAAGGGTTGCAGGTTGTAGGCAGCCAGTGCTGCTGTCACAGCATCGGCTTCGACGGCCTGCACGTGCAGTCCAGTGCCGGCGAAGGCAAGCGAGTCCCCGCCGATGCCACACCCCAGGTCGGCAACACTCGTGATTCCGACGGTTTCAAAGCGATGGGCATGATGGCTGGATATTGCGAGCCTGGTGGACTGCTCCAGGCCATCCTTGGAAAAAAGCATGCGTTTGGCAAAGTCGCCAAATTTGTCAGCAGCCTTGAGACGCATGCCCCACTGGCTTACCACTGCCCTGACGACCTCTGGGTCATGTCCGGCTTTTCTGAGCCCACTGACTAACGCAGCGCTATCGCTCGAGGGTTGCTCTTGGTGGAGTGTGGCCAAAAGCCTCAAAGATTCCGGCCTCAGCAGCGCGCCTAGCTCGCTTCGGTCCATAACGGTATTCTGTCAGCTGAGAGATTTCTGGCACTCGTATTGCGTGAGTGCTAACTCGTTCGATACAGTTGAGTTAGCACTCGAAGAGTGAGTGTGCTAACCCTAAGTCTCAGAAAGAGGTCAACCGTGTCGGTCTCCATCAAACCGCTCGAAGATCGCATCGTGATCAAGCAGCTTGAAGCAGAGCAGACCACTGCTTCCGGTCTAGTTATTCCTGATACTGCTAAAGAAAAGCCTCAGGAAGGCGAAGTTATTGCTGTTGGACCGGGTCGTTTCGACGACAACGCCAACCGCGTCCCCATGGATGTTTCCGTAGGAGACATCGTTTTGTACTCCAAGTACGGGGGAACCGAAGTCAAGTTTGGCGCGGACGAGTACCTTGTCCTCTCGGCTCGCGACATCCTCGCGATCGTCGAGCGCTAAGCACCTCAGGCAGTAACAAAACCCCCGCACAGTGTGCGGGGGTTTTGTGTATCCAGGGGAGTTTTTCGGGTATAGCCTGTGTCGGTGGACAACCCCAACAACGGCAGGAACGGCTTCTTAGCAGCGCTCGCTGCTTACGGCCTCTGGGGTTTGTTACCTGCCTTCTTTGTGGCCCTGGACCCCACTGGTCCCGTCGAAATTCTGGCGTGGCGTATTGCCTTCTCGCTCGTTTTTTGTCTCGCCATCCTGCTGGTGTTGAAAAGGGTGAGCGTCACTCTGGGGCTTCTGCGAAACCGCAAAATTCTCGGCCTTTCCGCGCTTGCTGCGGTTTTGATTCTGGTGAACTGGTCGGTGTATGTCTATTCGTCTCTCAACGCTTTCATTGTGGAGGCAGCACTGGGATATTTTATCAACCCCCTTGTCACCGTTGGCCTCGGGGTCATCGTCTTGAAAGAAAAGCTTCGGCCCCTCCAGTGGGCATCGCTGAGCCTTGCCATGATTGCCGTGGTTGTCTTGGCCGTGGGGTATGGATCTGTTCCCGTCATTTCGTTGACTTTGGCTTTTTCTTTCGGGTTCTACGGCTTTGTCAAGAACCGAATGGGTCCTCGGGTGAAGTCGGTGGATAGCCTCGCTCTGGAGACATTGTGGCTAAGCCCTATCGCGATAGCGCTTTTGGTGTGGGTGGCCTTGGGCGAAGGACTGACGCTGGGAACACTGGGCCTGGGTCACACCGCTCTCCTGCTTTCTGTCGGCGCGGTGACCAGTATCCCGCTGCTGTTCTTCGGTGCTGCTGCCAGGCGTCTCCCCTTATCGATTATGGGGCTCATGCAATACATCGCGCCGGTGATGCAGTTTTCTTTTGGAGTGTTCATTATGGGCGAGCCGATGCCGCCAGAACGGTGGCTGGGCTTTGCTTTGGTGTGGGTGGCGTTGGTGTTCTTGAGCATTGATGCGCTCACCTCACGACGCAACAGGTTGTCGCAGCCGACAGAAACCCCCTAAAACGCGCTACCCGCCCGATTCATAGGGCTGAGTCTGTTACCGGGATGTAATGAAACTGGCTTGTTTTGCAAACATTTTGCGCCTAAATTAGGAGAATGTGGCTGCGTCTCGTGCGCAGTCGCTTTCTTGATAAAAAATAAACAAAAAGGAGCATCATGAGCGTATTGACTAAGGCGGGGAGTGGCTTTGCCATTCTGGCTGCCTCAGCGCTAGTGCTCAGCGGCTGTGCAGCCGCTGAAGAAGAGGCAACGACCACAGAGGAGACTACGTCTGCTGCTGTTGAGTCTTTGACTCTTAAGATCGGTACGGCCCTGCCCGTCACCGGTTCTCTTGCCTTCCTCGGGCCCCCCGAAGAGGCTGGCGTTGCGTTGGCTGCTGCTGACATTAACGCTGCCGACGCGGGCATCACCGTTGACGTTGTCGAAGGCGACTCGGGTGACTTGGACAACAAGGCATACGAGACTGAAATCCCCCGGCTTCTCAATGAAGGCGTAAGCGTCATCATTGGTGCCGCTTCCTCGAGTGTGTCCCTGTCCTTCATTGACCAGGTCACGAAGGAAGCTGGAGTCTTGATGATTTCTCCCGCAAACACTTCCACCACTCTTGCTGACTATGACGACGACGGACTGTACTGGCGTACCGCTCCTGCAGACTTCCTGCAGGGCGAGGCACTCGGTCAGCTCCTCGCTGCTGATGGCCACGAGACTGTTGCCTTCCTCACCTTGAATGACGCCTATGGCATCACTCTTGAAGAAGAAGCAACCAAGGCATTCGTTGCTGCAGGTGGTACCGTCCTCGGTTCCGCATCTGTCAACACCGGTGACACCAACTTGACCTCACAGGTCAACGAAGTGGTTTCTCTTGACCCCAGTGCTCTTGTTGTCATCCTCTTTGATGAGACCAAGACTGCTGTTCCTGAGATCATCGCAGCGGGATTCTCCAACGCCAACATGTACTTCACCGATGGAAACCTCGCGAACTACACCGATGATTTCCCTGCTGGCACCTTGACTGGTTCCAAGGGAACGCTTCCTGGTCCCACATCGACCAGCATCTCTGATGACTACAAGGAACGCGCTGACGCATTGTGGACTTCCATGGGAAACCCATCGCTGATTGAAGGCGACGTCTGGGCATACAGCACTGAGTCTTATGACGCAGTGATCCTTTCTGCCCTTGCTGCCCTTGCTGCCGGTTCGACCGACTCCAAGGACATGGCTGGCAAGCTGCAGGAAGTCTCCGGAGGTTCCGGTGGCGGAGAACTATGTGGTAGCTTCGCGGACTGTGCTGCCATCATCAACGCTGGTGGAGTTGCCGACTATGACGGCCTCTCCGGACCAATCACGTTCGGCGACAACGGTGACCCCACCGAAGCTGCCATTGGTATCTACGTGTACGGTGACGACAACAAATACCTGCCAGTCGATTAAGACTTGCAGCTCGCTGACCTAGGTCAGACGCGAAAGGCCCCGGCGTATGCCGGGGCCTTTTGCGTGGGGGGACCGGTGACGTTCTTTAGGGTTCACTGACCGCGCCTGGCACCGCCTACCAACGCCGATCCCCGCGAGGATCGCTGCGACATGACCATCGGCCGCTGAAGGCGCCCGAGAGGGAGCTTTAGGCTCCTAGAGAGCCCAAATAGAGCTCGATGACCTTGGGATCGTAAAGGAGCTCTCGGCCCGTTCCGGTGTAGGCGTCCTTGCCCTGATCTAGGACGTAGCCGCGATCACAAATCTGGAGGC
>JAFMDO010000033.1 GCA_017857245.1 Pontimonas sp.
ATACCCAGGACCTCTTGCGCAAATACGGACTGATTTTCTAGTCCCCCAAGGCTCCTCCGTGATTTCTTCTACCCTTGTGACTAAGCCGCCACGGTGGCTCGTGGGATTGTCCCTGGTCACTGTGGCCATCGTCACGATTCCGCTGGCCTATGTCGTGTGGCGGGTTGGCGAAATACCCTGGGCGGATATCGCGGTGGTTCTCTCGAGGCCGAGGGTGGCCGAAATTACGCTCAACACTGTGGGTCTCAGTGCCGCGGTTTCCGCCACTGCGCTGATGGGCGGAGTGGGTGTTGCTGGCCTGCTGACTCGGGTTCGCTTTCGCGCAGCGAAGGCGCTGCTATTGATATCGGCACTTCCCCTGGCGGTGCCGTCCTATCTTGCTTCCTACGGCTGGCTGGTTATCTCCCCAGGTATCAATGGTTTTTTGCCGAGCTGGCTGCTTTTGAGTGCCGTGACGGTTCCCTATGTCACCCTTCCGGTGGCAGCAGCGTTGAGAGGAACCTCCGCCGAAGGCGAAGCGGTGGCGAGAACACTCGGATTTAGCCCTCTTCGCGCGTTCTGGTTGGTGACCTGGCCTCAGGTGCGGCCGGCTGCCATAGCGGGAGCCCTACTTGTCTTTCTTTACACGCTTAGCGATTACGGACTTGTCGCCATGCTGCGATACGAGACGTTGACGTGGGGCATTCAACAGTCCTTTGCGGCGAGCTTCGACCGTTCGCAGGCAGCTATTCTTGCGCTGCTCTTGGTGGTGATCGCCTTGGTGGTCGTGGCCGGCGAGAGAAGCGCCAGAGGTCAGGTGGCTCCAACCACAGCAACGGTGTCGACGCTGGAATCCCTGCGCCCCCTTTCCCGGACCCTGTCACTGGCAGTCATTCTGGTGGCGCCCATTGCCGGGGTAGCAGTTCCGTTGCTGGGGTTGGGGATTCGGTTGGTGGGTGCAGAAACGGTGCGCGAGATTGATGTCTCCCGCTTGGCCCTTGCCACCGGGGTGACCGTGGGGGTGGCCTTTCTTGCAGCACTTGTTGCCTTGCTGTTAGCCGTTCCCGTGGCAGCGCTTGCTGCACGGTATTCCGGCAAGTGGGTAGCGGGACTGGAAACACTTGCGTATCTTCCTCACGCTATTCCCGGAATCGTCATTGGGTTGTCCTTGGTATTTTTCAGCTTGGCGGTGTTGCCTCCGCTCTATCAAACAACTGCGGTCTTGGTCTTTGCCTATGCGGTCCTCTTCATGCCCAAAGCCCTGGGGACAGCCCGCGCCAGCATTAACGCTGTGTCGCCCACCCTGGTCAACGTGGCCCGCACCCTGGGGGCAAAGCCGGTCTCAGCCTGGGCGCGCGTCACCCTGCCTTTAGCGCTTCCCGGTCTGGGAATCGGCGCGCTGTTGGTAGCAATTGCCACGATGAAGGAATTGCCCGCAACACTGTTACTTCGCCCGACCGGCGTCAACACGTTGGCAACGGAGCTCTGGAGTAGGACATCCGCGGGCGAATTTGGCGGTGCAGCACCCTATGCCGCTCTTCTTGTGGTGGTCGCAGCAATCCCTGCGATGATTCTCTCGGGAGTCCGGTCGTCAGCTAAGGAGGAACTATGACAACGCTCAGCGTGAAAAACGCTGGTTTGTCCTATGGGTCCAGGCCAGCTCTGAGAGATGTGTCCCTCGATATCCCCTCGGGCTCCTTAGTGGCAATTTTGGGCCCGTCTGGCTGTGGGAAAACAAGCTTGTTGATGGCGATAGCCGGACTTCTGGCGATTGAGGAAGGTGTCATTACCGCGGGGGATCGGGAGCTCTCACGCGGTTCCACTCGCGTTCCGCCCGAACAACGCGGCATCGGGTGGGTTCCTCAACAGGCATCGCTTTTCCCTCACTTGAGTGTTCGAGACAACATTGGGTTTGGCCTTCGAAAAGGCCGCAGGCGCAACGAGCGGGTCGAGGAGTTGGCGGAAATGGTTGGCCTTGCCGGATTCCTCGATCGCTCCCCTGGTCAGCTTTCTGGCGGCCAGGCCCAACGTGTTGCGCTGGCGCGCGCGCTGGCCCCCTCGCCCGATGTGTTGCTCTTGGATGAACCTTTTGGCGCCTTGGACAGTGTCCTGCGCCACACCCTGGCGCGTGACGTCGTGGAAATCCTGCGCGAGGAAGACATCACCGGCGTTTTGGTCACCCACGATAGGGAAGAAGCGCTCGATTTAGCCGACCTGGTGGCAGTGATGGATGAGGGTCGAATCGTTCAGGTGGGGACACCGGTGGAGGTCTATGAATCACCAGCCACCCCCTGGGTTGCCTCCTTCGTCGGTGACACCGTCGAGTTGGCGGGTACCTGGCGCCACGGTGCTCTGCAATGCCAACAGTGCGGGGCAGCTGACTTTTGCGGGCCCACTCAGAACCGACCCGGATGCACAGGGCACGTGGTGTGTTCGCTCGGCGATGTCGCAGCCACAGCGCAGGGATACGTGCCCGAAGATGGCGCAGCCGTCCGTGTCGTGGTTCGTCCCGAATGGCTCGTTCCCTCCTCCTCAGGAATCCCCGCAAGGGTGAGGGGGGTTTCCTATGCTGGACACGACGCTCTCGTTGAGTTTGATGTAGCCGGGCAGAAAGACCGCGTCCGCGCGCGTATTGCTGCGCCTTTCCTGCCCTCCATCGGCCAAGATTTCCACTTAGCCTTGCGTCACCCCGCCCTTGTTTTCCCCGCCCCTCAGGACGCCGCGCTAGCCTAAATCCGTGACCACCCATTCCCACTCCTCGCCTCGGTCTTTGCTGGATGCACAGACTCTGGAGGGCATCCGCTCGCGAGCAGCGGGATATGACGAGCGTAATGAGTTCTTTAGCGAAGACCTCGAGGTGCTTTCTGCTCTCGGTTATCTGAAGCCTCGAAGCCTTGCCGACACCATTGCTGACCAGCGGCTCCTGGCCGCCCACGCGCCGGCGACAGCGCTGGGCGTGGGGATGCATCTGACCTGGATGGGGGTCGCACGGGACATGGTGGCACAGGGATTCACACAGTTTGAGTGGATTCTCGAGGAGGGCGCTGCGGGCGAGCTGTTTGCGTTTGGGGTGAGTGAGCGCGGTAATTCCCGGGTGCTGGCTGACTCCACCACCGTGGTGGAAGAAACAGCGGAGGGTTTTGAGTTCTCTGGCACCAAGATTTTTGTCTCCCTCTCTCCTGCCTGGACCAGGCTGTCGCTACTGGGGCGCTTAGGCGAGGACATGGTCCACGGCTTTATTGATCGTGACCAGGCAGGATGGTCAAACACCCCGGACTGGGACACCCTGGGAATGCGAGCGACTCAGAGCTATACGACCACACTCGAGAAGGCCCGGGTGCGCCTGGATCGAATGGTGCGAAGAATTCCCGTGGGCGACAACACTGACCCCTTTGCGGTGGCGGTGTTCCAAAACTTCTTGCTACTGGTGTCCAGTGTGTATGCCGGTATTGCTGATCGCGCGCTAGAGCTGGCGGTGGAGGGCGCAAGGAACAAAGGCTCCGCCTTTGACCCCCAGACCCAGCACAGTGATGACCCCGATATTCGCTGGCAGATTGCGGATATGGCCATAGCTCTTGATTCCCTTGCCCCCCAACTCCAGCGCTATGCATTGCTGGTGGATGCCGGAGGAGAAACCCCCGATCACTGGTTCAGGTTGCTCTCGGGCGTGAAACACCAGAGTGTTGAAGCCGCACGGAGCATTGTGGATGGTGCCATGCGCGTGGTGGGGGGAAGTGCCTATCGTCGAACCCATGAACTCAGCCGACTGCAGCGAGACGTGTTGGCTGGTGTTTACCACCCCAGCGACACCGAAGCTGTTCATTCCACGGTCGCTCACGACCTTCTGGGCCCAGCCGCATAAGCCCGTTGTTCCTCTGCGGGACTCGCACTGAGCACAAAAGATGAAGCTGCCTTCGCCTACGATTACCCCATGACCTCACAATCCCGCGCGGATGAAGTTTTTGTTGATTCCTTTGGTGTGACCATCCACTTCCATCGGTGGTCACCGAAGAAGACACCGGTGGGAATCCTCCAGTTGGCCCATGGGCTTGGTGAACACGCACTGCGATACCAAGCGCTGGTTGACTTCTTGGTGGCAGCCGGCTTTGAAGTGTGGGCAAATGAACACCGCGGACACGGTGCCACCGGGGTGGAGCAGTGGTCGGGGGATATGACCAAGATGGGAAAGCTGGGACCTGGCGGCATGCGAGCAACACTTCGTTCGGTGCGAGATTTCACGAAGCTCATTCGGGCTGAGCGCCCCGGTATTCCGCTCTATTTCCTGGGCCATAGCTGGGGGTCGATTATGGGACAGATGATTCTGAATCAGGGTGGCGCTGCGGATTATGAAGGAATGATTCACACGGGCACGGCCTATCGCTGGCCAGGCTCGATGAATGCTGGTGACTTGAACTCTCGCCACAAACACCTCGGCACCATCGGTGCCGAGTGGCTCTCGAGAGATGTTGCCGTTCATGAGGCATGGGCGAAAGACCCGATGACTTTTGTTGCCGACACGATGAAACTTTTGGGGCCGATAGACGCGGCGCGTTTGATCGGACAGCCCAAGAAACTGAACGCAGATATACCGACGCTGATCATGATCGGCTCAGATGATTCCTTAGGCGGGGAAAAGAGCGTCAAGAAGCTAGCGGACGCCTACCTCCGTCAGGGGGCCAGTGATGTTGAAGTCATCATCTATGACGGCGCACGCCACGAAATATTCAACGAAATCAACCAGGCAGAAGTCCGCGGAGACCTTCTGGCCTGGTTGCAAAGCCGGCTCTCGGGGGCGAGCGCCTAGGCTTGGAAAGTGCACGCAGAATATAAGGTCCCGGGCGGAAAGCTTGTGGTTATCGATCTGGAGGTCGCTAACCAACAGCTTTCGAATGTCCACCTCGCGGGAGATTTTTTCCTGGAACCCGATGAGGCACTCGAAGACATAAATCGTGGGTTGACCGGGCTCTCTGCCCACGCCTCCGCGGAAGACATCGCCGCCGCGGTCAGATCCGCGCTGCCCCCAGAAGCTGTGATGATGGGTTTTTCCCCAGAAGCGATCGGGGTTGTGGTGCGCCGAGCACTCACGGGTGCGCGAGGGTTCACCGACTACTCGTGGGGCTTTCTTGCTCCCGAAGCGCTCGAGCCGCTGCAGCAGATGGCGATGGATCAGGTGTTAGCCGAAGAAGTGGGCGCTGGTCGACGCGGTCCGACATTGCGTTTGTGGGAATGGGCGAAACCAGCGGTAGTGATTGGAAGCTTTCAGTCGCTTCGCAATGAAGTCGATGCCGATAACGCTGCGGCCCACGGGCTGGAAGTGGTCCGACGCGTCAGCGGCGGTGGTGCGATGTTTATGGAACTCGGCACCGCCATCACCCACTCCCTCTATGCACCGGCGGAGTTGGTTGCTGGGATGAGCTTTCAGGATTCTTACGCCTTTCTGGATGACTGGGTCATTCAGGCGTTGCGCGGGTTGGGGATTGACGCGACCTATAAGCCGCTGAATGACATCACCAGTCCGAGCGGAAAAATTGGTGGTGCGGCGCAGAAACGCCTCGGCAGCGGTTCCCTGTTGCACCACGTCACCATGTCCTATGACATGGATGGCGACAAAATGGTCGAGGTGCTGCGGATTGGGCGAGAGAAGATCTCCGATAAGGGTGTTGCTTCGGCCAATAAGCGGGTGGATCCCCTCAGAGCCCACACCGGCTTATCGAAAGCAGAAATTGAGGACCACCTCGTCTCCACCTTCCGTTCCCTCTATGGCCTGAGTGAAAGCACCGTCACGGAAAGCGAACGCGAGCGCGTTTCGCAGCTGGTGGAGGAAAAATTTGCCACACCGGAATGGTTGAACAGGGTTCCGTGAGTATCCCTGCCCCCATGAATCGGCGTATTCGCCTTCGCGGCGTCATCCTGTCCCTGTCGCTTGTGGCGGTCTTGGTGGGTGCGGTGATTGCCTCGGCAGTTATGGGGCAACTGGCCATCACACCGGGAGATGTGATCGGCTCCCTTCTGAAATGGATGGGGTTCAACACCTCACTCGCGCCTGCGGACCCCGTTATTGAAGCCACCTTGGAGGTGGTGAGATTCCCACGTATCGTGATGGCGCTTGCGGTGGGGGCAGCGCTTGCGGTGGCAGGGGCGCTCATGCAAGCCGTGTTTGGAAACCCCCTTGCAGAACCCGGCGTCGTGGGAGTTTCTTCCGGGGCAGCGCTGGGTGCCTCCACCGCGATTGTCTTTGGGATTTCTGCAACCGGAGGGGGTGTGGCCCTCCTCGCCTTCTTGGGTGGGCTCGGAGCAACGCTCCTGGTGTATGCGGTCGCGCGAGCGGGCGGCCGAACCGAGGTGGTCACCCTCTTGCTCACGGGTATCGCCATTAATGCTTTTGCCCAAGCGGGTCTTGCCTTTGTTCTCTTTGTGGCCGACACCGCAAGCCGTGAGCAAATTGTGTTTTGGCAGCTTGGTTCGCTTGCCGGGTCTGTCTGGTCCGAAGTGGTGATTGTTCTGCCGGTGCTCATCCTTGGCACGGTGTTGGCCGTGTTGATGGCCCACCGACTGGACTTGTTGGCACTGGGTGAGCGAAACGCCCGCCATCTCGGTGTCGATGTCGAGCAATTGCGGATCATTGCGATCGTGTTGGTGGCACTCTTGACCGGCGTTGCGGTGGCCTTTGCGGGAATTATCGCCTTTGTCGGTCTGGTTGTTCCCCACATCATCCGCATGGCACTGGGACCTTCTCACCGGGGACTGTTGATTGCCAGCGCTGTCGGGGGCGGGGCGCTCCTAGCGATCGCCGATTTGTTGACGAGGACGATTGTGCAGGGCGCTGATTTGCCCATTGGTATGTTGACCGCCCTGGTTGGGGGGCCTTTCTTCTTTGCCCTCCTCTATCAACAGCGCCGCCGCAGCGGAGGGTGGGCCTAAGGATGAACGCGTCACCCATGATTGATGTGCAATCTGTTGGCCTTGTTCTTGATGGCAGAGCCATCATCAAGAATGTGTCCCTCCAGGTTTTCCCCGGTGAAGTGCTCGCCCTCGTGGGTCCCAATGGGGCAGGGAAGTCCTCCCTGCTCTCGATCATGGCCGGCGACACCCCCGCCACATCGGGGACAGCTCTGCTTTCTGGTTCTGATGTCACGAAGTACCGACCAGATCAGGCCGCGCGCTTGCGCGCGGTGTTGATGCAATCAAACCAAGTGTCGTTCCCCTTCACGGTGTGGGAAATTGTAGAAATGGGCCGGGCCCCCTGGTCGAGAACGGCAAGCCGCGGGGAGGACAACGAAGCGATAGCTGACGCTCTTGGACGGGCAGATGTGGAATCACTGACCGAGCGAAGGTTTAACCAGCTTTCTGGCGGAGAACGCGCCCGGGTCTCGCTCGCCCGCGTGCTCGCCCAGCGCACCCCCGTGGTGTTGCTGGATGAGCCAACGGCAGCATTGGATTTGAAGCATCAAGAAAGTGTGATGACCACGGTGAGGGATATCGCCAACCAGGGTCGCGCCGTGGTGGTGGTGGTTCACGATTTGTCTGTGGCAGCGGGATACGCCGATCGTGTCGCCATGCTCGATAGTGGGAGATTGGAAGCAATCGGTGCTCCGCGTGAAGTGATTGTCTCGGAGCGAGTGTCGAGAATCTATGGGCTTGAGGTCGATATTGACGTTGCGGGGAATCCACTTCGGCCCATTGTTTTGCCCAGGCGTTAGACGAGCAAGCCCTCGAACTCGCGGTTCTTCATCATGTATTTGGCGATGTAGGGGCACACCGGAACCACGCTGAGCCCTCCTTCATCCTTGATGGCCTGGAGTGAACCCCTGACCAGGGGTATCCCTCGGCCCTGACCGCGTTTCTCTGCGGGAACCTCTGCGCGGACGAGGTGCAGTGTGTCGCCTTGGCGGTCATATTCGACTTCACCGAGGAATTCGCCATCTTCGCTCAAGACGTATCTGTGCTGGTCTGGTTCGTGGGTGATATCCATAGAGCCAGATTATGCCGAAGGCGCCTTGAGCGCTTCAGCCATCGCGAGGATGATTTTTTCCAGGATGTGGCCAGGAGTTGCCAGCATCAAACGGAGATGACCCACGCCCGCTTCGCCACACAGCGCCCCATCGGTCAAGCCAACCTGGGCTTCATCGGCGAAAAATTGCGCCCACGATCGATCCCCCTTGATATCGGGCAAACCGTTGGCATCAATCCAGGCAATGTAGGTGCCCTCGGGCGGGGTGTAACCCATGGCGGGGATGTGGGTGGCCAAAAGCTCACCCAGAAGTGTTCTGTTGGTGTCGAGATAGCCCAGAACATCGGCAAGCCAGGGCCCACCCGCGCGGTAGGCCACGGTGTTTGCCATCACACCCGGTGTTGCGCTGCCGTGGGAGACCATGAACGCCACCTCGCGCAGGGATTCTTGGTGGGCAGCACTAGACGCAATGAGTTGTGCACATTTCAGGCCCGGAATATTGAAGGCCTTCGAAGCAGAAGTCGCCGTCAGGGTGTGATTCGCGGTGGCCTCGGATAAGGATGCGTAGGGGATGTGGCGGTGGCCTTCAAGAGTGAGCGGTGCATGAATTTCATCAGAGAACACCAGTCCGCCGTGGGTCTCCACCACGACAGCCAAGGCTTCGAGCTCTTCTTGTGAATACACCCGACCCAGCGGGTTGTGGGGGTTGCAGAGAATAAACACTTCGGCCCCTGCTTCAAACGCCCGACCGATTGCTTCGAGATCCATCTCCGCGCGGCCAGAAGGACCAGCAATCATTGGAACCTGAATAACCTGATGTCCCCTGGCGGGCCCAATCGTCAGAAAGGGCATGTAGGCCGGGGTGGGAAGAATTACCGCGGATCCGGGTGTGGAAAAACGCGCCAGCACGAGGTCAAAAGCACTCAACACATCAGCGGTGGGATAGATCTGCTCAGCAGGGATGGCCCAGCCGTAGTGCGAGGACAGGTAATCACTGGTGGCCTCAGCCATGTCGCTCTTCACCCCGGGGGGTAAATAGCCCAGCTGTGCTTTATCAATGGCGTCGTGGAGCGCCTCGGTGATGACCGGGGCCGTACCAAAATCCATTTCTGCCACAAATGCGGACAAATGCCCGGGATTCCTGGTCCATTTCATGCTGCCCTGAGCAACCAGGTCCGAAACGGTGATGTCATCAAAGCGGTGGTGCGAGGCCATGGGGTCCTTCCATCGCGTTCCAGTCTGCCACCACCCAAGGGGGGACAAGGTTTCACTAGACTTTGGGAATGTCCGAGCCCCTTCGCTACAGCTACCTAGGTCCTGCAGGGACCTTTACCTGGGAAGCACTTAAGCAAGTCTCCGGTGCCGAAAAGGGTGAATGGGTGAGCGTCAACAACGTCGGTGAAGCCCTCGATGACGTCCTGCACGGCCGCAGCACGTACGCGATGATCGCCATCGAAAACAGCATTGAAGGTGGCGTTAGTGCAACCCAGGATGCCCTGGCCTTAGCGCCCGAACTCCGCATGGTCGGGGAATATATGGTCCCGGTGCGGTTTGTCCTCGCCACCACGCCCGGTGTTTCCCTCGACACGGTAACGACTGTTGCCGCCCACCAGGTTGCCTATGCGCAATGCCGGGGATGGTTGGAAAAGAACCTGCCCCGCCATAGTCATGTCCCCGCTGCCTCCAATGTTCAAGCAGCACTCTCTGTGACAGACGGGGATCTCGCCGATGCGGCGATTGCTCCCCCAGGAATTACCGAGCAAGCAGATGTTTCGATCCTCGCGGAAAATATCGGGGATAACCCCGATGCTCACACCCGCTTCGTTTTGGTGCGAAAAGGCGGGGCACCCCCACAGCGCACGGGGGCGGACAAGACCAGCATCATTGCTGAGCTTCCCGATGATGAAGCGGGGCGCTTGTTGGAAATGCTGGAGCAGTTCGCCACGCGTGGCGTGAACATGAGTTTGTTGGAATCCCGGCCCATTGGAGATTCGATGGGCCGCTACCGATTTGTGATTGATCTCGATGGACACATCGAGGACGAACGGGTGGCTGATGCCTTGATGGGGTTGCGCCGGTTCAGCCCCAATGTGATCTTCTTGGGTTCCTACCCCAGAGCAAACGGCCATGTCCCGAGCGTCTCAACCAAGAACAGCGATGAAGCGTTTGAGGAAGCTCGCCACTGGATTGCGCGTCTGCGCCAGGGTCAAGCGGAGTGAGCGTGACAGACTAGAGGGGTGATTGACCTCTCTCTTCTGCGCGAAAACCCCGAGCTTCTGCGCCAGTCCCTCCGTCAGCGCGGTGGCGAGGAAAGCCTGGTTGACGTTGCCATCGCTGCTGATCAGCACCGCCGTGATGCGATTGCCCACTTTGAATCACTTCGGGCCTCACAAAACGCTTTTGGAAAAGATGTGGCGAAAGCCTCAGGGGACGAAAGACAGCGACTCCTCGCTGAGGTGAAAGAGCTGTCCCAGAAGGTCAAAGAGGCCAGTGCTCTGGCCTCTGTGGCGGAAGAACAGGCCGCCACAGCGCTTGGCGCACTGCCCAATGTGGTTTTGGAGGGGGTTCCCTCCGGCGGGGAAGAAAACTTCGTCACGCTGCGAGAGGTCGGAACCCCGCCTACGTTTGATGGCGATCCACAAGACCACCTTGATGTGGGCGAGAGCCTCGACATTATCGACATGGAACGCGGCGTCAAGGTGTCAGGCTCGCGCTTCTACTTTCTCAAGGGCGCTGGCGCACTCTTAGAGCTGGGATTGATGCAGCTGGGGCTGAAACTAGCGGTGGAAAATGGTTTTATCCCGCTGATTCCGCCCACCTTGGTGAAGCCAGAGGTGATGAAAGGGACAGGGTTCCTCGGCGAGCACGCGGATGAGGTCTATCACCTGGGTGAGGATGACCTGTATCTCACCGGAACAAGTGAAGTCGCGCTTGCCGGTTATCACAGCGACGAAATTATTGACTTAGAAAACGGGCCGCTTCGATATGTCGGGCTTTCCACCTGTTATCGCAGGGAAGCGGGTTCGTATGGGAAAGACACCAAAGGCATTATCCGGGTGCACCAATTCCAGAAGCTAGAGATGTTTACCTACATCGAACCAGCCGACGCAGAAGCAGAACACCTCCGAATGCTGGGGTGGCAGGAACAGATGTTGCAGGCCTTGGGTTTGCCCTACCGGGTCATTGATGTCGCCGCCGGCGATCTTGGCTCAAGTGCTGCCAGGAAATACGACATTGAAGCGTGGATTCCCAGCCAGGGCGCCTACCGGGAGCTCACCTCCACCTCAAATTGCACCAGCTTCCAGTCCCGCAGGCTCAATGTGCGCTACCGCCCAGAGGCAGACGGTCCCACGCAACCTGTGGCAACACTGAACGGCACACTAGCCACCACAAGGTGGCTAGTGGCCATACTTGAGAACCATCAGCAGTCCGATGGCTCGGTCATCATTCCCGAAGCGCTCCACCCCTATATGGCGGGCATGACCACTCTCAGCCCCGCCTAATTGCTGGCTGGTAGACATAGGGCATTATGACTTTTTCCCCGTGGCTTGTTGCTTTGGATATCGATGGCACCATCTTGCACGAAGATGGCACTCTGGCCCCAGCGATTATCGAGGCCGTCCGCTCTGCGCGCGACAACGGCCACGAAGTAACACTGGCTACTGGGAGATCAGTGTCGATGACTATTCCCATTTTGGATCGGTTGGACATCACGCCCGAGTACGTGGTCTGCTCTAACGGCGCCATCACCCTCAAACGCGACACCACCGCACCCTCGGGGTACCGCAAGTGCCATGTGGAGCATTTCGACCCCACCCCGGTGTTGACCAGAATTAAGGAACGACTTCCCGAAGCTCACTATGCCGTGGAAGACGAAGCCGGTCTCTACCGATACACCGACTGGTTCCCAGAAGGTGCACTTGATGCACTCAGTGAACAAGTCACCTTTGAAGAACTTCTCACCACCGTCGCCACCCGCGTTGTCGTCATCGCCCCGGGGCATGAAATCGATGATTTTCTCGCCCGCGTCGAAGACATGGGGCTTCACCAGGTGAGTTACACGGTCGGTTGGACCGCATGGCTGGATATCGCCCCAGAAGGTGTCAACAAATCCACTGCACTCGAGCGGGTTCGTGGACTACTGGGCTTTGACCTAGACCGCGTTATGGCCGTCGGGGATGGACGAAACGACATCGAAATGTTGCAGTGGGCAGCCCAGCAGGGCAGGGCTGTTGGCATGGGTCAAGCGCCGGAAGAAGTACTGATTCACTCGACCGAAACGGTCGGAGACTTTATGGCTGATGGCGTTGCCCAGGCGCTTGCAGGTTTGCCAAGCCCCGTCAAAAGCTAGGTGCCCTAGAATCTTCTGCGGAGGGCTGTCCGAGCGGCCGATGGAGCTAGTCTTGAAAACTAGTGGGCAGAAATGTCTCGCGGGTTCGAATCCCGCGCCCTCCGCCAAT
>JAFMDO010000034.1 GCA_017857245.1 Pontimonas sp.
GGGACCTGCACCCCAGACGGACTCGATGAGGGCTCACTTGTCCGCCTCGATTACCCCACCGGCCAGACGGCGACGCTGGTGATTTCGGGGGTGGCCAGTTTCCCCTGTCAGGCAACCGTCTCCGGCGAAAACCTGGCCCTCACGCTAGAGCACCCGTTCTTTGTTCCGACAACACTGCAACTCTCGGACAAAGAACTGTATAAAACCGAAAAGAGTTGGAGTGATGGCTCAGAGGTCAAGGGTCACTCCGGTCTTTTCTATCAAGCCGAATGGTTTGCCTACTACGTTGCTCAAGGCTTGACTGAGTCACCCGTTCATACTCACGCAGAGATTGTTACCAATCTTGAGGTGGCAGAAGAAATCTCTCGCCAGGTCGGCTCGCGCCCCTCACTTCTGGGACCCTAGCTCTCCGAGCTAACCCAGTCCAGTACCTGAAGCGCGCGGAGACCGTCCTCCACCGTCGCCAGATCTGATGAGGGTTTGCCCCGAAGCGTTTCAGTCCATTCCACAAGTTCGTTGACATAGGCCTGCCGAAAACGTGCCATCCAGTTTTCGCCCAGCGCAAACGGAGGGTGCGCGGGGTGTTGATGGTCTCTTACCACCGTGACGTCACCCCAAATACCCACTCTCACCACACCTCTTTCGAAAGTCAGTTCACATCGAACGTCGTAACCGTAGGAATTATTAGCAAATATGTCAGCAACAATCACGACTCCGTTGACAGTTCCGCCGGTGAGAACGATGGGGTCCTGGAGGCCATCCGGCGCAACGGAGGTGGGCCGGCCCTTCAAGACGGTGAGATCCGACCACTCATCGGAGAGTAGCCACCGCATCGTGTCAACCTCGTGAATCGCGATGTTCGTGAGAAGCTCCTCACTCTTGATGCCAGGCGATGACACGTTCCGCGTGGAGGCGTTCACATACAACACCTGCCCGAGCTCCCCGGAGCCAATGATGTTTTTCACCTCGACAAGGGGAGGATCAAATCGCCTCATGAAACCCAGGTGAATCAGGGGCTTCCCCATCTCTGTGAGCGACTTTTGCGCCAGTTGGGAGAGTTCTTCGCCATCATCAAGAGATTGAGCCAAAGGCTTTTCGCATAGCGCGGGAATCTTTCGAGACAGACACAGTTTGATACTTTCGGCGTGAAAACGATCCGGTGAAGCGATCACAACGCCGTCCAAGGAGACCGTGTCCAGCATCTCCTCCAAAGAATCAAATCCTGGACAACTCAGGTTCCATCGTTGCAGCAGCGCATTCCTCAAGTCCTCGTTCGGTTCAGCCAGCCCGACGACCGTAACTCCGGGAATGTCCTGGGACAGGTACTCGACGTGGCCGGAGCCCATCACACCAGCGCCCACCACACCGACTCTGAGTTCTTTTTCAACCACCTGGCACACCCGCCCAATCTGTTAGTGGCGCCTTGCCACAAATCTCGATTTTGCCGCGCCCACGCCTGAAGAGACCTCGTTGGCTGACCACAGCAATTTTTTCAGCGGTGAATTGACCGCTGTGGTTATCAGCGTAATTCACAAAGGCTTCGTCGCCGTACCGCGCGAGAGGGAGTCCATCCCGGCCCGAAAAATCGAATGTGTAGCGGCAGCTTGCTCCGGGGTGACGCACCCGAAGCGTTCTCCCAGCAGGCCCTCCCGTTCTGCAAGGTATGAAGCCCACATTTGAAGGATTGAATCCGAGAACCCGAACTCAAAATTGGGGCCTGTCACGGTGGGCCATACAGACTGACTGCCCGAATCGATCTGCTGCCACACCTGCTCGCGTCCATGCCCCGGAATATCAGCTGCCGCGAAAATCTCCACCGACTTGGGGTTCTTTGTGCTGAATCGCACCGACCCGTCAAGCCCACTAGCCTCGAACACCCAGGTGTTTTTCTCGCCCGGATCAATTCGCTTAGTCTCAGTGGTCAGCGGGAAGCGAACGCCCTCGTGGTGGGCCCAGCTATGGAGGGTGACGTTGTCCCACGTGTCGCACTCGACCAACGAACCTTCGGCATCCGGGCGCTTCTGCACGATATTTTGAAACACTCCATACACGCTCTCAGGCGCCCAGCCCAGCCGCAACGGCACGTGCCAGGTGTGCATTCCTAGGTCGTTGAGAACACCCGCCTCGCCACAAAACTCGTTCTGACGCTTCCACCCAATTGGTTTGGTTCTGTCGATGTCACTGGCGTGGAGGAAACTGTTCCGAGCCTCGACGATTGTTCCCAGAGCCCCACTTAGAACGTAATTGATCGCCATTTGGGCGCCAGGAAAAAATGGCATCTCACTGGAACATCTCACGAAGCTTTCGGGGTGCTTTTCAACGGCTGCCAGGATCGCTTCGACAGCAGACTGATCAATACCAAATGGTTTTTCGGCGAGCAAGCTCTTCCCTGCTGCGATGACGTCGGAATAGATTCGTTCATGAAGATCGTGGCGAACAGCAACATAAATGACATCGATTGATGCATCGCTAAGGAGGTCTTTGTAGTCCGTGACTTTCGTCGTGACGGTATCAATCTCATCGAACCAGTCCAGTGCCGATTCGTTGATGTCACACACAGCAGTCAGTCTGGGACGCACCGGGTGGTCAATCAACGCTGGCCACCTTTGGATAGCGGCTGCAACCTCACGACCCATCAAGCCGGCTCCGATAATGGCGACATTGACTCGCTTGGCACTCACAGGCGGCTCTCTTCAATCATGGCAAGGGCCTCGTCAACACTGGCTCCCCTATGCAGAACTGCCATTAGCGCTGCAGTGATTCCCGCGGGGTTGGGGTGTTGAACAATGTTTCTTCCATAGACGATTCCGCTGGCTCCTTGCTCAAGAACCGCGACGGTGCGCTCGAGAAGAGTGCGGTCATCGACTCGTCCGCCGCCGCGAACGAGAACCGGCACATCACCGGCAACGGTGATGACCTTTGAGTAATCAGAAACGTTGTCCGTCGGATCTGCCTTGATGAGGTCCGCGCCCAGCTCCTTTGCCTGGCGCACGAGCGTAACAATTTTGTCGGTGTCTCCATCGACCATGTATCCGCCGCCCTTTTGGCCGTTATCTTTCATCACGAGAGGCTCAATCATCAGCGGCATTCCAAACCTTCGCGCATCATCACGCAACGCCATGATGGATCGGATGTTTGCCTCCCGGATCTCCGGGCGGCCTGGCAGGTGTATCAGATTGACACAGACCGCCACCGCATCAAGGCGAACAGCCTCTTCGATTGCCGTGGGGAAGTGGTGGCTGAACAGGTACTCATCCAGTGGGCTGCCGTACACATTCGCCACATCAGTTCTGAGCACCAGAGCGGGCTTCTGTTTGCCGGGCACATTTTGAAGAAGCTTTGCCTGGCCCACCGTTAGCTGCACCGCATCGGGATTCGCACCCACGAGTGTGGCAATCACCGCATCCATGTCTTCAATACCGCTGATAAAGCTCGATTCACCGAAAAAGCCGTGGTCAGCAGCAACATCGAGGGCTCTGCCGGAAACCGAGTTAAAGAGCCTGTTGAGGCGAAATTGTGACATGGTGATGACGACTCCTTGGGGGTGAATCCAGCGACATTCCACGCCGGTCGGCGTTTGTGTCAGAGTATCTTTGTCTGGATAATTTTGTCTAACCGGGCGCCGAAGAGACGGTAAGTGCCTGGAACGTAAGGGGAAAGCGTGCACTCGATTGCTGTTGCTGGCCACTTGTGCCTTGACATCACGCCACTCCAGGCTGACAGAGCGCAAATCGATCCGGGATCGCTTTTTGATGTTGGCCCGCTGTCCGTAACCCTGGGTGGTTGTGTCGCAAACACCGGTGGAGTCCTAGCCGACCTCGGCGCTGTGGTTGTCCCCTACGCGACCATTGGCGATGACGAACTCGGCGGCCTCTTGCGCGAAAAACTTGACGCGAAAGGTTTTGCCAACCCTCAACTGGCGATATCGAGCGACCGCACGACCTCCTACAGCCTGGTCATCGAACAACGTGGCAGCGATCGAACTTTTTGGCATCACACCGGCGCCAACTCTGACTTTGACGGGCGGGGAGTCGAACCCGCTGGCCACACTGTGGTTCACGTGGGCTACCCACCTCTTCTCCCCGGAGTGCTCGCAGAGGGCGGTCGAAAACTCACGGACCTGTTATCGCGGGTGCAATCTGCTGGTGTCACCTCTTCACTTGACCTTGCGGTGGTCGACCCAAACTCCGCAGTCGGGACACTCGACTGGGATGTGATTCTGGCCTCCGCCTGTTCTCACAGCGATATCGTCACGCCCAGCCTTGATGACCTCACTTCTGCCTGGGGAATCGAGGAAGAATACTCTCCCGCGCTGGTCGACCGCCTCGCTCATCGGCTGCTCGATTACGGGGTGGCGGTTGTGGTGATTTCGGCCGGCGCACACGGACTTCATCTCAGGACAGCCTCAAAAGACCGGTTGAAAGAAGGTGGCACGTTATTGGCGCCGCTTGCAGATACCTGGGCAGACCAATCACTCAGCCTGCTTCCGCTGCTAGTCGAGAACACGGTGACAACCAATGGAGCTGGAGATTCCAGCACAGCGGGCTTGCTGTTTGGGCTCTCCCAAGGCGCCGCACCTGCGCAGTCCGCAGCCCTCGCCATCGCCTGCTCCGCAGCTGTCATCAGCGGGGAGCGGGCCACTCCCGCCAAGGTCATGGAGCTTGATAAATCCCTTGCCGATATTTTCGAGCGAAACGTCAGAAAGGACCACCGATGAAACCCATCTTGTTGCCCGCAAACCAGCCTCCTGCAAGGTTTTACCAAGGCGGAGCCCAGATTGCTGAGTTCCGAGGTTCCCACGATGTGCAACCAAACACTCCCGAAGATTGGGTGGGTTCCACAACAAGCGTGCGAGGGAAAGCACCTGAGGGTATGACCCGGCTCGAGAATGGCGAGCTTCTCGCCGATGCGCTCGAGAGCAACCCGCTGGAGTGGCTTGGATCAGCGCACCTCGAACGCTTCGGTCACGACTCAATGCTTCTGGTGAAGCTACTGGATGCCGGGCAGCGGCTCCCGGTGCATGCGCACCCCGATGGGGAGTTTGCTGCCACTCACGTCTCAGCGTTGCATGGCAAAGCAGAGGCCTGGTTTATCTTGAGCCCGGGCACGGTATATCTGTCCCTCACTCGCGACTTGAGCGATGCAGAGCTCCAATCCTTCGTCGAGACCCAAAACATCGACGCGTTGCTCTCTCTGATGCACGAAATCACGGTAGAACCAGGCGATTGCATATTCGTGCCTCACGGAGTGCTCCACGCCATTGGTGCTGGCATCCTGCTCGCGGAAGTTCAGGAGCCGGAGGACTTGTCAATCCTTCTCGAATGGGAAAATTTTGATCTTGATGGAGCAAAAGATGGCCACCTGGGCCTCGGATTTGACCTTGCCCTCACCGCCGTGGAGCGAACCGAGCGATCAGAGGAGAACGTGGAGGCTCTGATCCAACGGAGAGTCACACAGGGAAATTCCCTACCCCCCGAGGCCAGCCGGTTTTTCCGACTCGACAAAGTGGAAGAACGTGAGCATTTCGATGCGGGATTCGGCATTGTCATTGCCCTGAACGAGTCCGTTCAACTCACCACGAAGGGTGGCAACCACCATCTCGCACCGGGTTCCACCATGCTGATTCCTTTTTCAGCGGGGGCATTCACCCTCGAAGGCTCGGCATTGCTTGCCCGCCCGCCCCTGCCCTAATCAGCTCTGGGCCGGTTCCCGCGGGAGGCGCAGTGAGACAGTCGCGCCACAAGGAGCTTTTGAGGTATCCACAAGGACCAGTCGCTCGAGCAGAAAAGTTACACTGGGCAACTATGACGGACTACAGCGTGACCGAAATCGGAAGCCTCGACTCTTGGCGGGACCACTTTGGCGGGTTTGTGCCAGAAACAACCCGAAATGGTCGGCGAGTGGTCGATCACGAACTCAAGGGTGAAGTCATTGGGATGTCTGCGACGGCCTATGAGCCAGGCGAAGAGGCGGGGTATTGGCACAGCCACTCGATACTCGAGGAAGTCTTTGTCTTCCTCGAAGGCGAAGGGCAAATGGGTCTCGACGACGACGTTATCGATGTCCAAGCGGGGACCATCGTCCAGGTTTCACCCGGTGTCATGCGCACCTGGCGTTGCACACCGGAGAGTCCCACGCAGTTGAAATGGCTCTGCATCAGGGCGGGACAGATCCCCCTACCGGCTATCCCCGACGATGCCGAACCCATCAGAGACATTCCGATGCCGTGGTAAATCCTTATGCGTCCGCCAGAATTGTTGCGGGAGCCAGGATCTAGGCTGTGGGCATGAATCCTGGTCAAGAGTATGACGTGGTGGTGGTCGGAGGCGGACACAACGGACTTGCCGCAGCGGCGTATGTGGCCCGCGCGGGTTACTCGGTGGCCGTGTTAGAGAGTCAGCCCTGGGTGGGAGGAGCTGCAATATCCGCCCAATCCTTTGACGGTGTCGAGGCCAAGCTTTCTCGATACTCGTACCTGGTGAGTTTGATGCCCCAACACATTAGAGATGACCTTGGGCTAGATATCTCGCTGATTCGACGTCGATACTCTTCCTATACTCCTCTCCCGGGGAAAGATTTGGGTTTGCTCATCGATTCGATGGATTCGCAACGCACCCGCGAATCCTTTGAGGCGATTGGTGCCGGCGACGATTATGAGAGATGGGTGGAGTTTTACCGCGACACAGAGATTGTGGCGTCGACCCTGTTTCCCACCATGACTCAACCCCTGCTCAGGGAACACGAAATCCGGACCCTTTTGGACAAGGCGGCGCCCGGTCGGGGGCTGTTTGAGCGATTTATTGACACTCCTATCATCAGGCTCGTTGAGGACACCTTCACCCATGACGTTGTTCGCGGTGTTGTCCTCACAGACTCCCTGATTGGAACCTTCCCCGAGACCGATAGCGACCCGGCGCTAAATGCCTGTTTCCTCTATCACGTCATCGGTGGGGGAACAGGTGACTGGGACGTTCCTGTGGGCGGTATGGGCGCAGTGAGTGCGGCACTGGAAAAATCGGCACGGGATGCCGGCGTCACCATTTCGACTAGCTCTCGGGTGACCCTGATCGTTCCAAAATCCCACGTTGAATATGTTTGCAATGGCGTGGAGTCGAGGGTGAATGCGCGTCTTGTCATCGCGGGAGTCTCCCGGGATACCCTCCACCGTCTTGCTCAGCTTCCCACACCCGCGGTGAAGCCTGAAGGCGCGCAGGTGAAAGTCAATCTGATGCTGACCCGATTGCCCCGTCTTGCGGACACCAGCGTGACTGCCGAAGAGGCTTTTGGCGGCACCTTCCACATCAATGAGTCCGCCAGTCAACTTGCTTCGTCTTTGGCACAGGCGCGTTCAGGCCAGATTCCCGATGTTATTCCCTGTGAGATCTACTGTCACACCCTGAGCGATAGAAGTATTCTCGGCTCCGAATTACAGGCAGGCCCGGCGCAAACTTTGACTGTCTTCGCCCTGAATGTTCCGCATTCTCTGATTGCGGACCGGGATCCTGAGAGCGTGCGTTCCGAACTTGAATCTCGGGTTCTTGCCTCGCTCAACAGCGTTCTTGATGAACCCATCGAGGACTGCATGATGCGGGATTCCCACGGACAGGTCTGTATCGAGACCAAGACAACCCTTGACCTGGAGAATACGGTGGGACTGCCCGGAGGCAATATCTTCCACGAGCCTTTAGAGATGCCCTTCCCTCCAGATCACGCCCCACTGCACTCCCCCGCGCAGCGTTGGGGTGTGAGCTCCAGTATTCCCGGTGCCCTCATCGCGGGATCTAGTTCCCGGCGCGGAGGCGGCGTGAGCGCCATCGGTGGACACAACGCCGCGATGGCCGCTCTCGAAATCTTGGGCTCGGATGCCAGTCGATAGAGAAAATTGATTTTGGTCATTACCTCGCAAAAATCTTGATCTGGGCGCTCGAAATAGCAGCACTCCCCGGTCCGGGACTTGATCAGCAGCGTGCGGCAGTCATGGACGGCTGCGTTCTTGGTATCCTGGGGGGCGCAGGAGCAGCGACGGTGGCTTCGACTAGGAAAACACGTGAAAGGTTTGACCCGGGTGTGGAGCTTGCGGATATCGATCTCGGGAGAGAACCAAACAACCCTCACCGCCCAAGATTTTCGGAAGGCGAAAGCGGCGTGAAGACACTCTCGGGTCGGCCGCCAAACGCCGCGCATTCCAGCAAACTGGGCCTATGCAATACCCGTGCGGTCAGCCACGTTCTAGACCGTTACTTGCCCCCCGGCCATCGCGCTCGCGCGGTCAACAAAGAGCGCCTGATCTCATCGCGACTGACGAAGATTCAATTTCACCGGGTTCTCCGGATTGAGGCAGGACCGACACCCACTGAGGTCGCCCGCGACCAGAATAAGACCCTCCGGACCCTCGACACGGTGATGCATCGCATTCCAGACGCCCGAGCCGACATCATGTTGAACAGGAAGAAAGCTCGCGTCGATTCCGCGAGCGTTGTTCTTGAAGGACTTCCATCATAATGCGGACCTCCTCAGTGTTCTCAGGCCTGATTCCGTGGCTTTTCATCCCGTTTTTCACAGTTTTCAAACTTGTCACGCGACCCACCGCCAATTTCGCTGAGGCTCCATTTTCCGAGCTTTCGCCACTCCTGTGGGAATTGAGTGGACTTGTTATTGCAGTGGCAATCATGACGGCTGGGAAGCTGCTGTCCACCATGGCTTCCCACCCGGTTGTGCTCTCGTTTATCGCAGTAGCCACCTACACGATGATTCCCGCTGCGTCTTTGTGGAGTCGTAGCG
Source organism: Pontimonas sp. (assembly GCA_017857245.1). Lineage (GTDB taxonomy): Bacteria > Actinomycetota > Actinomycetes > Actinomycetales > Microbacteriaceae > Pontimonas. Next base: position 8,782 of record JAFMDO010000034.1, read on the forward strand.
TCGCTGACCCCACGCAATCATTGAGGGGGGTACTCAGTCTCTATCCCGAGACCCTTGCGCTCACGATGAGTGCAGCATTGCTCTCCATTGCTCTCATGGCTCCGTTGGCGCCCGCGAAGGCGGCGATACATGCGCTAGCGGTTCAAAAGAATCGACTTTCTAGCATGCGCACAGAGTCGTCCTCTAGGCGCAGGGCAGGCCAGGAGGACATCGCAAAACAACTGGACGCTATCGTACTTCCCGCGGTGCAGCGGGTGATCTCGTTACTCAAGTCCGCATCCCCATCAGCCGAAAGCACTAACGGCCTGATCGCGGATATCCATCACTCCATTTCCAAGGTCATCAAGCCTTTCTCTCATCGGCTCATCGCCGACACTAGCTTCGGCCTGAAGTCTCCCCGTCTTCTCTATTCCGATGACCCAACGACATTCAGCTGGAATAATTTGGTTTCGTTACGGTACACGGTGTTACCTGCTCAATACGCTCTCCTCGTGGGCGGTCTTCTGGCGGCAACCATTGCCCGCGATGCAAGCCCCCAAAACCCCCTGACTTTAGACCTACTCACGTTTGCCGGCGCAATTACCCTCGCGCTTTGGGCCGCACTGGCCATCGTGCGAGTCTCTATACCTAGATCGTGGAAACTTCATCCGGGGATTGGGCTCGTATTTCTCGCTCCAGCGGGCGCGGTTTTCTGCGAGTTTCTTGTCGAGTCCCTCCGGCGGATACCGCCTGATTTTCTGGGCTATGGAACCTGGGGCTTAGTTTCAAACTTCCCAAACAGTGTCATCGGGGCGGCAATTGCTGGTCCCACGCTGGCTATTGTTGGTGCCATTAACGCGCGGCGAAAGGAAATACTGGAGCAGACAGCTACCTACCAACGCGAAATTGAAGACGAACTTGCGACGCTGAAAACCGAGATTTGGCACCTACGACGGCAGGCAGGTCTGATGGTGAATGGACCACTGCAGGGTGCGCTCATAGCGACAGGTCTGCGACTTCAGCAATCGGGGGCAAGCGAGGACGAGGTCTCTCGGCTGGTTGCGAAGCTGGAATCGGCGTTAGCAAGAATCCACACCGGTGCTATGACGGACCAGATCCACGCTTTTTTTGCATCCCTCGCTAACGCATGGGATGGTGTGTGTGGGTTGAGTTGGCTTTTGGATGAGGGCGCCTCCCAGGTATTGAGCGACCAACCGGCGACTTCATCGGCAGTGGCGGAAGTTGTGAGCGAAGGACTCAACAACGCCGTGCTTCACGGCCAAGCACAGAACGTCGACATTTCCATAGTGCTCTCTTCCCGCTACACGGTCGAGGTATCGATGACGGACGACGGCAATGGCCCCTTGGCGGAGCCTGGCGTTGGCCTGGGTTCTCAGCGTCTCAACACCATCGCACAATCGTGGAGCCTAGAGCGAAAAAACGGCAGGACACTGCTCTCGGTAGCTATAGCGAATCCTCCCTGGCATTGATGATCGAGCGCGAATAATGGTCCCTACATCAGAAGCCGGACTAGCATGATGTGAACCGGCAACCCCTTGCCCCCCAGTTTCAAGTGCAAACTCCGCCACCATTTTCCGGCCTAGGTTTTAATCGACTTTTCTGAGTCACGAACCATTGCGAATCTTCACGAAAGTCCGGGAAAAGTCGGTTCGTGGGAAAAAACCTAGCCCACCGGTGAACGAAGATAACAAGCGCTCGTGTGTTCCGTCGGACACTCTCCTGTCCTGGCTAAAATTGTGGGAGACTCGGGTTTGCGGCGTGTACTTGAGGTGAAATGAAACGGCTTGATTTGAGGACTGTATGGGTGAAAAAAATGGCCCCAAGCGCGAGATGAAGCGCTGGGGATTGGTCCTTCTGGCTGTTGTTACATTTGGAGTTATTCGCTCATTTTTTTGAACTACAAGATTCCGCCAAAAGGGCCCAGATTGCCGGAGGGAGCCCGCCCGCAGCTGTGTGAACGCTAACCCCCGGTTTCACGCAGGGGATAAAAGCAGACCGGTGAAGCGCGTTTTAGTTAAAGTCATTCCCTATTCCACGCAATAAGTTTCCACATAGGCAAAGTCTTCTTTCGGGAAATAGCGCGTTATCAAGTCGTACATGTCCGGGTCATTTTCTTCGATCCACTCGTGCGAGAAATGAGAGTTTTTGAAATCTGGACCGCCATTCATGATGTAGCCCTCAACGGACTGCGCCCAATACTCACCAATGAGATGGCTCCGGTTTTGCTCTTCTCCTTCTGAAAGGTTCTGCTCGTAGTCCCCATATATTCCGCGGCTGATGGCTGCCTCAGCCATTGGGCCGATACGCGAAAAAAAGTAGGTATCGTTCTGATCCTCAAAGATTATGTGCTCGATAGTGTGAGCCAATTCGTGAATGACGGGGTTTCCACCAATGTCTACGTTGCCCGGAAAGCAAAGCCACTTGTAGCTTGCAGTCATTGCAGTGTCCGAAATTCCCATGGCAAACCCACCAGGCTCGTCAATGTTAGGGAATTCCGGAAGTTCGCTCGAAGAGTCCCCGAAGAGGGAAATCCGAACGCTGTAGTCCCTGAAAATTTGTCGCCACATGGGCGTCACAGAAGTCATGTACTCGACATAGTCCCGCGAGGCCAGGAGGGCTCCATCAGGAACATTTTCGCCCCCGACAATAATTATCCCACCACCCGTTATGTATTTTGTGTAGTGCTCAAGTCCCGCCGGGCTGGGGGCCTCCAAGACCGTCCGGCCTGTTTCGATGAAGGGAAAATTGGGGGTATTGATTGCCATGCCGCCAAAATCTGAAATCCCGCCGACCGCGTTTTGGGCTGCAACGCTCAGTTGGCGAAGGTTTCCGGTTCCATCCTCGATATTACAAAGCGCATCGACAATCAAATCCAAGTCCTCCGGGGTCACCACCTTGTCGGTAAGGGAAACCTCCCGAGAACTTGAAGGCCGGAAAGCATTGAAATACTCGAGGGAAGCTTCAAAAAGCCAGTAATTGTAGGGACCAATCCGAGTTTTACTGCCATCATCAGACACGATTGCGAAGTCGTCACGTTCGTAGGCGTTGTAAAAATACAACTCCTCGTAATCTTTCACGAAACTCTTTGCATCTATTTCAGAGGCGTCCAATCCGACCGTGCAACCTTCTGCTCGTGGAGCAGGTAGATTGCTTGTCAGTGTCGGCAAGTCGTCGCCACGGTGCTGAATTTCTGAGTCCTCTATATTCGCGCAACTGGCCAACACCAACGTGGCAGCAATTCCAAGGGAAAGACCAACCCAAGTCCGTTTCCCGCGCACGATCTGCTCGCTTGTCAGTAAATGTTGATTTTCTTGAAAACCAAAAAAAGGCGCATAAATTTAACTATATCCCCGCTGATGTTTGAGGTACCCCGCGCTCCTACCGCACCGCTAGTTGGCGGGCTGCAGGATCTCCTCCAGAGTCAAACCCTTGCTTGGCATAACAGCCGAGGCGTCGACTACGGTTCCTTCAAACCAGTCTTCACCACTCGCCACTGCCGGATACTGGGCAAGCGAAGCGTAGAAATCCTCCAGGCTCATCCCAAAAACGTCCAGGAATGGTGT